>NZ_JBJIAB010000002.1:0-330647 GCF_045310795.1 Candidatus Clostridium helianthi
ACACTTGGGGTGATTTTCCTTTTTTAAATAACTTAAAACTAGAAAATTAGCTATTTAGCAAATATGAAATTTGCTCATCTAAATAAAAAATAGCCTTCCATAATATAATACAGCAGTTATATATTATGAAAGGTACTTTTATTAAACTTCTATAATCTTATTTATATTCCCTAAGTGAAACACTTTATGATTTTCCTTTAAACGAACTTTTGCATTTTGGACATGTAATAGACATTTTTCCTTTTCCTCTTGGTACTCTTAATTTTTGCTTACAATTTGAGCAAGTATAGTATTTATAGGTCTTTAATGTTTTTATTCTATTTATATTATTCTTGAACCACATTACTATTTTATTTTTAATTTTTAAATACTTATAATTCTCATTTCTCCTCTTATATATATTTCTTGAAAATATCCTAAACATACATATCATTGCAGGAGTATATGCTAATATTACTAGAAATCTTAAATTATTTGGTACGAAATTCATTACCAACAACAGTATAAAAGATAAAACAAGTAATGCTTTGGATAATTCATCTCCACCATATCTTCCAAACATAAATCTTCTTAACCTATCCATGGACTTCACCTCTCTTGAATTCTATTAATATAAAATATAGTATAATTAATAAGATCTATCAATATTTATATTATTAATAATCCATTAATTTTTTAGTATATACATTCGTAATCAAATCCCTCAAAATTTTACAACCTATTAGTTTAAATATAAACTCACTTTTTTACTGGAAAATATAATCAATTCATTAAGTTATAAATCATTTCATCTATAGCACATAAAATAAAGTAACAGTCTAAAAGCTATATTAATACTTCTTATAAAACACGAAACAAAATAATGCTATGTTAGGTATATCGCAAACATTTTACTAATGCAGGATAATGAAAAATATGCTTACGAACATTTTTTATTCTTTACTGTTAGTATTATTATAAAAAAATAATACAATATACCGATTATTATTTTCAAATAATATATCAGTATATTGTATTAAAACTTTTCTCACCATATTTTTATAGCTATTAAATTGCCCATTCTGTTCAGTAGTAAAATCATTTAAATTATTGTTGAAACTGCATTAGCAATTGCTGTTGCTTCTACATCTTGATATGATGAATCTGCACATTTTTTAGCTTCATTTGTATTTGTTATAAATCCTAATTCAACTAAAACAGCTGGCATTGTAGTATTTCTACATACAAATAAATTACCATCTTTAGCACCTCTATTTATAGCCCCTGTGCTATTTGTAAGAGATGATGCTATGGATGAAGCTATATTCATGCTTTTAGAAAGCCTATCGTAACTATATCCGCCACCAAAACTTTCATCTTGTGATCTTGAGCTGTAATAAACTTCAACTCCTCTTGCTGATTCTGCATCAGCTGAATTGTGATGCAAACTTATGAATAAATCAGCCCTTGAATTATTTGCTATATTAACTCTATTAGTAAGGCTTTGAGTAACTCCTAAGACTTCTCTATCAGATGATTTCCTAGTCATGATTATTGTATATCCATTTGCCTCAAGCTTTTCTTTCAACTTATCCGCAACCTGCATATTTAAATCTCTTTCAGAATATGTAATGCCATTATTAGTTGAATATGCGCCATCATCACCGCCAAAGTTATGCCCCGGATCTATAACTATGACTTTACCGTTTGTACTTCCAGGCATTCTATCTCCTCTTTTTCCATCTTCACCTATCTGCCATCCATTTATAACTGTATTCTTAGCCATTGCTCCTGAAACAGGCAATAAATAGTAATAGGCATTTCCAGATAAAATCCAGCCTGTTGCCATAGTGCCATTACTTCTTAAATAGTACCATGTTCCATTAAGCTGAAGCCAATTTGTCGCCATAACTCCATTGGAATACAAATAGTACCAACTTCCATCTGGTTTAATCCATCCAGTCAGCATACTTCCATCACTATTGAAATAATACCATTGTCCACTAATTGAAACCCATCCAGTCTTCATTGCTCCACTTGAATCTAAAAAATATTTCCTACCATCAATCAAGTTAAATCCAGTAATCATACTTCCATCTCCTTGAAGATAGTACCACTTATTGCTATCTTTTATCCATCCAAGCTGCATTACTCCACTTGATTTAAAGTAATACCATTTTCCTCTTAAAAGACTCCAGCCTTTTGCCATACTTCCATCACTATATAAGTAATACCAGTTACCATCAGGCTTAATCCACCCAGTAACTTTAGACCCATCTGAGTTGTAGTAGTACCAATTTCCATTTTCAAATCTCCAACCTATTGATGAAGAAATACCTTTACTACCATCCGGCGATGCTGGGATTGGCTTGGTTGCTTCCATTCCAGTTGGAACTGTTGTATTTGTTTGAGGCTTATCAGTTCCTACAGTTTTGCCTGAGTCGTTATCACTACCAGAATTTTTAGAAGTGTCATTATCTGATTTTGATACAATTCCTGCTGAGACTAATAAATCATTATATAATTGATTAACCTCTTCTCCATATGTAAGACTTGGAGCCCACTTTCCACCTAAAGCATTTACCGTTACTACTGTACCTTTTATGGTAATAAAATCCCTTGGGTCATATGAATCACTCCTTGGATATCCATCTACACCTGCATAAAGTGCTAGATGGTCTAAATGTGCTTGAACACCTTCATCCCATGTGTTGAATTTTTGATGAGCATTTGGATCATTATCCAATCCACCAGCACTTATTTTCAATCCACATGGATTATGGTAGCTTTCATTTATAACTCCTCCAAATTTGCCATAGCCTGTTTCCTTTGCAGCTTGCACATATGCTACAGCTGGATTAACATTTCCATGCTCTGGCGAATACTTCCAATATAACTTTGCCAGATTAATAAACGCATCTGTTGCACCTTTTGATTTAGCCCATTGTTCAGCCTGTTTTGCTGTTACTTTCGTCTCTGATACTATCTTAATATCAGTGATAGCAGCTTTTACGCTAGTAATAGGAATTAATATTAAAACTATCACAAAAGCAAAAAATAATGTAGTCGATCTCTTAATAGCCTTCAAAACAGCTTTCCCCCGTTCTATTTAGTTCTAAAGAACAAAAATTATATAGACAAAATTTCCCTAAAAGTAGTTTGTCCATTATATAGTACAAGCTTTTATTCTATTTTAGGTACTAATATATCCAAATATATGGCACTATCTTAAGGAAAATTATCGAATACAATCATAAACTTAGCAACAAGGCTACATAAATTTACATTTTTTATATTCTTTAAATATAAAATTCGCTAAATATTAGTCTTACTAATAATAAATGCTTTTACTAAAACCAACGACTTTGCTAATACATACTCCGATAAATAGATAAAAGCCTTGAAATGTTATTGAATAACACTTCAAAGCTTTTATTTAATACTTATCTACTGTAAATTTTGTAATTATACTATACATATTGATGGTATGAACTCAACTATATCAAACTTTAGTTTTCTCCCTGGATCTTAGTTAATTTAATATAATTACATTTTAAATATTACCAGCAATAACTTCTGCTATTGCTTGAGCTACCTTTTTTTGACTAGCTGGATCAGCGCATCTTGCTGCTTCTTCTTTATTTGTTATAAATCCAACTTCAACTAAAACTGCTGGTATATTGGTATTTCTACATACAAATAAATTTTGTTCCTGTCCACCTCTATTATTTAAGCCAAGCTTATTAGCAATATTATTATTTATAAGAGTTGCCATTTGCTTACTTCTTTCTATTCTATTGCTATCTAGTTTTCCCCCAAACTTAGAGTCTTGGGCTTCTGAACTATAAAGAGTCAGAACGCCTTTCGCTGTCTCCCCAGCTGAATTGTGATGTACGCTTATAAAGAAATCTGCATTAGCATTATTTGCAACATCAACCCTATGAGTAAGACTCGCAACTAATGAGCCATATGAAGGCTGCTCACCAAGATTTCTCGTCATTATGACATTATATCCTCTATTTTGAAGTTCTGTCTTTAACTTATCTGCAACTTGCATATTTAGAACTGTTTCACTGTAAGTAACTCCATCAATAGTACTTTCAGCACCATAATCTTTGCCATAATCATGTCCTGGATCTATTACTATAGTCTTTTTACCATTTGAAGAATTACTTCCTGCTGAAGGGCTATTTCCTGAATTATCTTCATCGTCTTGATCTGTTGGAGTATTGTTTCCTGAACTATCTTCATCATTTTGATTAGATGAAGATTGCTTTTTCCCATCAGAGCCAATCTTAAATCCATCTATTGTTGTATTAGTAACCATTCTTCCTGTTGAAGTATCTAGATAATACGAATCTCCATTAGATGTAACCCATCCTGTCGCCATTGTACCACTGTCTTTTAAATAATACCATGCTCCACCAAGATTAATCCATCCTTTCGCCATAGCTCCGGTTTCATACAAATAATAGTAAGTTCCATTATCAATAATCCATCCTGTTGCCATACTACCATCTGTATTAAAGTAATACCAGTAATTGTTTAATTTCATCCAACCACTAGTCATGGTTCCGTTATCATTAAACATATACTTCTTATTGTCTATATTTTTAAGACCAGTTACCATGCTTCCATCGCCTTGAAGATAATACCACTTAGCATTTTCCTTGAACCATCCAGTTTTTATCTTTCCACTTTTCTCAAAGTAATACCACTTATTATTTATCTTTGTCCAACCATTATAAGTAGCCATAGCTCCAGAATCATTTAGATAATATAATCCTGATCCATCAAATTGAAATCCAGTTTCCATGGCACCTGAATCCTTTAGTAAATACCAGTTATTATCTACTTGCCTCCAACCTTTTGCCATAGCACCTGATTTATCTATATAGTACCATGTTCCATTATCTTTTATCCAGCCAGTTGTCATTTTACCATCTTCATCATTTAAGTAATACCAATTTTTATCTGGTTTAATCCAACCGACTGCTTTGGTAGTATCTGATTTGTAGTAATACCAAGCTCCATTCTCATACTTCCAACCAATATTTGATGTTATACTAACACTATTGTCTACAGTATCATTTGCACTTTGAGGTTTATTCTCTGTAATAATATCAGATGCATTTGGTGCGCTAGGCTTACTTTCAGGAGTTGCTGGATTTGGTGACGCATTTGATGGTTGATTATCTGGAGTTTTACCATTATCTTTTGGATAATCTATTCCAGCATAATCCATTAAATTTTTGTATAATGCATTAACTTCTTCTCCATATGTAGCACTAGGTGCCCACTTTCCACCCAAAGAATTTACCGTAGTTGCTTTACCCTTAATTGTCACAAAATGTCTTGGATCATACGTATCTTTTCTTGGATATCCATCTGCTCCTGCATATAGAGCCAAATGATCCAAATGTGCTTGTACACCTTCATCCCAACTTTCAAATTTTTGATGTGCATTTTTATCAGTATCGCCTCCACCAGATGGATTTTTAAGTCCACATGGATTGTGATAACTTTCATCTAGAACACCACCAAAATTACCATATCCAGTCTCTTTTGCTGCTTGTACATATGCGATTGCTGGATTTACATCACCATGTTCTGATGCGTATTTGAAGTAGAGATCTGCTAAATCAGCAAAAGTATCTGTTGCTCCTTTAGATTTAGCCCAACTTTTTGCTTGCTTTGCAGTAACCTTACTTTCTGAAATTATTTTAAAATCAGTAGTTGCAGCTTGTGCACTTAATCCTGGAATTAAACTTAATACAACTGCAAATGCCAAAGCAAATGTTGTAAATTTCTTTTTAATATTCAAAACAGTGTGCCACCTCCTTACATTTGATTTTAACAAAAAACGTCATGGCATTAAAGGCAAATTTGAAAAAATGTGGACTTTTTTAGAATAAAACCACAGTTATTGTTTTTTATCAATAAATTTCATAGCTTTAATCAATTTTTAATATGTAAATGTGTTAATTAATTACAATCATATATCTGTTTTATAGTAAAACTATATCTAGAGTTCTAATAAAACACATTATCAGATATGCTTAGAATATATAAGCTGAATTATAATGTATATATATCTTCAAACAAAAATATTTTATTGCACATAATTAAAAGAGAGCCTGTTTTAGTGCTCTCTTTTAGTGACTATGGTGTCTCCTACAACCTGCAAGATCGCTCTTACAGTCATTTAGGTTGTCTATTAAATTGTCTACTAATTTATCTGTAAGACACATTTGGTTACATAACAGCTTTTCGTTAGTATTGATTAAATGACAAATAAAATTTTGGTTAGTAAATGCATATAGAAATAATAGTACCGTTACTAAACGACTTAACACGGCTTCTTGATTTCCTACAACCATTGTAGACAAAGTTAGGTCACTAATTGGTTCATTACAATTTGCTCCAAGAGTGTTTGCTCCGGGACTTTCAAAGCCAGGATCACAATAGTTACAGTTACTCATTCTCTTCCTCTCCATGTACAAAGATTTTATATAATAATAATATGAGTAATCTTGTCGTTTTGTTACTTTATAAATAAAAGTATTATTATTTAATAAATACATAATAATAATTTGAACAATATATTTTATCAGAAGTATAGATTATAACTGCTAGATATGTTAGATCGAAAGGAGAATTTATGCTTAAATTATTATTTGCGAACGCTGCAATTCTTATATCTTTTTTATATTTAGGGAGCCACATACTAAATGATGAATTTATAAAATCAAATTCTAAAGTAAAATTCAAATTATGCTTTGGCATGCTATCTGGTTTATCTGGATGTGTACTTATATTTTATGGAATTAATTTGACTCACAATACAATAATAGATTTTAGAATTATTCCTGTTATAATCACTTCAATTTATGGAGGATTTATATCAACTTTTATAAGTGTATTTATAATAATACTATTTAGACTTACTTTCTTTGGAATAAATTATTCTTCTTTAATTACTTCTGGAAATTTATTTATATTACTAATAATTTTTACTATTATATCAAGATATAAGATAAACTTTTCAAAGAAATATTTTTTGATGACTATAGTTAACATAATATCAACAATAATTTGGATTTCATTAGTTTTAAAAGATATGAATCTTATACTCCCTGCTCTAGGAAGCTTTGTTATTTCTATAATAATGGTTTCTACTGTAGTTTATTACGAATTAAACTACATTTCCAAAACTAATAAAATGTATAAAAAACTCAAAGTAGACTCGAGAAAAGATTTTCTTACAGGGCTTAATAATGTAAGAGCATTTAATGGACTATTAGATAAAACAATTAGAAACACCTTACAAAAGAAAGAAAACTTGTCAATTCTCATGATAGATATTGATTTTTTCAAACATATTAATGATACCTATGGACACCATTCTGGAGATTTAGTATTAAAACAACTTAGCAAACTTTTAATTAATTCTTGTAGAACTTTCGATATTGTCTCAAGAAATGGTGGTGAAGAATTCACTGCAGTTTTACTAGATTGCAATTACAAACATGCAGTTGATATTGCAGAAAAGATAAGAAAAAATGTAGAATGCAATACTTTTAAACTTGACAATAATGCCACAGCAAAAATAACAGTTTCCATTGGAATTAGTTCTTATCCTGATATAACAAAAAATATAAATACTCTCTTAAGCAAAGCTGATAATGCATTATATTTAGCAAAGCGCACAGGAAGAAATAAAGTATGCTAAAATGAAACTGAGATTCAGGTGTAGATTAAATTCACCTGAATCTCAGTTTTATTTAAGTAATAAATCTGCCGTTAGATTTAAAAGCATCATCTATATTCTAAGTATTTTAAAAGCAATATTTGATTTATCAGAAAAAATTGTGTAGTTGAATAAAGTTTTGTTTTATTTTCTCCTACTGAAATTGGATGTGTATAGAATTGAAGGCTAATATCGCTGATAGAAGCTAATTCATTATTTCCAACCTGAGTAATAGAAATAATTTTCACATCTTTTTCCTTTAACTTTTGCGCAAACTCATTCATAAATAAATTGTTTCCGGATAAAGATAATAAGAAAAAAATATCTTTTGAAGATAAAGCATCTAAAATAATGTTAGTTTCTTCCTTTCCCTCTATGACATAGATTAGCTTATTGCCAAAAATCATACTACGCTTTAAATCTTTTGCTGCATTTTTTTGTACTGCTCCAGATCCATAAACATAAATTTTATCTGCCTTCTCAACTAATTCAAATACATCGTAGAAATCTCTTTCTTTCATAATTTCCATGGTCTTCTCAATATCTTTATATGTTTTTTCAATTTCTTTATTATCGAATGAATTTCGCTGCTTGTCTTCCCATTTTAAATGAATTTTCATTTCACTATATCCTTGTAATCCTAATTTATGTGTAAAACGTAAAATAGTTGTATGAGAAACATTACATTTAGAAGCTAATTCTTGTATTGACATGGTTTGGCACTCTTTTTTATGGTGTAAAATATACTTCCATATATACAAATCACTTTCATTTAATTTTTCATAATTTTCATCAATCAACGTTTCCAATTTCATGCTTTTCTTCCTTCTTATTTTTTTGTGTTTTATATTCCATATATTTCAAAAATAATATTTCAATTAAAATAAAGTATGATGTTAAAGATTCAAAATCTATGTCATTATAGATACTTGGTATAAGAGCTGTAGATGTATATAGATTATAATCACTTAATTTAGCTAAAGAATTATCTTTTAACTTTGTTATTGATATAATAGGAATATTTTTAATTTTCAAATTTTTAGCAAAATCCATAATAAATTGATTCTCACCTGATACTGAAATAATTACGAAAACATCTTCATCCGTAGCCAAATCTACTATAGCATTTGCTTCAGTATAACCGCTTAAGTCATAAAATATTTTTCCAGCAGTTAAAAAAGTACGCTTAAATTCTTTCTTTATGGACGACTGTACCATTCCAATTCCATACACATAGAGTGTTCTGGATTTATCAATCAATTCAAAAATATCTGTGCAATCCTTTTCCTTTATATTTTTTATTACTTCACTATAGGCATCGCAAACAGCCTCTACATTATTAACATTCTCTTTTGACTTTTCATTATCAAGCTTTAAATAAACCTTTAATTCCCCATATCCCTTTAGTGATAATTTTTGTGCAAATCTAAGAATAGTCGTTCTAGAAACATTACATTTATGTGCTAATTGATCTATTGCAAGAGTTTCACACTCTTTTCGGTGCTTAGAAATATAATTCCAAATATATAAATCATTTTCATTTAATTGCTTATGGTACTTGTTTATAAGTTCATCTAGTTTCATAATATTCCCCACCACTATTTTCTACTTTGTTTCATGTTTCTTTAAATTCTACTCTATAATTTATCTTTTGTCTATTATTGTAAACACTTAACGAATTAATTCTCGAATTTAGTTAGAATAAAAACTAAAGGTTAATATATCTTTTCTGAAAAAAAGAGAAACAAGTCCTCTTGAACTCATTTCTCTTTTTTACATAATATAAATAAAGTTTTATAAGCTATTGTTTTTTTATTGATATCTCTAATATATTTTAATTATTTTAATTCTGGCCAATAACCTTTATTTGCCTCAATTAAATCATCCAATATTAATTTTGCAACTCTTGCACTTGGTACTGTCTTTGAAAGAGTAAGTGATTGCCATAACTTTTGATAACTTCCTTCTATCCATGCTTCTACTGCTAATTTCTCTACACTTACTTGTTGTTCCATCAATCCCTTTTGGAACTGAGGAATATTCCCTTGACATATCCTTTCATAACCATTGCTTCCAACTATACATGGTATTTCAACCATTGCAGTTCTATCGAAGTTTTCTACGGCCCCTTCATTTGGAACTATAAGTAAGAATCTTTCCCTTGTATTTTCAGCTATTGCACATGCTAAATCTACAATATATGTTGCATGGGCATCCACTTCAAAACCTCCGTCTTTGCTTGTACCACTTTCAATAATTTTCTTACATATTCCAAATACATGTTTTTCTCTTCCATCCATTACTTCATTTGCACGAGTATATTCTCGATTCGAAGTTTCAACCACATAATCTGGGAATAAATAATATTTTAAATATGTGTTTGGAATTGTTGTTGGATCTACTGCAAATATATCTCTTGCCTTTTGGAAAGTGTGTACCCAGCTTTCATCTACATGTTGATTTGTATCTGATAATGCATCTGCAAATCCATTTGCTGCCATATGTTCTTTAATTTGCGGCATTAAGTCATTTCCATCTTTATCATAAATCTTTGACCACCATCCAAAATGATTTAATCCATAATAAGATACTTGCATTTCTTTTCTTGATTTAAGGCCACACATACTTGCCATTTTTTCTTCTAAATCAATTGGCATATCGCAAATATTTAATATTTTTGAGTTTGGTCTTAATCTTCTTGTTGCTTCTGCCACTATAGCTGCTGGATTTGAATAATTTAACATCCATGCATTTGGTGAATACTTTTCCATATAATCTAGTATTTCGATAACTCCTCCAATAGAACGCATTCCATATGCAATCCCTCCTGGTCCACAAGTTTCTTGTCCTACCACTCCATATTTTAGTGGAATCTTCTCATCTTTCTCACGCATTGCATATTTTCCAACACGGATATGAGCTAATACGAAATCTATATCACTAAATGCTGTTTCTGGATCAGTTGTATATGCAAATTCAATTTCTGGAGCATGTTCTTTTAAGTGAATTTCACATGCCTTTGCCACAATTTCTTGTCTACTTGCATCATTGTCATAAAATTTAATAGATCTAATTGGAAATCTGTCCATGTGTTCTAATAGCATAAGTACAATTCCTGGTGTAAACGTACTTCCTCCACCTGCTACTGTAATTGAATACTTCTTCTTTGCCATTTTTCTTCCTCCAAAACCTGCTTATTTTTTGCTTTTTTCTCTTTTCTGAGTACATAATACACCTGAGAAAGGCGCCTTACAATATAGATGAAGCCTTTAGGGAAATAAGCATTTCAAGTGTATTTCTTAACATTTTCTGTGACTTTTCACAGGAAATTTCTGTTATAAAATTATATTTTTTAACTAGTTGAAATTTAAAACTAGATTTTACATAACGCTGAATCCTTCAATGATATATGATTTATAAAATAAAAAGCCGACCTCTGCTACGCAGAAATCAGCTTTTAATTTATTTAAAAATATTGTTTGTTGCACGTTAATTCTAAAATTAGCAGATAAGCAAATGCATACTAATTTATCACTATAATTACACTGAAATAGTGCTAAAAGCTTTATTCCGTTTAGTTTTAAGACATTCTTTAACCAAGAATTATATGCTTTCAATGTTTAATCAATAAAAATACAAGTGAAATTATATACCATACATTTTTAAGCTTAACTTCTCCACCTATCTTTACAGTAACGCTTCAAAGTCTTCTCTTACTCGTGCAACTTTCAATCCAACAATAACTTGATAGGATTTTCCATTTACAGAACATCCATGAGCTCCAATAGATTTAAAATAAAGATCATCCTTACAAAGAGCTGGATCCTTTACATTTACTCTCAAACGAGTTGCACAATTTGTAACATCAACAATGTTATCTCTTCCGCCTAATCCAACTAAGATATTTTCTGCAAATACTGCCTTACTACTATCTTTTAAATCACTTTTTTTCTCTCTATACTCTGCTTTTGAATGAAATTTTATATCTTCTTCTTCATCTTCCCTACCAGGAGTTTTAAAGTTAAATTTCAAAATTAAGGTCCTAAATACTATGAACCAAATTCCTGTAAAACAAAGTCCTATAGCAAACTGGAGTAAATATTGGACCCAATGATTTCCCATTAGAGGAATCCAATTTAAAGAAGCCATTTCAATAGCTCCACCAGAGAATATTCCTACAATCCCCACAAGATACATAGTTGTTGAAATTGTTGCTGCAAGTAGTGCATGTACTACAAATAGCACTGGTGAAATAAATAAAAATGTAAATTCAATTGGTTCTGTTACACCACACAAAATTGCAGTTAATGTAATAGGTATTAGTAACGCCAATACCTTTTTTCTCTTTTCAGGTTTTGCTGTTGCATAAAATGCTAATGCAATACCTGGACATCCAAAAATTTTAGAGTATCCTGTAGCTGTAAATCCTGCTTCTGGTAATAACGATTTCAAAGAGGCTTTGGAAGCCGCTATTTCTGGTAACTTTGTTGCCCAGTAAGAATAAAGACCTCCTGGTACTACAACATTATCATAATAAAACGGAGAATACAGTATATGATGTAATCCAAATGGAATTAAAGCACGTTCTAAGAAAATGAACACCCATACACCTAATGCCCCTGCACCTTTTACAAAACCTTGAAAACTATGCATTCCAAGTTGAATTTTAGGCCATATAAATGCTGCAAGAACTGCTACTGGAATCATAACAAAGAATCCAATCATAAATACAAATGTAGATCCGCTAAACGTTCCCAACCATTCTGGTAATTCAGTATCAAAAAAACGGTTATGTAAATAAATTACAAGTCCTGAAATGAGTAATGCACCAATCATTCCCATGTCCAATGTCTTAATATTGGCTATCATGGTAAGACCGCTAGTTCCTCCTACTTGAGCAGAGAAATCAACTCCAAAAAATTCGCCCCATTGTGAAATGATAGTACTTAGAAAATAATGAAATGTTAAATATAATACGAATGCCTCCATACAACATCTTGCATTTTGCTTTTTTGCCATTCCGATTGGAAGTCCTACTACAAATAATAATGGTAATTGATTAAATACAGTCCAGCCACCCTGTAAAACTACATTCCAGCATTTAAACCACAAGTTGCTTGGATCTGCTAATCCTCCCATAATTGTCTGTGTAGTAAATAATGTTCCTATACCAATTATAATACCTGCAAATGAAAAAAGTAGAACAGGTGTAAACATCGCTCCACCGAATTTTTGAATTTTCTGCATCATTTTTTTCTTCATCCTTTCTCTGTTTTCTACAATTTCATGTTAACATTATCATTTTTCATTATCAATATTCTGTAGTACTTTAGGAATTAAACTAATCTTTATGAAATTTTTCACTTTTTACGTGAATTTTCACACTATTATGTAATACTATTGCTTTTAAATAAAATATAAGTAAAATTAACCTATATTATACTTAATACACCTTAGTTGAATCTTGTGATTTTATTTTACGCATTCTACTTAAGAATACACATATCAATAAGAAAGTTGACTAGTATAATTCATTGTAATTATGTTAACATTATATAATTATATAATAATTAGAATACACGAAAGAGAGGTGAATGACTTTTTGAAGATTATCGTTTAGAAACATGTTCTTTCTATATATCCCAATAAAGTAGAATATATCTAAAAATATCTTTAATATAGTCATATATTTATGTTTAATTTTTTTAAGAAACCATTAACTATAATTGCTCCTATTTCAGGAAGAACTATAGATCTAAGCGAAGTTCCTGATCCAGTATTTGCAGACAAAATGGCAGGTGATGGAATCGCAATTAATTCCACTGGTGATATAGTTGTTGCACCTTGTGACGGTACTATATCATTAATAATGGATAGTGGACACGCTTTCGCAATAACAACTAGCAGTGGAATTGAATTATTAGTTCATGTAGGCTTAGAAACTGTTTCATTAAACGGTGAAGGATTTGAAATCCTAAAGTCTGTTAACACTAAAGTAACTGCTGGCACACCTATTTTAAAACTGAACAGATCGTTTATTGAGTCCAAAGGTATATCATTAATAACACCAGTTTTAGTAGCTAACCATGATAAATTAAAAGAATTAAATCCAATTCTTAATAAAGAAGTTTGTCACGGCAAAGATATAGTTATGGAATGCAAATTGTAAAAAACATCAAATTAAAACACTTTATATTATGGTTATAAATCAGCTATAAATAAAAAAATCCCTATTGGGATTTTTTTATTTATAATTTATTTTTTATTAGATTCTATTCATCTAATTATTATTCTTCACTTTTTCCTACACCAGATAAGATTAATCCCTTATTATGTTCTAGTGCCCAGCTTATACCCCAGTCATTTTGGAATATAAGAAGATTTCTATCCTTAAAATCTTTAACCTTCTTAGTATCAGAAGTTAAGTTCAATGAATCCATGTTAACATCTTTATTTTCAATCCATCTTACATATCTGTAGTCTAATCTATCCATTTTAACATCAACATTATATTCGCTATTTAATCTGTATTCTAATACTTCAAATTGAAGCACACCAACAACTCCAACTATTATTTCTTCCATACCAATGTGAATTTCCTTAAATACTTGAATTGCTCCTTCTTGGGCGATTTGAGAAACACCTTTTATAAATTGCTTTCTCTTCATAGTATCTACTGGTCTTACTCTTGCAAAATGTTCTGGTGCAAAAGTTGGAATTCCTTCAAATTTAAATTTCTTTGATGGTGCACATAGTGTATCTCCAATTGAAAATATACCTGGATCAAATACACCAATTATATCTCCTGCATAAGCTTCTTCAACAATTTCTCTATCTTGAGCCATAAATTGTTGTGGTTGAGCTAATTTAATCTTCTTTCCACCTTGCATGTGGTATACATCTTCACCTTTATTAAATTTACCTGAACAAATTCTCATAAATGCGATTCTATCTCTATGAGCCTTATTCATATTTGCTTGAATTTTAAATACAAAAGCAGAGAACTTATCATCAAATGGATCAATAGTTCCACCACTTGAATTTCTAGCAAGTGGTGATGTAGTCATTTCTAAGAAATGTTCCAAGAATGGTTCCACACCAAAGTTAGTTAATGCTGATCCAAAAAATACTGGTGTTAATTCTCCACGACGTACAACATCTAAATCTAATTCATCTCCAGCAATATCTAAAAGCTCAATATCTTCCATCAATTTATCGTGAAGAGCATCTCCCAATATTTCTCTAAACTTAGGATCATCTGGTGAACCTTCTATTGCTTCAACCTCATTTTGACCGTGATTTCCACCATTGAAAGCTATAATCCTGTTATTGTCTCTTTCGTATACTCCTTTGAATTCCTTACCAGAACCAATTGGCCAATTCATTGGATAAGTTTTAATTCCAAGTTCATTTTCAATATCATCTAATAATTGGAATGGATCTTTAGCTTCTCTATCCATCTTATTTATAAATGTAAAGATTGGCATTTCTCTTAAAGAAGCAACATGGAATAACTTTCTTGTTTGATCTTCTATACCCTTAGCAGCATCTACAACCATAACTGCTGAGTCTGCAGCCATAAGAGTTCTATATGTATCTTCTGAGAAATCTTGGTGACCTGGGGTATCTAATATGTTAATACAGTGATTATTATAGTTAAATTGCATAACTGAAGAAGTAACTGAGATACCTCTTTGCTTTTCGATTTCCATCCAGTCAGAAACTGCATGCTTAGATGCCTTTCTGGCTTTAACGGAACCTGCAAGTCTAATAGCTCCTCCATATAATAAAAACTTTTCTGTAAGTGTAGTTTTACCTGCATCAGGGTGAGATATAATTGCAAAGGTTCTTCTTTTCTCTATTTCTTTTATATAATCAGCCAACGCTAAATCCTCCTAAATTTTATATATCATTATTTTAAAATGATAAAACCTATATAGCTTTATTTAAAATTTATAACTTCATTTATATATACTTATACGACTTCATTATTAACTAAATTATTATATCATATGAAATATATTATGTACACTTTATTCAGTATATTTACTTGAGCCTATCCTTTATTAATGCCAGATAAACTAATCTATTAAATAAGATTGATTATAAAAACAAAAAGTAAATAGTAACAAAAATTTAATTATTTGTTTAGATTAAATTTATATTTTCATAACATTTTTGTCACTTTTTTACTATATAATGATTTAATGGAACATAAACTAAATCATATTATATTAGTTTCTGTTAGTTTCAAAACTTTTAGATTAAATTATAAGTTTTGTTAACAAATTTTATTTTTATATTAAATTTTTAATTATTAGGGAGGAAAAAATTATGTTTAAAAGAGCAAACAAAATTACATCTTTATTAATAGCAGCTGCTTAAGTTATGTCTTTAGTTCCTGCTTATGCCGCAGATGTAAAGAAAATTGATTCAGACGATGGTACTGTATACAATGCAGTAGCTTATAAGGACGGTAAGTTCTTTGTTGATGGAGAAATTAACGATGACGAAGAAGCTTATTATGTATCTGATGGAAAATTTAACAAATTAGAAGATATTGATTCAGGAGATGACGCTGATCTATTCGGAGAAAAATATCTTGATATAAATGATGGAGATTACACTGTAGATTTAGATAAAGGTAGTATAACTGATGATGATACTAAGGGCGATACTGCAGACGATGCTGCAGAAGATTTAAGAAAGAAAGTTAAAGATGATACTGATGACAGATATGATGAAGATTTTGCTAAAACTATAGTTGATGAAAATGAAAGTGATACTGAAGATTTGACCAAAATGAATATAGTTCCAGGCGCTAAATATAAAGCCCCATGGTACTACACACAGTATAAAGCAGCAGATAAAGCTGTGAATGATAATGTTAATGGACTAAAAGGAACAGATGCATCAAAACAATTTTTTAATGTTTATACTGATACAAAAGGTGGTTACATTGATGCTGACTATAACTTAGGAAAAGTTAAGGTTACAACCACTGCTAATGGTGCATCAACTAAAACAGAAACAATAGAAAATACTAATGATAACTACGATGCTGCTGGTAAGGATGATGCACTAACTGCAAGTGTATCCCAAGATAAAATATTAACACAAGATGATGATTATATTTATAGACTTGCAACTATAAAAGTAAATGTAACTACTGATGCTGCTGCTACAGCTAGAATAAGTGAAATAAATGGTGTTGAACTTAACCCAGAAAATGCAAACGACAAACCACAAATATTTAAAGTTGAAAATGATGGAAGAACTGTATCATTCAAGGCTATTCAAAAGATATCTAAAGCTCAAGACTCTGATGATGTTGATGGAGCTAAATATGCAAAAACTGTAACTACTTATGCACTTTCTGATGAAGACGGTAAAAACCTAGATGCTAAAGACTTATTCCTAAATACTGATGGCACTATCAATGAAGATACTAAATTTACTGTAGCTAACGGAAAACTTATAGCCTACAATACAGAAATGAATGAGTATAAAAAAGTTGTTGTCAGAGCATATTCATTAAAAACAAAAGGCGGATACTACTATGCTGACGAAGAAGATGAAAGCAAAGAAGATTGCGAAGTAAGTTCTCAAGATGATAAGACATCAGCTGTTCAAACAGACGTTGATGGAAACCTATGGAGATTAGATGGTGGATATATCTATAAATTTGATAATACAGATGATTGGGACAAGGTTTACAAAGTTGATGGATCTTTCGATGAACTTTCAGTTTATGATAAAGACAATATAGCTGCTTGGAGCGAAGATGATGATGTTTACTCATTAATAGGTGGAAAATCTTCTGATGATGATAATAACACTAATCCTCCAACTACAACTTCAGGATGGGTACAAGCTGCTGATGGAACTTGGACTTATAATAAAGAAGATGGAACTAAGGCTACTGGCTGGTTAAACTTAAATGGAGTTTGGTATTATTTAAACACTGATGGCGTTATGGCTACTGGTTGGTTAAACTTAAATGGAGTTTGGTATTACTTAAATCCATCAGGAGCTATGGCTACTAGCTGGTTAAACTTAAATGGAACTTGGTACTATTTAAATTCATCAGGAGCTATGGCTACTGGTTGGTTAAATGATAATGGAACTTGGTATTATTTAAATACATCAGGGGCTATGTTATCTAACACAACTGTTGATGGTTATGTATTAGGCTCTAATGGAGCTTGGATTAGATAGTTTTAATCTAATTATTCCTTTATAAAAGGACAAGGTTTTCTATACTGTCGTTTATATACATCCTTATCTAAACGATGGTATAGCTTACCTTGTTATTTTTTATGCTATAAACAATAACATTTCTACATCTAAATTGATCCCTAACTGCATATATTTCATACTTCTCTAATTTTCCACTCCTATATAACACTATTTTTATCTTAAATTCTTTATAGATATCAGAAATTCATAACCTATTCCTATATTTCTAATTGATTATCCTTTATAAACTCACACCAAATTTTATATAAAAATATCACGTCAAGCTGCTGTAAAAGGTACCTAATGATACTTAAATGGATGTATATTATATTAAAACACAAATCATTATCCCCCTTAATTTTCTTACAATTCTAATATTTTTCCAAAAAAGGTACCATTTTTTTCACATTCAATCTGTATAATATAGCGAAAAAGTTAAATATCACTTTTAATTTATAAAAAATATTATTTAAATAAAATATTATATAAAACGGAGGACGAATTATGCTAAAAAGATTAACTAATGCAACATCATTACTAGTAGCTGCAGCTGCTATTATTTCAATAGTACCTGCTCATGCAGCTGATTATAAAAAAATCGACTCACAAGAAGGTACTATATACAGTGCAATAGCGTACAAAGATGGTAAATTTTATATTGATGGAGAAATTAATAACAAGGATGAAGCTGCTTACTACTTAGCAAACGGTAAATACAATAATCTATCAGATATTGATAGTGGATCCTCTTCTGAAATCTATGGTTCTAAATATGTAAATGTAGAAAATGGGGATTATTTTATTAATTTGGATAACGGTTCTGTAACTGATGAATCTATAAAAGAAAATGCAGAAGATGATGCCGCTTCAACCCTAAGAAAGAATCTGAAAAAAGATAACGATGGAAGATTCAATAAAGCTGAAGCCGAAACAATCCAAAAATTAACGAATGCAGAGCTTCCAGGGAATAAATTTTCAGATCCATGGTATAAATTTGAATATTCAAAAGACAATTCAACAAATGGGGCAATTACTAAATTAAATGTATATACTGATACTCAAGGGAACTACATTGATGCTGATTATAATTTAGGATCACTAAAAGTAACTACAGTTGCATCTTCATCTACATCCAAAACAATAACTGTAGCTAACACAGACGATACTTATGATGCTGATGGCACTAATTCTATTACAGGAAAAGATAAAATATCAGCAAGCGTTGATACTTCTACAGGAAAAATCATTGGACAAGATAGTAGCTATATTTATAGAACAGCCAAAATTACTGTGAATGCTGCTAATGGAGCTAAAATAACTAAAATAAATGGAATGGATGTTACTGTTGATAACGGGCATACATTTACTGTAAACAATAGCACATTGGGTTCTGGCACTAGTACAGTAAGTTTCAATGTAATTCAAAAGATATCAAAATCACAAGCTTCAGGTAACATTGATGGAGCTAAGTACGCTAAATCAGTAACAACTTATGTTATTTCTGATAAGGACGGAAAAAATGAGTCTTTTTCCTATGATAAGTATACTATTGCTAACGGGAAATTAGTCGGATATACAGCTAATAGTTCAAATTTAAAAGTTAGAACAGCAACATTAACGTCAAAAAATGGATATTATTATGTTGATTTAGCTGATGAATCAAGTGAAGATGTTAAAGTAAATGGTTCTAAAAGTGCTGTTGATACAGATGTAAGCGGAAACCTTTGGAGATTAGACGCCGGATATATCTATAAGTGGGATAATAATGAAGACTGGACAAAAGTGTATAAGGTAGATGGTTCTTTTGATCAAATGTCAGTTTACGATGATAATAATATCGTAACTTGGAATAAGAATAATGAAGTTTATTCGGTAATAGGTGGAAAAGAGACAATTCCAACAACCCCAGCTGAACCAACAACTCCTGTAGTAAACAAAGGATGGGTTAAGACTGATGCAGGATGGACTTTCTACAACACTAATGGAACTCAATTAAAAGGACAATGGGTTAATGATTCCGGAACTTGGTACTATATTAAAGCAGATGGTATCATGGCTACTGGCTGGCTCAAAGATGGATCAACTTGGTATTTCTTAACTGGGTCAGGTGCCATGAAAACTGGCTGGTTGAATGATAATGGAACTTGGTATTACTTACAATCATCAGGTGCTATAAAGACTGGTTGGTTAAATGATAATGGAACTTGGTACTATCTAAGCGCATCAGGTTCAATGTTATCTAACACAATTGTTGATGGATATAAATTAAATGCTTCAGGCGCTTGGATTAGATAGAGGATATCTTAATAATTGGGCTATATCAAAATCTATTTGGTATAGCTCTTCTTTCATTCGATATTCAGATCTTATTTATAAAATCAACCTCCTTAAGATTTTCTTAAGACACGTTAAGAAAATCTTAAGAAAATTTACCACTTAAAAAAGTACCAAGTACTGTTTAAAGAGTTGTATATTATAGTGAATGACAAAATCTTACCTGTATATTAATAATATTACATTTAATTGATTATTCATTCATAACTATTAGCTAAATATTTTAATTAGCTTAAATACTATTAAATTTTATTTTCATAAGAGGAGGACAATATTATGATAAGAGGAATGGGAAAGGTAACATCACTATTAGTAGCAGCAGCAACAGTTGCTTCATTAGTACCTTTTAGTGGCGTTAATGCTGCTGAGATAAAAAGAATTAGCGCTGATGATGGGACTATCTATAATGCAATAGCATATAAGGATGGTAGAGCTTATATTGATGGGGAAATCAATGATGATGAAGAAGCTTACTATTTAGCTAACGGTAAATTTAATAAATTGGAAGATGTTGATTCAGGAGATGACGCAGTTCTATTTGGAGAAAAATATTTAGATATATCAGACGGAGACTACACTGTTGATTTAGATAAGGGTACTGTAACTGATGACGACATTAAAGGTGATACCGAAGATGATGCAGCTGCTGCTTTAAGAAAAAAAATAAAAGATGATACAGATGATAGATATAACGAAACTGAAGCAAATACTATTAAAGATTCAAATCATGGTGACCTATTCGATTTAATTCCAGGAGCAAAGTATAATAAAGTTTGGTATTATACACAATATAAAGCCGCTCAAAAATCTATAGATAAAAATGTTAATGGATTAAATGGATTGGATGCAGCCCATCAAATATTTAATGTATTTACTGACGAAAAAGGTAATTACATTGATGCGGACTATAACTTAGGTAAAGTTAAGGTTACAACAACTGCTTCAAGTGCTTCAGGTACTACATTAACAAAGACAGATACAATAGAGAACACAAACGACGCTTACGATGCAGCTGATGGAATTATTAATGGAACTAATATTAGTGGATCTGATAAATTAAGTGCAAGTGTTGTTCAAGATAGAGTATTGGCACAAGATAAAGATTATATATATAGACTTGCAACTGTAAAGGTAACTATTACTACTGGTGCGGCTGCCACAATTAGTGAAATAAATGGTGTTAAAATTGATCCAAATAATAGCAATGATATATTTAAAGTTGAAAACAACGGACAAGTTGTATCTTTCAAAGCTATTCAAAAAATTTCAAAAACTCAAGCTTCTGGTGATGTTGATGACGCTAAATATGCTAAAACTGTAACTACTTACGCACTTTCTGATAAAGATGGTAAAAAGTTAGATGCTGAGGAATTATTTATAAATACTTCAGGTAATATAGTTACTACAACTAACTATACTGTAGCTGGAGGAAAACTTATAGCTTACAATTCTGAAATTAATAATAATGATAAAGTTACTGTTAGAGCTTATACATTAAAATCAAGCAGCGGATTCTATTACGCTGATGAGGAAGATCAAAGCAAAGAAGATTGTGAAAACAGCAAAAACCAAGGTGCTGCTGTTCAAACAGATGTTGACGGAAATCTTTGGAGATTAGATGGTGGATATATCTACAAATTTGATAATACTGATGATTGGGACAAAGTATACAGAGTAGACGGATCATTTGATGAATTCTCAGTTTATGATAAAGATAATATCGTTGCTTGGAGCCAAGACGATGATGTATATTCAGTAATTGGTGGAAAACAGTCTAATAGTGATCCTGATGATACTCCAGTAGTAAAAACAGGATGGGTGCAAGCTACTGATGGAACTTGGACTTATAATAAAGAAGATGGAACTAAAGCTACTGGTTGGTTAAACCTAAACGGAACTTGGTACTATTTAAAAGCTGATGGTGTTATGGCTACTGGCTGGTTAAACTTAAATGGAACTTGGTATTACTTGAATTCGTCAGGTGCTATGGCTACTGGTTGGTTGAATTTAAATGGAACTTGGTACTATTTAAATCAATCGGGTGCTATGGCCACTGGCTGGGCTAACGTTAATGGTACTTGGTATTTCTTAAACGGTTCTGGTGCTATGCAAACTGGTTGGTTAAATGATAATGGAACTTGGTACTATCTATATTCAAATGGTGCTATGGCTGCTAATACAGTAATTAACGGATATAGATTATCTGCAAGCGGTGCTTGGGTATAAATTATCAGATATAAACTATACGCTTAATAATATACGTAATATATTAACCTAAATAATATGCTCTTTTAAACCTCTCCTAGGTTTACTATAACAAGGCTGTCTCAAAAGAAATAGATACTTTTGGAGACAGCCTTACATTTTAATATAACAGGATTCAAATTCTAAATCTAATATAATTTCGTTTACATAAAAGTAAATATAATCTTTAAATTATTGATCATAGTTATTTTGGAGGTTACCCTAAATTATAATTTCCTAATATTAAAAACTTTTATAATAATGTATTTAAAAGTTCAACTTCATTCGTAATTATACTATCTACTCCAACCATTATCACCTTTTTCATATCAACTAAACTATTAACCGTATATGGATTTACTTTTATTCCTGCATCTTTAATTTCTTTAATATATTCTTCGTTTAATATACTTGAAAAATGAGGATGATAACAATCAACGGAAATGGCTTTCAAATATTTAGGTACATTAACTAGTATAGTTTCTGTCAGAGCACCTAAAGTGATCTTTTTATTATTCTCAAGTTTTCTTACTTTTACTAAACTAGTATGATTAAAGCTTGATATTATAACCTTATCTCTTAAATTATATTCATCAATCATAGACAAAACTTTTTTCTCTAGTCCTTTATATTCTATGACACTATTCTTAAGTTCCAAATTTAATACTTTCAAATCAGAGTCTGCAACAAGCTCTAATAGTTCTCGCAGAGTTGGTATTTCCTCTCCACCTCTGTTTTGAAAATATTCTGCTTCTTCCATAGTATATTTCCCAACCTTATAGCTACCGACTTGTTTACCTTCCTCATAGTTTCTTTCTGTTGTCATATTTAACTTTAAATGTGCCATTTCCTGCAAAGAATCATTCTTTAAAAGTTGAATTTCCGGTACACTTTTAGTTCTAAATATCTTTAGTTCATCTAGAGTATAATCTTTAACAAAACCATGGCCATTTGTAGTTCTATCTAAAGTCTCATCATGAAGTATAATTGGAACTCCATCCTTAGAAAGCTGAACATCTGCCTCTATTCCATCAGCATTATACTCAATCGCTTTTTTAAATGCCAACATTGTATTCTCATCAAACTTTCCACTATAACCTCTATGCGCAATATTTAAAATCTTCAAGTTATTCCCCCCTTGTTAAAATATAATTTATCTTACACAATTCCCCTAATATACATATCTTACACTAAACATAACTATATTACCATAATGAATATTAGTTTCATGATTCTTAATTAAAAATAATTTATAATAACACACTCTATATTTATTATATTTTAAATATATTTATAGTTTAATTTCTGCATTTTATTCTGATTAAATACTTAGATAAGTAAAATTTTAAATATAAAAAATACCTGCCAAGAATAAGTTTGTTCCAAGCATATTCTTGTGCAGGTCTATACATACTTTTTATTGACCACTTATTTTTATTTCTTTAGTTCCTATAACTCCTGAGCCATCAGTTGCAACTGCTTTTACAATAACTTTTCCATTTGATACCGCTATTAGCTTGCCAGTATCACTTATTGTTGCTGATCCATCCTCGTTTACAACTAGCCACTTTACTTTTTGATTATCTGAATTGGTAGGATATACCTTTTTACTCATTTGTAAACTTCCACCCTTAGTGGTTATTGAACTCATCTCTGTAGTTCCAGAAACTGGTCCTAAAACTACTATATTGTCTACTTTTATAGTAGTTTCATCACTTGTGTTTTCATTTTTCTTCCACTGAGAATATAATGTAATATCTTTAGTTATTTTTATTCTATCATCATACTCGTAGCTTGTACCATCCCCATCACTTTTTGTATTCCATTCAATAAAGGTATATCCATTCTTAACTGGTTTATACAAAGTAAGCATTGTATCTTCATCAACAGTTTTTGTCCTAAGTAACTCATCATCATCGTCCTCAGCCTCAGGATCTTTAAACTTAACTTTATATTGTTTTTTTACTTCCTTTGAAGGGTCTGTAGGAATATCCTTTGACATTTTTGAGTCCTCATCAATTATTTGATTTGGTACATATGGAAGTGTATTATTTCCATAATAATCAAAACTTTTAGTCGGTGTCGGATAATCACTTCCTATACAAGCTCCACTATCATCAAGGTTATAGATCCTTCCATTTATAATAGAAGTTCCCTTCTGCATTGCACCGTTTTCTGAAAATATATAAATCTTTCCTTCTATTTGAATTACACCTGTTTGCATTACTCCACTTAGATCAGTATAATACCACTCTCCGTTGTCAAGAATCCATCCAGTTCTCATTAATCCATAAGAATCAAAGTAATACCAAATTCCGTTTATTTGCTTCCATCCTCCATTAGCATAACCATACATATCTGCATAACTCCAACTCCCATCATAGTTTTCAATCCATGCAGCTAAAGACTTTACTGGAACTACAGTAATTAATGATGAAATAGCAAGACTTACTGCAATAGATTTCCTTAAATATTCATACTTCACAATTAAGTTCTCCCCCTATCTTTCCTAATTATTTGGTCAAGTCATAAAACTACAACTTGACCATTTTTCCTTTAGTATTTTATACACTCTTTAACTATTTGGATTTATTATTATTGTTTTTGTAACTGATATTCCTGATCCATCATCAAGAGTTGCTTTTATATTAACGCTGCCTTGTTTTAAAGCTGTTAAATCTGCTGTTAAATCTCCAGTTGAATTAATAGTCGCAAGATCCGTATTTGTTCCGTCTATATTACTTATAGACCATATCACTTTTTTACCTGTTACACTAGTTGGGCTTATAACTGAAGTCAATTTCGCTGTATTTCCAACAGCTACTGTATTACTTGATTGATTTATTGTAATTCCAGATGCTGCATTTATTGTTACAACTGACTGTCCAACAATTCCAGACCCGTCTGTCGCAGCTGCGTTTACAGTAACTGTTCCATTTGATACTGCAGTTAAAATTCCATTACTATCAATTGTTGCTTTTCCTGTTACAGGCGTTACTGACCAAGTTATTGCTTTATTAACTGCATCTGTTGGCCCCACCGTTGCTAGCATTTGTAATATACCATTTGGAATAACTATTGTAGAAATATTTCCTGTTCCTGCCACAGTTATTGTCCCTACTTTACCACTTATAGTTATAGGCAGGCTTCCTACAACTTTTGATCCATCTGTTGCAGTTGCATTTACAGTAACTGTTCCATTTGATACTGAGGTTACTAGCCCATTGCTATCAATTGTTGCTTTTCCTGTTCCAGGTGTTACTGACCAAGTCACACTTTTACTAGTCGCCCCTGTTGGTTCAAAACTTGCAGTCATTTGTAATGTTCCGCCATCCGTTATTTCATCTCCACTTCCATCTGGTGCATTAACTGTAATTTTAGTGACTTTAACTTGTGGAATTACTTTTACTGTTATATATTTGCTAATTCCTTTTCCATTATCTGCAGTAGCTATCACCTTAACATCTCCAGAAGATACTCCTGTTAATAATCCTGAAGAGGTAATTGTTGCTGTTCCCGTTCCATTGGAAACAGACCAGTTCACTATTTTATATGTTGCATTATTGGGATCTACACTAGCGCTCATCTGCAATGTTCCACCAACCACTACTTCTGGAGCTTCATCAGGACTTATTATTATGTCTGTTACATTTGTAATTTGTCCAGCTATTCTTACAGTTGCACTTCCAATTGCGGTTGTGCCATCTGCATTTATTACACTTGCTTTTACTGTAACTGTTCCATTAGTCACTCCTCTTATATTTATAGAACTTCCTACTGTTCCACCTTCAATCTTAGCACTTCCGCCATCACTTCCACTAATAACTTCCCAATTTACAGCTTCTGATGTCGTTGTAGAATAACTTGGCAATAAACTAGCTATCAATCCAAGTGTTCCATCATCTTCTGTTATTGATAAAGCCGCTCCATCTTTTGTTGCTATATTAATCTTGGTTGCAGGTATATTATTGTCTATACCACTTATAGTAACTTCTATCGTATCGCTGATACCTGATCCATCCGCAGCAGTAGCTTTTACTGTTACTTTTCCATTTGACTTTGGAGTTAATTCACCGGTATTAGCATCAATTGTAGCACTTCCTGTATTATTCTCAACAGACCATATTACCGCGCCATTAGTTGCATCCTTTGGTAATACAGTTTTATCCATAGTTACCTTCCCAGTTCCTGTTACTGAATCTGGTCCATCTATAGTAATTTTAGAAACCTTAATTTTTTGACCACTTATAGTAACATCTTTAGTCGCAACTACTCCACTACCATCTAATGCCTCAGCTTGTACAGTTACTGGTGTTCCATTTGTATTTGTTACCGCCTTTAAAAGTCCAGTTGAACTATTAATTGTCGCTTTGTCTTCTCCAGACTTAATCGACCATTTTACTGATTTATTAGTTGCAGTAGTTGGAGTTATATTTAAGTTCAATTGTAATGTTCCACCATCTTCTGTAATTGCAAAATCAGTTTTAGTTGTAGTAATCTCCATATCGGTTACCAATATCTTTGTACTTTGTCCGCTTATCGTTACTGTCATACTTCCAACAACATTATTATTTGAAGTTGCTTTTACTGTAACTGTTCCATTAGATATTGCCTTTAAAAGCCCAGTTGAAGAATCAATAGATGCGCTTCCTGTATTATTTTGAACTTCCCAAGTTACAGCCTGATTAGTTGCATCTTCTGGAGACACACTTGCCTTCATTTGAAGAGTTCCTCCATCGGTTGTTATTGTTGATTCTCCTGCTTGTCCGCTTACTGTAACCTTACTTACCGGAACCACTACATCTGTGTTTGTAACTGTAACTTCTTTTGTTCCACTTACATCAGAGCCGTCCTTTGCAGTTGCCTTCACCATAACTGTACCAGCTGATACTCCAGTCAATACTCCATTGCTATCAATAGTTGCTTTTCCAGTTTCATCAGAAACAGACCATGTCACATCTGCATTAGTAACATTACTTGGTGATACTTCTGCTGTCATTGTAACTGATTTATTTACAGTAACATTTGAGTTTCCTTTTATATTAATATCTTCTACATAAACTGATGTATCTTCTTTCCATTGTGCATATAATATTATATCTTCTTCTACTTTTATACTATCATCTGCATCGTAGCTCTTTCCAGATCCATTGCTTTTAGCATTCCATCCTGCAAAAACACGTCCATCCTTAGTTGGCTTATATAAGTCAAATGACTTACTATATTTAACAGTTTTAGTTTTAAGCTCTGATCCATCTGAATCTTTAAGTAAAACTTTAAAGCTTCTTCCTTCATTTGGATTGTCATCCGATTCAGTTTTATCCTCAATAACTTCATTAAATTTCGAGTCAGTTGGAGAGGTAATTACCTTATTGTCAGTATTCTTCAATACCTGAATGCAATTTCCTGAATCATCATACTCTTTTTCTGGAGTTGGCATTTTAGTTCCAACGACTTCTCCATCAAAACCAATAGTGTAAAACTCTCCATTTATAACTGTATTATTTGTCTTTATCGCTCCGTTATCGTCAAAAATATAAACTTTTCCTGAGATATTAACAATTCCTGTTTGAATTACACCACTTGAATCTGCATAATACCATTTCTTATTATAATTAATCCACCCAGTTTTCAGTGCTCCATCATTTTGCAAGAAGTACCATGAAGAGCCTGCTTTGATCCATCCTGTTTGCATTTTCCCATTTCCATCAAAATAATATATCTGTCCGTCAATCCTCTTCCATCCTGTAACTTTTTGATTATCTTGCATATAATAAAAATTCCCTTGATAATCATTTACCCATTCGGCTGAAGCCCTTAATGGAATTAGAGTGAATAATGTCATAGAAATGGTAATTGCTGAAATTATTTTATTTATAAACTTCCATTTCATCAAATCTACCCCTATCTTATATTTTTCATAGTACCTTATATTAAAAAGTACTTTTGTCTTACCATAATTCAAACAACTATTATAATAAAATTTAACAGAGATAATATGTACTTTTGAACAATTGAATTCTTATCACACAATTATCCAAATAATATTCCTGAATTTATCTTATTACTCTATTTATTATCGAAGCTTTTTTGAATAACTATATAGATATAATACCATTTTACATTAAATATCCCATATTGAGTATAATTTAAAAATCTAAGGAGGAAGGTTGCCGTCTTCCCCCTTAGATTTAATTCATGACTTCAATTAATATAAGGTTCCATCTGAACCAAACACATATTTTGTTCCATCTATATATCTTGATCCCGTTACCATTTCTCCATTAATATTAAAATAATAGTTTTTACCATCAATAACTACCCATTCATTTTTTTTCATTACACCCGTACCTTCATCTAAATAATACCAATTATTCTTAGAATAAATCCATCCTGTTTTCATTGAGCCATCATCATTTGAATAATACCAATTTCCATTAGCTCTAAACCAACCTATCTGCATTTCTCCTGATGTATTCTTAAAATAGTACCAGTTACTACCCAAGTTAAGCCAATCACTAGCTGCCTGTCCATTATCTTTTAAATAATACCATTTTTCATTAGACGATTTCCAAATTGAAGTTGACATTGATCCATCATTATTAAAATAATACCAGTACTCATCAACTTTAAACCAGTCCTTTACCATCTTACCATCAGCTTTTAAGTAATAATATTTACCATTATAATTGACCCACTCCATCTTTTTAACGGCTCCATCTTCACCAACATAATACCAATCATCACCATCTTGTACCCATTGGTTAAACAGTTCACAGCCCTTTTTCTTATCGAAGTAGCACTTCTTACCATCTACAATCTGCCAACCTGTTTCCATGGCCCCATCAATTCTATTAAAATAATATATTTTTCCATTTATCTTTTGTACACCTTTTAAACTAACTCCATCTTTATCATAATAATATATATATCCATCATGTTTTCCCCAGCCTTTATCATTATCATACCTATCAAACACTTTATCCCAAGCATCATCAACATCATTATTCTTATCTTTAAGATCATCAGTAAGATCATCTAAGGAGTCATTTATGTCATTTATCCCATCACTTATTCCATCTATAGTTTTATCAAACTCATTTTTACCTTTATCTATCAAGCCGCCAATTTGAGTATTTATATCTGGAATCATATTGTATGTCCCACTTTTTATCATTCCCTTTATCTTATCCCCAACATTACCTAGATTAACTCCATCAATCATCTTATCTAATAAATTCTTTTCGTAATCTCCAACTACAACAGCATATTTATAACTTTTATTTGCTGTGATATCTCCGTTTTTAGTTAATGATAAGCTTAAAATAGAGAATTTAGTTCCATCTATATCCAAAGGAAAACTTAAGCTGCCACTCAAATTAGTAACACCATTAAAATCAATAATATTTAAATCTTTATTTATTTTATCTGAATCTCCCTGTTTTGCCTTTAACATATTATAAATTGGGTTATTAATTACATATACCTTGTTGTTTACGGAATCAATAACATTGATACTCATACCATCACCAATAACTTTAGAACCATTATCTAAATTAATTACTTTTGAATAAGCCGTTGTACCTACTGCTGGATTAAATGTCAATGAAGGAACTATATCAATGCTGCTGTAAGATGCATTCCTCACATTAGCACTATAAGTATTTACGCAATATGCGCCATTTCCTACCACAGTATTAACTATTGATCCCACTAACCCCTTTACCACAAAGGCCTGAGCTATAACATCACCTGAATTATTTTTCCCAGTATACTGATATATAGGGATATTCTGAAATCTGCTCTTAATAGCACTTGGTAATGCTGCTTGTAAGTTTTTCTCCACTATAGGTTCGATTACGTTTTTAAGCGTTTCCTCTGGTATAGTACCTCCTGTAGCCGATTCTGCCTTCGATACAACTGCATTTGTTATTGGATCTTTCAAAACCTCATAAACTTGTGCTGAAATTTCATCAACTAGCGAACCCGACAGATTGTACGATAACTTGCCACATTCCTCATTGTCGATTGACTTTGCTCCTTTGCTGCTAAACATCAATTTTACTCCATTTTCTAACTGAGGGTTTATAGTTGTGTTTTCAGCCATTCCTATAAGAGTATCTCCATCAGGAACCATTGATCCTATATCAATTCCAGAAAGAGCTATGTTATTAGTTTGGGGATTTAAAATTATTTTTGAAATATCATTAGTCTCCGCTTTAACTGGAGTACTGAAAACACTATTTGGTATTGTAGCTATAATACTTGTCCCAATTAATACAAGTGCCAATATTTTATTAATTCTTCTTATCATGCCAATCGCCTCCAAAATATCTATATATATTATATCATTTATACTGATGAGTTTAAATATTCTAACAATATATAGTTACTTTTAATGTGCATTATATGATGTAAAATTCATTAGCCAAATAGCTCTAATTACATAATTAATGATATAACTATGTTTACGAATTTAGTTATAAATATCCGCATAAAAATAACCATATAGTGATATAAAAATCATACCTTCGATATGGTCATTCTAAAACTCTTTAATTAATTTATTCTTTAAATATTTATTATTATTATTTTAATTTAAATTTTTGTACTAATTCAGTTAAATGCATTGCTATCTGAGCTTGCTGAGTTGCTGCATTGGCTACTTGCGATATAGCTGATGAACTAGTTTCTATTTCTGATTGTATTTTCTCGCTATTCACAGAAGATTTTTGAACATCTGCAGCTGTACTTTGAAGTGCTTCATTTATCTGCTCAACTGTAGCTTCAACCTCTTGAGCCATTGATACTAGTTCTTCTGACATTGAGCTTACAAAGTCTCCATCATTGCTATACTTTTCTCCGATCTTAGCATAATCCTGTAACTGCTTATCAACTTCACTCGACATAAAATTAAGTATATCATTACTGTTATCTGAAAGATTTTTAACTGCGTCCTGTATCTTAGATATTGTATCTTGAATTGTAAAAACAGTTTGGGAAGATTCCTCTGCAAGTTTTCTAATTTCTTCTGCTACAACTGCAAATCCTTTTCCTGATTCTCCTGCTCTAGCCGCTTCTATTGCTGCATTCAATGCCAAAAGATTAGTTTGCTCGGCAATATCAGCTATAGCCCCAGCCATAACTTTAACTTCCTCAACAACTCTTGCATCTTCAATTGCCTTTATTATATCTTTTTCTTTTTGTTCTCTTATTTGTGTTGTATTTGCAATAGCAATTTTACTATCTTCCTTGACCTTTTCAGCTCTTCTTTTAATCTTTTCAGCATTTGTACTTCCATCGGCTGCTTTATTTGCCAAACTTTCCATGCTGGAATTAACTTCTTCAATAGAAGCTGCTATTTCTTCTGCCGTTGCACTTGTTTCCGTCATTGTAACATTTATATTTTTGGATGAATTATCAACTTCATCAAGCTTGGCTGATACTTCTTCTACATTCGCAGATAGTTCCTGACTTAATCCACTCATATTACAAGCTTCATTTAAAATAGTTGAAATAAGATTTTTTACATTCTCCTGAGCTACGTTTAATTCTCTTCCAGTCGCCCCAATTTCATCATCTTTAGTTATTTCAATACCTTCTGAAAAATCATAGCTTGCCAACTTCATAGCGAATTTCTGAAGAGTATTTAGTCTTGAAATTATATTTTTATGCATATAAAACCCAGCAAAAATTGCAGCAATTATACTTATGATACATACAACTACAGTTGTCGTAATATCTCTTGCCAATGTATCTCCATTAGCAATACCATTTTTTATATCACTACGCTGCTTAAAATTCACTATTCCTGATATAAATACCAAAATAGACATAATTACATACGAAACTTGAAGTTTAACCTTTAATGATACATTTTTTTTCTCTTTATTCATTTTGTCTCCTCCTATATGTACCTTTCAATCTAATTGCATTCATTTATAAAATATTTTAATAAATGTATTCATATTTATAGATGGTGATTGACTATCCTACACAATTTTATGATATCATTATTTTTTCCTACATTCAACTAATACAAACATAACTCTACAATTATAACATTATTTGGACATATATATAAATTTTAGCTTATCCTTTGTACAAAAATAAAAGTGATATCCTATCATAAGATATCACTTCTATTCTTAATTATGCATTATTCAAATTTATCCATTGCCCGTCAAGGAAAAGCATTCCAGTCTTCATAACTCCACCCGCATCGAAGTAATAATTCTTTCCATTTATATTCTTCCATCCAGTTATCATTATTCCACTATCATCTAAATAGTACCATGACTTTCCATTATATAACCATCCTGTCCTCATACTACCATCATCATTCAAGTAGTACTTATTTCTATCATAGGTCACCCAACCTTTTTGCATTACCCCATGATCATCCATAAGGTACCATTTACCCTTATATTGTGCCCAAGCTGTTTGCATTTCTCCAAAGTTATTAAAGTAATACCATTTTCCATCGTAAGTAGCCCATGTATTAACCCTCATAGCTCCATTAGCTTCAAGGTAATACCAATATCCTTTGTCATAAAACCAACCTGTTTGCATAATACCATCTTTATTTAAATAGTACCAATTACCAGAATCCTGTATCCATCCAGTTTGCATATACCCGTTTATGTCCAGGAAATACCATTGATTGTCATACTTAACCCACTGATTTTTAATTTGCATACCAGCTGCATTATAGAATGTCCAATTTCCTCCAACAAGTACCCACTGGTTAGTTCCTTCTATATCTCCTCTAATTACACTTAACTTATAAGTAGTCGTTGTTTTTCCATCTTCAGCAGTTACTTCAACAACTACAAGATTTGCTCCTATATCAAGTTTTATGTAATCAGATTGTCCATTAGTATACTCTTTACCATTTATCTTAATCTTTGCTTTGTCATTTTGTGAAGTATACATAACTCTTACTTTTTCAATATTTCTAGCAACTTTAACACTGTATAGATAAGTCTCAGGATCAAATTTTGGTGACATTGTTCCGTCTGTTACAGAAAGACTCGCTAAATTCACATTGTCTTTTGGATATCTTCTTGTAATATTTAATACATATGTATTGCTATTTCCTTTAGAATCTGTAACTTTTACATTTATAGTATTTCCACCTTCATCCAAGCTTATATAAGGTGAAGTTGCGCCGCTAGGTACTTTCTTTCCATTAACCGTAATTGTCGCATTAACATCCTCTGCTGTTGGAGTAACCCCTATTGATGTAACACTATTATCGACGGTTCCTGAATATTCATATATTCCTTTATTAAAAGCAGGAGTTAGAGTTCCTGATGTCAGTGTCAACCCAGTAAGCTGAGAACTTCTAAATAAAGCTGTACGGGTAACTTTAATATTATATGTACTTGTATCACCATCCTTAGTTGTAAGGATAACTTCAACATCATTTTCTCCTTCATCTAGCTTTATGCTTTGGCTCTTACTTCCACTTTTTACAGTCACACCATTGACTTTAATAGTAGATGAATTATCTACAGCTATTGGTGTAAATGCAATTGTTGTTTGAGTAGTTGGTACTTGAACTGTATAGTCATACGTATTTGAATTGAATGCTGGAGATAAAGTACCTGCTGACGGCACTAATGACTGTAATTTTGCCTCTCCTTTTTTAGTTATAATCAACTTATATTGTCTAGAGATATTTTGGGTTGTCACACCTATACTTATAACATTATCTCCACCAGTTAAGTTTACAGTCGCCTCTGCAGCACTACTACCGCCATTAGTAGAAAAATTCATTGGCGTATTATTATTGTCAAACAACTGAACTTTCGCCATTTTAACATCAGAATTTATATCAGAAATATGATAGTTTCCATTTGCATCTGTTTGTGTAAAAAATAAATTATAAGTTATCTTACCATCTAATGTAACCCTTAAACTTTGAAATGAAAGAGAAGAATCCGCTTCGAATTTCATTCTTATCGGATAGGTAACTTGTTTTCCTGAGCTATCTTTCATAACCACCGTAAGTGTAAAATCGCTATAATCAGTTATTGTATTTACTACATAATCATTTCCTCCACTTGAGTTTGCTACTGGCTTAACATTCATAAAACTTGAGCTACTTTGGACACTTACAATAGAATAACCAGAATCAGCTACCAAAGTGAAATTTTGACCTATTGGAAGAAACTCACATACATATCCATCTTTCTCGTTTCCATCAATATTTTTAGTTTTTCCGTTCACATCTCCTATGTGAAATTGCAGACCTTTTATTTGAGTTTCATCAGTTGCACTAGCTTTCTGCAAATTTACTGTCTGCATAAGTGTAAAAAATACAGTAAAAATTAATAAATAAGAAGTAATCTTATTAAGATTGATTTTTTTTGCACTCATTAGTATGTCCTCCCATCTTATGTTTACGAAATTTATTATCATCCATTTCTAATGTATTTAAACACCAGAAACAGCATATTCAAGTTCATAAAGTATATAATCTATTACTATATTTATTATCGAATTTTCCTAAAGTTTCTTTAACTAAATAAACATAGATATCCTGCCTTTATTCGTACTTATTTCCTCTATAATATACAAATTTCCTTGGAAATATTGGTTCCTTTTTGACTTTTATTCTAATATGTTCTGTATTTCCTACTATAATGTTACACAAAACTTGCTTTTTTCAAATAATTAAAAGTCAGATTTAGATATGGTAATTACCCAAAATTCACGGAACCATCATTATTAAAATTATATATATATCCATCGATTTCTACAGGACTAGTCCTCATAGCACCATCCTCATTAAAATAGTAGTACTTGTCATCTTTATAAAGCCATCCACACCTCATATTACCCGCGTAATTCAAATAATACCAGTTATTTTTCCAATATACCCATTCTCCAGCTTTCATGCTGCCATCAGCATTTAGAAAATACCATTGATTATTTTCATTTACCCATCCAGTATTCATGGCGCCCGATTGATCTAGATAATACCACTGTTTTCCATAATATATCCACCCTGTTCTCATACTACCGTTACGCTCCATGAAATACCAAGTTCCATTACTGGTTATCCATCCTGTTGCCATCGTGCCATCGTCTTTCAAGAAATACCACTTATCATTATCTTTAATCCAACCAGTTTTCATTACACCATTATTATCTAAAAAGTACCATTCATTTTTATAATATAACCATCCAGTTTGCATTTCTCCATTTGCCTCCAGATAGTACCACTTATCGTCATCTTCCATCCAACCTGTTTGCATATTTCCTCTACTGTTGAAATAAAAATAACTTTTATATTTATTATCATAATACCAAGTATTCTTCAAACATTTACCCGCAGTATCATTGTACCTCCATCTTCCATTTACTATCACCCATTGATTCGGCTTTATTACTGCATTAATTGTATCCTTAACATTAGGTGTTACTGGAATACCTAAGTACATATTTAAAGTATAATTCCCAATTCTTTGAGTATCATCATCCTTAACCCCTAGATTAATAGTATATTTTCCTATACCATTAAACTTAACCTTTATAGAATCATTGCTTAATTGCTTTCCATTGGCTGTCATTGAATAGTTTCCATCATCTGGAGTTGCCTGAAGTTCCATTATATCTGTTCCTTCATCTAACTCTATATTATAAAAATTGGTGTTTTTATCAAATCCAATATTACTATCATTTATATTGATATCCTTTAGATAAACAGCATCTTTTCCTCCCTTATAAATATACACATTATAGGTAGATGTTGCATCGCTCCTATTATCTAAGACTTCTATTTCTATCTTATTTTTACCTTTTACTAAAGGTACGACTTTTCTATAACTATCATCTCTAGTTACTATCTCTCCATCAACCTTAACCGTATCTAGCAAATCATACGGTTTAGCCTTAATTAATACTTGATCAATATCATTACCAACATCTGTGACATATGAGTATTTATCTTCTGAAAAATCGAGATTTCCTCCATCACTTAAATAAATATCTTTTAAAGAAGGATTATCTTGTTCTGCATAAACCTTTGTCATAAGCAAATTCAAAGAGCTTGTCTGTAAAAATGAAACGCTATAAATAATAAAAAATGTTAAAATTATCCTTCTGACCATTTTACTCATATTCTGCCCCCCCTTTGTCACCACTTAATATTTCTAAACTAAATCTCTATATTTAATATATAAATAGAGTATAAATTCTACAGATACTCACTTCTATATGTATATTAATAAGCTGTGAATCCAATATGATTAATTCTATTTTTATATTTCTTCTAATAATAATGTTACCATTATAATACTTTACTGTAAACGCGGATGAATAATCTTAAATCTTAATTTTATATTAATTTTATTTTAACACTTTAGTAAAAATACTATTTAATGATACCACAAAAAAACTGCTCATAACGATTTAAATAAATCATTATGAACAGTCTTAATTTCCTTATATTTATGTTGAATAAAGAAATTATTCAACAATAAATTTTTATCTTTAGTATTCTGTTGTAGTAAGTCCAAATTTATAATTTGGACCTCTACTTATTTTAATTTATTACTTAATCCAAGCTCCTGATGCTCCTAATTTATATCCATCAACAGTTGTGTTAGCTAACATTGCTCCTGATGAATTTAAGAAATACCAAGTTCCATTATCATTTAACCAACCAGTAGACATTGCTCCTGATGATTGTAAGTAGTACCAAGTTCCGTTATCATTTAACCAACCAGTTTTCATTGCTCCTGATGATTGTAAATAGTACCAAGTTCCGTTATCATTTAACCAACCAGTTTTCATTGCTCCTGATGATTGTAAATAGTACCAAGTTGATCCATCTTGAATCCAACCAGTTGCCATAGTTCCATCAGCTTTGATGTAATACCAAACTCCACCATCGTTAACCCATTGTCCTTTTACTTGAGTTCCGTCAGTATTGTAGAATGTCCAACCTGCATCAGTCTTAACCCATCCTTTATTTACAACTGGAGTAGGATCTGTTGGTGTAGTTGTACCTTTTCCACCGATTACTGAGTAAACATCATCTTCTTTACTCCAAGCTACGATATTATCTTTGTTATATACTGACATTTGATCAAAAGAACCGTCTACTTTGTACACTTTTGTCCAATCTTCATCATTATTCCACTCGTAGATATATCCAGCATCTAATCTCCAAAGATTTCCATCAGCATCTGTATCAACAGCACTCTTACTACCATTTACTTGTACATCTTCACTTGCTTCATCACCTAAATCAACATAATAGTAACCATTCTTTGAACTTAATGTTCCTGTAGCAGTTTTTACATTTGTACCATTAGCAGTATAACCAACTAATTTTCCATTAGCAACAGTATAGTTGTCATAAGTGAAAGCTTCATTCTTTCCATCTTCATCAGAAACTATATAAGTTGTTACTGACTTAGCATATTTAGCTCCATCAACATTGCCAGAAGCTTGTGCTTTTGATATTTTTTGAATAACACTGAAGCTTACACTTCCAGATACTGTTGTATCAAAAGTCTTTGTATCAACAGAAACATCTATTCCATTTATTTTAGCTATTGTAGATCCGTTCTTAACTGTTACAGTAACTTTTGCTATTCTATAGATGTTATTAGCATCTTGCCCAATTACTTTAGCATTATCACTATCAACGCTTGCTGATAATTGATCTTTTACAGTTTCACCAGCAGCATCATATGTATCATCTGTATTACTTATAGTTGCTGTTTTATTAGTAGTTCCAGATGCAGCAGTTGTAGTTACTTTAATTGATCCTAAGTTATAATCAGCATCAATATAGTTTCCTTGAGCATCAGTATATACATTTAATTTAGTGTTTGTACCGTTTGTTGCATTATCTTTTGTGTATTGGAATTTATACCAAGGAGCTGAGAACTTATTTCCTGCAATTTCTGCTCCAGCTAAGTCTTGAATTGTTTCAGCTTCGGTTGAAACATATCTTTTATCGTTATCCTTTTTAAGATTTTTTCTTAAAGCTGATGCAGCATCATCTTCTGCATTTTCTTTTATAGATTCATCAGTTACTGAACCATTGTCTAAGTCGACAAAATAGTCACCATCTTGTACATCTAAATATTTAGATCCATAAATATCAGTATCTGCTCCACTATCAATATCTGATAAATTATTGTATTTACCATCTGCTAAATAATAAGCTGCTTCGTCTTTATCATTAACTTCTCCATCAACATAAAACTTACCATCTTTATATGCCACTGCATTATAGATAGTACCTTCTTGTGAATCGATTTTTGTGTAGTCAGCTGCATGTGCAGGTACTATTGAAATAATAGCAGCTGCAGCTACTAGTAACGATGTTGCTTTAGTCATTCTTTTTATCATTTGTATATTCCTCCTAGAGTTTCATTTTTTGGTTTATTAATTACTTATTAGTTTAAAAATAATATCTTGGTTAAAAAATATTATTTTGGTTTACGAATATTATTATAGCAACTTTATTTATGCTTGTCTACGTCTTTTTGTATTTATTTGGAGCTTTTTGTCGATATTTTTTTAATAAAATATTAGTACTTGCTGAATTTTATTCTTTTATTGTAAATCTACATACTTAACTGTAAAATTAAGGACCAGATTTCTATAAGATTTACTTAATAAAATACCAATATTTGAGCGCAATTATATCAATCTCCAATTAATTATCTTCATATATACGTTACCTGATTGTAATTAATATATTAACATAAGCATTATATATGAAAACAGGCTACAAAAGCTTGACTTTAAAGCTTTCCTTTAGGATGCTAAAAACTTTACCCGTATTTCTATTATAATTGAATTTCCTTAACAATTCCTGAATCATTTTAAATTATAAGCTGAAAAATCATGGAATTGATGTAGTATAAATTCATTAATTCCACTTTGCTATAATGAAATGCAAAATTCGACATATAGTTTTCTACTTTATAATATCTTATACTTGTAGGCGTCCATGAATCCTAATTCATTAAGACATTATATAAAACATCCTTTAAAGTATCTAAGAAAAATACTTTCATCAATAAAATCATGATTCTAATTTCTAAATACAATACTCAATTGATGAAGAAACCTTATTTAAAGCAGAAAAGACTATCTTTTAGGCATGCCAATAAAAAATATAGGTTATGCGCCTACCCCGTACTAAGTGCATAACCTATATTTATAATTTCTATTAAATATATGAACTTAAAGTTTTAGAAAATTTGTAAATATACTTATCTAATAAGTTAACCCTTTATTTTTGATATCTATATATGTAACTAAACTTTTCACTTTATTTCATTACCATCTATAAGAAAGTAAATGATCCAGCTACCTTCTTATTAATAAATACTGCTAATAGCTTCGAGGCTATTTTACTTTTATTTTCTTTACTCCCTCCTTAATGATTCTACTGGATCCAACCTTGCAGCTTTATTTGCTGGTAGTAAACCTGCTAATGTACTTATTACAATACTTACGGTAACTCCAAGTATTGCGTATTCTCTTTTTATTAAAACCACACTTACTGCAAATAGTTTATTTGACATGAGATTTATTCCTCTCATGATAAAATATGCACCTATTAAACCTATTGCGCCGCTAAAAAATCCTATTAAAAAAGCTTCTGAAACAAAAATTCTACGTATGTCTTTTGCTCTGGCTCCAATTGCTTTTATTATTCCTATTTCTTTAGTTCTTTCTACAACACTTATGTACATAACAACTATTATCATAATCGCTGATACAATTAAAGATATTGCTGCAATTCCTGATAGTACATATGTTAATATATCTATCATTTGATTAAACATAGATGCCATTTGTTCCTGAGATGACTGTGAATAACCAAGTTCATTAACCTTTTGTTTAATTTGAGGGGTATATTTGCTATTTGTTGTGTTAACATAAACCACATTAGGCTTCAATTTATAGCCGTTATCTGAATATAACTTTTCTAAATCAGCATAATTTAAAAAAGCAGATTTCATATTTGCAGTTAAATCTCCACTTGTTGTTGTATAAACACCACTTACAATAAAATCCCTATTTAAAATCTTTTGATTTGCAAGTATGCGTAAATTCACTTTTTGCCCGATAATATCTTTCCCCAAATTATCGCTTAATGCTTTATTAATTAATACTTCCCCATCTTTAGGTAATGTTCCAGTTTCAACATTAGATGCCGTTATATTTGAAGATATTGTTGAAACATTCATTAAATTATTAGTTTTATTATTGTATACTAACGAATTCGCCCCAAGAGAAATTATACTATAACCCCTTTCCACAGAAGATACATTTTCTATTTTTGATAATGTATCAATATCGCTTTCTTCAAATGGTTTAGTAGAATTAACATCCGGTTTCTGGACTGTTGTAACATCTAAATTTATATCCTCATTTTCTTCACTAGGCATATTAACTTCTATTACTAATGGATTTACATAATTATTCATAGTCTTATTAAAATAAGATTTCACCCCATTGCCTAATGACAGCATTAAAATTATGCTCATTATTCCTATACTGCCTCCCACAGAAACAAGTATATTACGAGGAAGTTTTTCTTTCATATTAACAAGTGCTAGTTTTGCAGATGATATTAAACTAAGATTTTGCTTTTGCTTTCTAATATTATCTTGTTTTTCTATATTAACTTCATTATCTAATTCTATGACCTTGTTATCATCAATTATTTCTCCATCTGATATTTTAATTATTCTACTTGAAGCGGATGCTACTCTTTCAGAATGAGTAACCATAATTACTAGCTTTCCCTTTTTAGCAATATCCTTCATTATTTCTAAAACTTGAATTGTAGTTTTTGAATCTAGACTACCCGTAGGCTCATCAGCAATAATTATTTTAGGATTATTTATTAAAGCTCTAGCTATTGCAACTCTTTGTTTTTGACCACCTGATAATTGACTTGGTTTCTTATTTATATGATTCTCTAAACCTAAATCTCTTAATATTTCTTTTGCACGTTTCAATCGTTCTTTTTTTCTAACATTAGATAGTGTCATTGCAATCGTAACATTATCTAAAACAGATAGATGACCAATTAAATTAAAACTTTGAAAAATAAATCCAACTTCATTTTTTCTATATTTATCAAGCTCTTTTCTTCTTAACTTTTTAATATCTTTTTCATTTACAAGTAATTCTCCTGAAAAATCAGAATCTAATCCACCAATTAAATTCATTAGTGTAGACTTACCACTACCTGACTCTCCTATAATAGAAACTAACTCTCCAGCATTAAAAGATAGATTAATATCATTCAATACATGAAATTTGTCATTATCTTTTAATCTATAATACTTATTAATATTTCTCAACTCTAATAAAGCCATTTTTCGTATACTCCTTGTTGATTTTATCAACATTTCAATTCTATTTTCTCAAAATTATCTTTTTCAATAGTCTATATTCTTTTGTTATGTATAATCCTATAGCGTAAGTTATGGTTCCAATAATAAATTTAAATATCGCACTTAATAGCATATTGTTTATTACTACTTTACTTATTAATATATATCCTCCAACCATTAATACACCGATAATGAGAATGTTCTTTAATTGCAATAAAAAAGAAATAAAGCTTTTTTCAAATACATGCGTTATAAGTACATAGAAACATTGGATAAAGTTTAATATAAATGCTATAACTAATCCTAACGATAATATAATTAAACTTCTATTCATTATTCCTGTAACTATTGCACTTACAGTGAATATTGCTGATACTACTCCTGTAGAAAATAATTTATTAACATACCCAGTAGCTTGAAATATTGATCCAATACTTGATAATACCATTTGTATCACAATTGTCACTGATAATATTCTAAATATTGGTATTGATGCATCCCAATTAGGACCATACATTATGCGTATTATTTCATTTGCAGAAAAGAAGCAATATACGGTTATAAAAATGCCTAAATAAGCAAGAACTTTTATAACTTTTATATATGTTTCATAAATTATATCCTTTTGATTTTGATATTCAGATAATACTGGATGTAATACGGGTGTTATTACATTTGTTAAATTTTGTACTGGATAAAGCATAAGTTTATAGGATTTATCATAATACCCTAAAGTTGATGCACCTAAGAACTTACCAATTAATATGTTATCTAGATTCCTGGTGAAATAATTTATAAAATTAAATAAGAATTGAAAGCTTGAATAATTTTGTATCTTTTTTATTGAACTATATGAATAACCTTTATTTATTTTCAATTTACATATTCTAAAACATAATATAAAAATAAATAAACTTTTTAATATTGAATCGAAAACCAATGAATAATAAGAGAATCCTTTAAAGGCAAGAGATATTGTAAAAATACCAACTATTACATTTACAATTATATTTATTATTCCTACTTGTTTAAATTTTTGAGCTTTATATAATATAGCATTTGGTACTATATTACATATAGAAAATAACACAGAAAAAGATAATAATCCTCCTAGTCTTATATATATCTTATCATTATAAAAATAAGCTATAAAATAAGAAAAAAAGTAAAATCCAATTGCTATAACTATAGATCCAATTACTGAAAACTTAAATATATCTGAAACTTCTTTTTCATCTAAAGACTTATTTTGTATTATAGCAGGTCCTATCCCCATATCACCAAGCATATTGAAAAATGATATAAATACAGTTATTACTGCAATTATGCCAAAATCTGCTGGCATCAATAACCTAGCTAACACTGAATTTATAATTAACTGTGCAAATATATTACTATATTTAGATATGAACGTAATCATTATTCCACTTTTTAAATTTGAATACTCTCTCATTATTCCTCCGGTTATAAATACTTACATCATGCATCTATTATTTTTCTATAATTTGAATCCACTGTTTAATAATATTATCTATCTTAAAATCTTTAGCTCTTTTTACAGATTCTAATGACATACTTGTTCTTTTCTCATCATTTTCTATTAACGATATAATCTCATCAGCGAATTTGTTAATATTATAATCCCCAACTAAAACTCCATTTATGTTAGGCTTGCTTATTATTTCTTTAGGACCAGAATTATCAAAAGCCACTACTGGCAATCCGCATTCCATTGCTTCTGTGATAGCTAATCCAAAGCCTTCCCATCTTGAAGTTGAAACAAAAATTGAAGATTCCAAATAATGATCTTTAACATTATCACATTGACCAAGCAATATTACATTATTTTTTAGATTATACTTTTCAATATGATTTATCAGACTTTCTCTATCAGGACCTTCTCCAACTATTTTTAAAATCCAATCACTTTTCTTTTTGTGAATTATATTAAAAATTTTAATAAGAAGATCTAATCCCTTTTGCTGCTCTAGCAATCTTCCAACAAAAATTATACTTTTCTTATCGCACGAAGATTTTTTATTACATTCAAAACTTAAAGGGTTATAAATCACCTTGCAATCTATTCCTAACTTTTCTTTATATTTAATCTTGTCATCATAAGTTAAAACTACATTACAATTTAATTTTGGTATATATCTTTTAAACAACTCGTCTTGCTTCCAATAATATTTGCCCTTATTATTTAAATACGCATCATAAGAATTATGCATCCATCCTATAGTCTTACCATTTAACTTATCACTTATTTTTCCAAGAACTATACTATAATAACCTTCTATACCTATGATAACATCATAATTTCTTGTATTTAGATAATTTATAAACCTATCTTGAACTTCATTAGGACAATATCCATAAAGCAATAAATCACTCATAACAGAATTGTTTAAAATTCCAGTTATAGAATTCACCTCTCTAGAAATCTTACAGATAACTTTGTTAGTAAACTTCTTATGTAACAGCCCCGAATTAAACTTTATACTTACATTAGAATTCAAATTATACATTTCTCTATTAACTTTAAAAGTTCTATCTGTACATATCACATCTACTTTATTATTTTTACTTAATTCACTAGCTAAAACAGATACTACTCTTTGAACTCCTCCCAAATTAAAAATTGTGGTAGTTATAAAACATATTTTCATAGTTTCTCCTTATAAAGGCACATGAAAGAAAATAATGAACCAAAGATGCGCTGAATATTTCGTTTCAGACAAGGAAGTAAATTCATTTCATAACAATGCCTATTAACTAAATTTGCTGACGAAGTATACTGCGAAATAAGCAAACATACTAGTCTATTATTTTTTTTATTGTGCTTGAGTACATACTAATATTTTCTTAACAAAGCCACTCTACCTTAAATCTATCATCTATCATCTATTTTTTATTTTCTTCAGAACTGGGTATAAACCACAATTCCATAAAAATAACTTTAATTTATCGTCTTTAGATATTTCCTTTAAAAATAAAAAATCTTTATTTTTCACACTTAATTCATCATACTTACTTTTCTTAAAACTTTTTAGATTATTCCCCTCATGTGCATTAGTGTAGTGAGCTATAAAATGAGATAGAACTTTGACTCTAAAAATGTTTAAGCTTTTCTTATCTACTTTTATATTTTTATCTTCTATATAATTTATAATACTACTCATAGCAAAATAGTAATCTTCTGCGAGCTTAGCATTTTTCTTATGAACTGTTGATGTTGCTCTTTGTCTATAGTAATACAATGGTTTATCTATGAAAGCTATTCCCTTGCTAGAATGTATTGCTTTAAAAACTGGAAATGCATCCTGAATATATCTATGAGGTTCAAACTTAAACTTAATCTGTTTCAATAATTCAGTTCTAAAAAACTTATTCCATAATTGACCTTGCAATTCATAATTCAGCATAAGATTCATAACCTCATAATTGTTATATATTTTTCTTGGATCTACTCTATATTTCTCAATATAGTTTCTGCTATCTTTTTCATCATAATATACGTAATATTCACTTATTACTATATCCACATTAACTTTTTCTGCTCTATTGTACATATTCTCAAGCATATCTGATTCTAAAAAATCATCTGGATCAATATATATAGTATATTCACCTTTTATACAATCAAATGCTGTGTTTCTAGCAACAGATACACCTTGATTTTTTTGATACAATATAGTGAAATCTTCAAATTTATCTTCATAATCTTTAACTATATCCATAGTTTTATCCGTTGATCCATCATCAACAATCAATATTTGCAAATCTTTATACGTCTGCATTAAAAGACTATCTAAACATTCTTTAATATACTCTTCAACATTATAAACTGGAATAATAACACTTATCATATATTTGTTCTCCTTGAACCGCTAAGATATTCTATACTAAATTATTTATTACCACTTTTTTGATTATTATCAACATTCATATATAAGTTTTCCAAGTTTCTTGATATTGCCATAGCACTAAAACCTGATTTTATAATATCTTCAGAGGTATCCTTTCTACTATATCCATCTTTATATTTCAGAATTATCTTTGCCCATTCCTCTGGTGGACTATCTAAAGAAAGAGATTTCCAATAATGAGTTATTTTTATTTCATTGCTTATAGCATCAGAAGCTACAGCCATCAAAGCTGCGGCTTGAACTTCTATTCCAACCACTGGAAGCCCCTCATAATGAGATGGAAAAACAAATATATCCGACGCTTGTAGAATGTTATGAATTTCATTACAAAGTCCATAAAATATTACTTTATCCTCTAAATTCAGTGATCTAACCTTATCCTGAATCTTTTCTTTTAATTCTCCCTCTCCAATTAGCAATAGCACTGAATTACTATATTGCTTATTCACAGAATTAAAAATATCTATTAAGAAATCATGGTTTTTTTGATAGCTAAAGCGTCCCACATGAGTTAATACAAATTTGTCTTCCAACTTTAATTTTCTTCTATATTCTTCTCTTACATTTTTATTATAAATAAACTTTTTTTCATCAATACCATTATTTATAACCTTGGCTTTTTCATCTCTTACATCTTCCTTGGAAAACATCCATTGTGCCGCATTAGTTGAGCATGCAAATTCATAATCAACTACATATTTCCAAAGACTTCTTATAATGTTCTGTATTCCTAAATGTAAATGATAAAACCTCTTATCTCTGCTTATTCTATCATTATGTGAATGCATAATAATTGTAGGTGTTTTACATATCTTAAAAACAACTGCTTCAAAAAAGCTTTTTGCACGATCCCCGTGTATATGTACTACTGAATATTTTTTATCTTTTTGCAATCTATATAAATCCATAAAAGATTTCAGCCTTTTAATCCCAGTATTTTTTTCTAGACATATTATTTGTCCACCCATTTTCTCAACACTTTCATCATAGAATTCAGTTTCTTCTTTATTCTTATATACTACATAATCAAATTTAATTTTATCTAAATGCATATTTCTATTTATATTTAATATAAAGGCTTGAATTCCTCCAGCTCCTAATGAATCCACAACTTGGAGAACTCTTAACGTTTTATTTTCCATAACAACCTTCCTTCATCTGATATCAGGCACTATAATCCTCATTCACATATATGAAATTTCGTTTTCTAAGATTCATGAGTAAATTCTTCTCATAAAATCACTCTTAACTTATAAATAGATAATTAATTTTTATCTTATTCTATACTAGCAGTAGTACATTCTTGCGAATCACTGTCTATAATGTTGTTTCCTAGATACGTAGCAATCACAGCAAAAGTAAAGCAGCCTGTTACATCCGTAAATATAGCTTCTGCAGTAGATGCTATTAAAATATATAATAGCAGCAAAAATGCCGCTGATTGAATTTCTCTGTTATACTGATATCTTTTCTGTATTGATTTAAATATATTCAATATAATCCATAAAAATACAATTAAACCCAAAAAGCCAAATTGACCATATACATAAGGCCAAAAAGTATCACCAATATACGAATGAGCGGTTTCCTCTAATCCACTAACTAAATTTATTCCATATTCATAATATATAGGTGAATAATAATCTCCGGATATTTCTGATGCAAAGGTTCCAAAACCACTTCCAAAAGGTATATATTTACAAGCTAGTTTATAACCTACTATAAATAGCGCTGGCCGAGCAGCTGTAAGATAATATGATGCGTATTCCATTATTTTGTTATATGTCGAGAAGATTCCTATGACAGCAAGTATCAATATATATCTTATTTTTATAGATTTAGCATATTTCATAACTAATTTCATAAAGAAATATCCTAATATGAATACAAATGCTTTATTTCTTAATGTAAAAAACAATATAGCTATTGATTCAAAAATAATAAAATTATCAAACTTTTTTCTATTATCACTTAATATTACACATAAAAATATTACAATAGCTGAAACCAAATATGTTGGATGCTGATATAGAAATTTATAACTTCTTATTCCATATCTTATATCTGATGACATTCCTATATCATGAATTATGTTTAAAATCAAAAAAGTAAATATTACATTTACATAAATTCTTGATCTTTTTGCTACCTTTTCTAACAATAAATCTTTATCTATATTATTTGATACAATTAGCGTAAATGTGTAACAAACTACAAATTTACTTATAGCTAAAATATCTTTATATATGGCAATCTTCTCTGGTTGAATTTTATGCATTACGTTTCCTGCTACTCCTACAAGTAGCAAACAAAAAAATAAAATTATAGATTTAACTTCACTAGAATACATGCTTATTTTATTTTTTCCATTAAATATATAAAAAACTGATAGAATTATCAGCATAAATGTGAATAGCTCATCAATATACCCCAATTGTGGAATATACGTAATTAGACAATTTTGAAAGATAAAAATATCAAATAATACATTCAGAACGAAAAGCATCTGTTACTCCCTTCTTAGGCATAATCAAAAAATAACAAATCCATCTGCTAAGCCTATTTCCCATTATGCTATGTTAACAGATTACCCTAATAGCCCGCTATGAGACCAATCTGCTTCCTTGCTTAATGAAAAATAATCATAGCATTTTGGACTTGTTATTTTTTTATATGACTGAATTTAAAGTTCTATATATAGATTACCCAAAAGTTGAAATTATATATTCATCTTTGGATAAATGTAAAGAAAATAACAGATTAAAGAGATGATATATATCATCTAATAGATAAGATTTTGATTGTGGTTACAGTTCTTTAATAAGTTTAACAGGAACCCCACCGTAAACCCCTTTATTAACAATGTTTTTAGTTACAACTGAATTGGCAGCAACAATCACTTTGTCGCATATATTTACCCCACGTGTAATAGTAGAATTGCATCCAATCCAAATATTATTACCTATATTTATTTCTTTAGTATTATATCCTTGAGATATTATTGGCTTATCACTAATATCATAGCGATGATCATGATCAAAAATCCCTATATTAGGTCCAAATAGACAATCTGATCCGATACTTATTTTTTCTAAAGATACTACTTTATTATTAGTATTAAAAAATGTATTCTCTCCAATATAAATACTTCCATTTATACATTCGAAGCTGCAATAATCTTCGATATAAACATTATTGCCAAGAGATAATACATTTCCTTTACTTATTCTTATTTTTACACCTTTACCTATATAAAGTGATTTTAAATTCTTAATTTTAAACTCGATTCTATTGCTATATCTTATTTTTAATACAACAATTCTCATTAATGATCTTAAATACTTAATGCCTTTTCCAATCATTCTTTATTTCACCTAACTTAAATAATAATCAAAAAAATAACAAATCCATCTACCAATCCTGTTTTACATTATAGAGGGAACTCGACTTGTTACGCTCCATGAGTAAGCGATTCACACCAAATCATAGATTTGGGTTCTCTTCTTACCAGCAGATTTTACTAATAGACTGGCTATAATCACAATCTGCTTCCTCGCATAATGAAAAATAATCATGACATTTTGGACTCATTATTTTCTTTCATGGCTTAAAATTTCTTTATATTCTTTAAGATGCAACTTAAAATATATCTCTTTATTGAATTTAGTGTTGAAAATTTCAAAACAATTCATCTTCATATAAGAATACTTTTCTTTATCTTCATATAATTCAAGTATTTTTTCTTTAAAACTTTCAATATCTTTAGCCTCTACTAAATACCCATTATATCCATTTTCTATTTCTTCATTTGTTCCATCTATATTGGTAGCTATAACTGGAACCCCTTGTGAAAATGCTTCTAATGGAGTTAGTGGTAATCCTTCTATATAAGAACATAATAATAATACATCTATATATTTTAGATATTCTATAATGTTATCCTTAGCTCCTAGCGGATAAATATAATCTTCTAGTTTCTCTTTCTTTACAAGTTCCTTAATATTACTCAGCTCTGGTCCATCACCTATTAATACAAACTTTATTTTTTCATTTTTTAATGCAGTACTTTTTGCGATAGAAATAAAATCATAGACTCCTTTATAATCTACTATTCTACTTACTTGAGCTGCTATAAAGTATCCTTTTTTCTTTAGCTCTAAAAGCTTATGATCAACTTCTTTACTATCATGATCAGTTTCTACAGTATTATATATAGTTTTTATATTCTTTTCTTCTAAACCAGCCTTTTCAATTAAAATTCTTTTAGCTGCTTCACTTACGGTTATTGTTTTAATCCCTTTTAAAGATACATTAGTTAACTTAAACTTATTTTCTATACATAAATGTTGAGTATGTATCACTTTAACTTTAGTAATTTTCGATATTAATTTAGCTAATAATGTTGTCATTCTATGATGACTATGAATTATATCTATATTTTCCTTTTTAACTATCTTATATATAGTCATTAAGTTATTTAATATAACATCAGGATTCTTGGAATCTGTATTTAAAATATTATAGTGTTTAACTCCCATTTTTTCTAAATCCTTAGTTAATTCACCGCCCATACTTGCAACTATAACCTTATTATCACCATTGAACAATTTGCATAGTTGAATAATACATTTCTCAACTCCTCCAAGACCCATACCTCTGTTAAGATATAATATATTCATCAATGATCTCCTTTAATTTATGAATGCTGGTCTACATTATCCGGCTGATTACATTGTCAAACTTTCTAATGAAGTCATTTTTATTAGAACTATATGTATTACATTTTACAGATAACTGTTTATAATTGCTTATTACGCTGCCTAAATCTTCTATATCATATACTCCAATAATCTTTGAATTTTTATCTAATCTTTTAGTAAAAAGTATTTGATGATCATCAACATGTTCATCAAACTCTGGATCTCTTGGCACTACAATTGGAACCTTATTATATTGGAGAGGATGAAATATACTTCCTGGTCCTCCGTGAGTTATGATTATATCACTTTTTCTCACATATTCATCCATTTCATCATATCCAATCATTTTCTTATATTCATAATTTTTAGGCTCATAATTACAGTACCCAACTTGAGCAAATACTTCTTCTTTAATATCTCCACTTTCAATTAATTTATCCAATTGAATAAATAATCTTTCCATGCCTTGTTCATGTGTTCCTACTGTTACAAATATCAAAATAATCCCTCCAATACTTGTCCTCTTGGGTAAAACTTCTTTTGTTCTTCCCATTGTAATATAAATAAATCGCTTATAGGATAAACTACCTTCCCTGTTATAGTTGGTTTTTCTATCCTATCATACACTTCAATATAAACAACTTTTGCACCAAATAATTTCCCAATATAGAAAAATGGAATTGCAGGCGCTGCACCAGTGCTAACAATTAAATCCGGTTTTTCTTTAAGTAATATTTTTATTGATAAAAATGTATTTTTAATTAAATTTTTTATATTTCTATTGGTAGGAAAATAGCACCAATATTTTTTCTCATCTTTAAGTATTGATTTAGAATCTTCCTTTTCAAATGTTACCCAGAATCTCTCCTTATCTTTCCACCACTCTTTTAATTGAATTAAATGAGTTAAGTGACCACCACTTGATGTTATAAAACATACCTTCATAATATTCTCCTCCTTAACCATTTAAAAATTTACCATACCATAGTTAGCATTCTTTAAGCTATGAATTTAAATAGAGTTACCATGTACATCTGAAAAGTTTCATTTAATTACCCTTGCTATATTACCATTGCTGTTTTTACTTTACTTAAAGCTTTTTCTTCTAAATTCAGCACAGATTTTCTTCCAATTGAATAATAATCTATTTGTCTTTCCTTAGCCTCTTTAACTTTATAACAATTTCTACCGTCAAATATAATTGGAGTGTACATTAGTCCTTCATATACAGTTAAATCTAAAGATTTAATTTCATTCCATTCTGTAAATATAAATGCCATATCTGCATCTTTTAAAGCTTCTTCTGGAGTACTTACATATGTTATTCCACTTGGATATAACTTTTTGAAATTCTCAACTCCAACTGGATCATATGCAATTATTTCAGCACCTTCATCTAATAATCTTCTTACATTTGGTATAGATGGAGCTTCTCTTAAATCATCTGTTCCAGGCTTAAATGTTAATCCAAGTACAGCCACTTTTAATCCTTTTAAACTTCCAAATTTATTCTTAGCTTGTCTAAACAGCTTATATTTTTGATTTTCATTAACTTCAATTGTTGCTTTTATTGTTTTTAATTCATATCCATTATCATTTGCAAGCCAATGAAGTGCTTTTGTATCCTTAGGAAAACATGATCCGCCATACCCGATTCCAGCATTTAAGAATTTATCACCTATTCTTGGATCAAAGCTCATCCCTTTAGCTACATCTTCAACATCTGCTCCAACCATTTCGCAGAAGTTTGCTATTTCATTCATAAATGATATCTTAAGTGCTAAAAAGTCGTTTGATGCATATTTAACCATTTCTGCACTTCTTCTATTCGTAACAACAATTGGTTGATTGTAGCCCTCATAAACCTCTTTTAAAAGTTCCTCCGCTTTTTTAGATTCAACTCCTATTACAATTCTCTTTGCATATAAAGTATCGACAACTGCGGTTCCTTGCGCTAAAAATTCTGGGTTTGACGCTACTTCTATATGAATATTATTTTTAACATTTTCCTTTAAAAACTCTTCAATTCTATCATTAGTTCCTATTGGTACCGTTGATTTAACCACTACTAAACAATCTCTTTCAACATTTTCAGCAATTTGTCTGCATACATTAAACACATAATCTAAGTTTGCTGATCCATCTTCTCTTTCTGGAGTTCCAACCCCTATGAATATCAAATCAGCATCTTTATAAGCATTTTTATAATCTATTGTAAAATCTAATCTACCTTCATCGTGATTTCTTTTTAAAAGTTCATCTAATCCTGGTTCGTATATTGGTGAAATTCCTTGTTTCATCATTTCAACTTTATTTTTATCTATATCAACACAAGTTACATTATGCCCGATTTCCGAAAGACATGCTCCGGTAACTAAACCTACGTATCCTGTTCCTGCTACTACTATTTTCATACTTACCTCCATATATTCCGTAATTCTAATTGACTAAATTTATTTGCTCCCATATTACCCATAGCTTTAGGCACAATAGATTTAAACTCATTATTTCCTCTAATGCGCCTTATTAAGGCATAATCAAAAAACAACACGTCTATATGCCTAAAGTCACTTAACTTGCATGCTTGTCTCCAAACAGTACAAAAAATGTTTTAAATATTAACTTAATATCAACTAAAGTATTTCTTTCCCTTACATACTTAATATCTAGTTTCATCCAATCTTCAAAATCAATATCATTTCTTCCAGATACCTGCCAGTAACATGTCAAACCAGGTTTTACTTCAAGCCTCGTCATCATCCAATTATCAAATTTTTCTACTTCTTTTGGAAGAGATGGTCTAGGTCCGACTAAACTCATATCACCTTTTAGAACATTAAACAATTGTGGAAGTTCATCTATGCTTGTCTTTCTTATGAATTTACCTATTTTAGTTACTCTTGGGTCATCCTTCATCTTAAACATGGGTCCGCTCATCTCATTTTTATGACATAGCTTACCTTTTAACTCCTCAGCATTACTGACCATAGATCTAAATTTATACATTTTAAATACGCTGCCATCTTTACCAATTCTTTCTTGTGAAAAAATTACAGACCCTTTTGATTCAAGCTTAATTAAAATTCCAACAATCAAGAATATTGGACTTAAAACTAATAACCCAAATAGCGAACAAAGTATGTCTGTAATTCTTTTTAAAAAACAATATTTACCTTTAGATCCTATTTCTTCTTCAAGAGTAAATTCTCTCTTATTAATTTCTACTTGCTGCATTTTATCACCATCCTATCATAATTAATTATTAGCTAAATATTTTAGCCTTTTTTAATCTGTGTTTATTTTGGTAAATAGCAACGTTTCTTATTTGCTTATTTATAAAATTAGACTTGAAACGACATTTTTTTGTTTTTTCTCTTCCCTGTATCAAATATATTACACCGAATCTATAGTAACTTTCAACGCACAATAAACGCTATATTAAGCAATATAATGGATAGCTGCTAATATAGCGTTTCATGACAAATATTTAATTTATTTTCTTTTTTATGGCAGTCATATAATTTAAGAACTTACGCATTCCCCCAAAACTCAAAATAAATTCCATACAAGCTCTGAATTTACGTAAAATTAACCAAAATTCTATCTATAATAATTTGAATTTGCATGAATATTTCTTTATTAATACAATCTATATAATCGTGCTTCATATGGTCTTAATATAAATTTTGTCATATCCTCATGTTTATCAACTTCATAATTTGAAAGAAGTAATTCTTCATATTTCAATTTTTCTTCCTCATAATAAAACTTTACATTTTCTTCTGATATATTAGTAATTATTATATATTTTTGATTATTTGAAGTTCTTGTATAAGCATATATTTTATCATTCTCTTCTAATATTATATCATACCTGCCATATACTAAAGCCTTATTTTCTTTTCTGATTTTTATCATTTTTTTGTAAAAATTCAATATAGAATCAGTATCTTTTAGCTGATCTTCTACATTAATTTCTTTATAATTCTTATTTACTTTTATCCATGAAGTTCCTGTAGTAAAACCACCATTATATGTACTATTCCACTGCATTGGTGTTCTTGAATTATCTCTCGTAGTCGCTTTCACAATTGCAAGTGCTTCTTCTTCTGATACCCCATTTTCTACTCTCTCTTCGTAACTATGCACTGTTGAAATATCATCAAAATCATCAATATTATCATAATCTGCATTTGTCATTCCAATTTCTTGTCCTTGATAAATAAATGGGGTTCCCATTTGCATGAAATACATTAAAGCTAACGCTTTGGCACTTTCTTTCCAATATCCTTTATCATTTCCAAGCTTTGATACACATCTTGTTAAATCATGGTTTTCAAGAAATAAAGCAATCCAACCATCTTTATAAACAGCGTCCTGCCATCTAGATAACGTCTTTTTAAAATCCACTAATAAAGATTTTTCAGCATTATCCATATTCCATAAATGCATATGTTCAAATTGAAATATCATAGAAAACTTCCCTTTTTCATTTCCAGACCACTCTTCCAAATCATTTACTGTTACACCGCTTGCTTCTGCTATAGTAAATATATCGTATTTATCAAACGTATGTTCTTTTAAATCCTGCAAGAGAACTTCTATACCCGGCTGCTTCATATGCTTATCAAAAGATGGAACATACTTCAAATTATCTGGATTTGGCATATCACTGTAATCACACTTTTTAATATGACTAATTGCATCTACGCGAAATCCATCTATCCCCTTATCCAGCCACCAATTAATCATTTCATAAAGTGCATTTCTTAAATCTTCATTTTCCCAATTAAGATCTGGCATTTTCTTACTAAATAAATGTAAATAATACTCATCACCATCAGAATCATATTCCCAGGCTGAACCTCCAAATATACTTGCCCAGTTATTTGGTTCTAAATTCTCTTCATTATATGTAGATTTTTTACCCTTTCGCCAAATATACCAATCTCTCTTTGTATTATCTTTTGAACTCCTTGCTTCTATAAACCATGGATGTTCATCTGAAGTATGGTTTATAACCAAATCCATAATTAAACGCATTCCTCTTTTATGAACTTCCTTTAATAAATTATCAAAATCCTCCATGGTACCAAATTCCTTAAGAATTTCTCTATAATCACTAATATCATATCCATTATCGTCATTAGGAGACTTGTATATTGGACTTATCCAAATTAAATCAATACCTAAATCTTTTAAATAATCTAATTTTTCAATTATTCCTTGTAAATCCCCTATTCCATCTCCATTAGAATCTTTAAAGCTTCTTGGATATATTTGATAAGCTACTAACTCCTTTTGCCAATTCATAAATTTCCTCCCAAATAATTAATTATTTTAATTAAAATTTCTTATAAATAACAGAAACATAGCAATATATTTTCATTATAGTGTAAAATAAATTTTTTTCGTCCTTCCTTTTACACTAAATTATTGCTATGTTTCCTTTTTTATTTTCAAAAGCTTAATCGAGGTATAATTCTAAAAACATCTTTGATAGCTTTACATTTATTATTTTTATATACCTTAATATTAATCAAATCTAGTTTGCTACTAACTCAACATTATCAATTTGTAAATTTGTCCATTCTTTGCCATCTTGTATAAATGAGATTATTAAAGTGCCATTAGTAACAGTGACTTGTTGCGAAATTTCAACATAGGAATCTCCATGTGGAATTTTAATCGAAGCTGCCTCTCCCCCAAAACCTGATAATTCTAATTGCGATGATGTAGGATTTCCAGTATTTTGTTTAACCATTGCTTTTACTGTATAAGTTCCATTAGTCAACTCAGTTACTTTTTGTTGTAACATTTGTTTTCCTTGCCCCCAAAAATAACATTTATTATTTCCAGCAAAGACATCTTGATCATTAACTCCAAATCCATCTGGATTAGCTGCTACCCAGCCTGTTGTATCACCTGTTTCAAAATCTCCATTTGTTATTTTTCCAACTGATTCAGGTATGTTAGATGAACTTGCGCCTTCGCCCTGCTTAATAACCTTAGCTTCCTTTGATACAACATTTCCGTTCTCATCTAATAACTGAATATCATCAATTTGTAAATTAGCTTCGCCATTTAAAGTAGATATAAAGTTAAAAGCTATATTTAATTTTCCATCCTTAACATCTATGGTTCCTTCTATTTTTCTATAATTATCGCTATGTTTTATATTAACTTTTTCACTCTTATCTCCAGAAGTTAATTCCATAGCTGCATAATCTGGAATCCCTGTATTTTGTTTTACCATAGCCGTTACTCTATATTTTCCATTTTTTAATCCTACAACTGTTTGATCAATCTTTTTGGTATAAGGCTTATTATCATAGAAATATAACTTATTATTTCCAGATGCTGCATCTGTGGAATCTAAGCCATAACTTCTTCCGGATATATTCCAGCCCATAAATCCATCTTCAAAACCTGGATTTGTTAATTGACCTTGAACGCCTATTATATCATTATTCTTATCAATATTCTCAGAACTTAATTTTTTTAAATAAATCATATCCCAATATTCCAAAGATGGTACTGTAAATTCTATATAATTTCCTTTTTCATCGTTTCCTTTTGAAAATTCTAAACTTTGTGATTTACAATCATTAGCATCAGGTGATGCTAATGAAACACTTTGAATATCTTGGGTTACATAATACTTAACCTTAAAATTTTCTGCTTTAGTTGGCTTAGATTTCGATCCATCAGCAGCTCTCCAAGTATTATCAAAAACACCTAAAAGATTTACCATTTGAATAACATCATAATTTGAATCTTTTTTTCCGTAAGTCCATATTTTATTAGCTTCACCTATATTACTATTCTCATAACCTTCAACTTGGATTTCATTATTACTATTTATTTGTCCATCTCTTAATAAGTTTTCATAAGCAACTATAAAGTCATAATATTTTCTTTCCCTTGCCTTTAACTCTTCATCCATAACAACATTTCTATTGGGGAAATACTCTTTAGTAAGCATTCTTGTATCATCGCCCAGCTCAAGTCTAGATCCACCTGCTGCAAAGACTGAAGCCCCTGTTAATAGCACTGAGGAAGTATTAAATTTTCCAGGCTTTTCTTCACTATGTTTATCTCCCAATTCATAATTCATATATGCCGGCACTATTAATGATCTTCCTTTTGTCTCAGTTCTTGCTTGGTCTACAATACCTTTTAAGGAATTATATGTTATAATTCCATCCCAAGGCCATACTTCTGTATATGCACCACTTACATTACTACTATTTACATCTTCGTGCCCCTTATTTCCAACTGGATTAAATAATATATATTTGTCAGGAAATTCTTTCTTAGCTGCATTAATAAAATCTTTAAAAGTAGTTGTAATTGATACTGGTGTCCCATCTGCTTTATACACTGTTCCAAAATCACCTACAGTATCCATATGCCATCCATCAAAATCAAATGCTTCAAAAACTTCCTTTTCCCTTGCAAAGAGATAATCCTGCCATTCTTTATTTGATGGATCCATAAAGTAAAGCGCATCTGTTTCCCAGCCGCTAGGCATTGCCATAGTCCACTGTTCTCCATCAGTTCCACTTGGATCCTTATATAAACCCCATTCCTTTTTTACACCATCATTTTCATATCCTTGAGTCGCTCCATATATTAAATTGTATTGCATTGAAGAAATTCCTGCTTCATGACCATTCTTAATATATCCTTCTATTGTTGATTTATATACATCATGTTTTGATAAATCCTGCCATACATCTTCAACATTTGAACCTTCACCTGCTATAGGATCATGATGTTTGTCTTGCCAATCATAATATTGCAGACCATTTATATGGAATTTTTTCAACTGATCTATTATATCTTTTGTATTAACACTTTTCTCATAATTAGTTAGATAACCGTATCTAGGAAATTTAAGCCAATTTGAGGAGACATCTACAGCTGTTGATGATGACTCTATGACTTTTCCTTCAGAATCTTTACACGTTATTTCAAGTAAATAGCCTTTAAAATCCTCATTAGGAACTGTCCAGTTTATGAATAAATCTTTATTTTCATCTTTTTCAATTGAAAAATTTTGAGTTACTGTACTCCCAACTTGTGTATCAAGATGCTTTGCCGATAGCTCTATAGTTCCATTGGATATTTCATTTCCTGTATAATTGACCAAATTAATTTTTACACTTACATTTGATCCTGGATTATACATAGATTTATCTGTTGAGACATCATATAGTAAAAGCTTTTGATTAAAGGCCCCTTTCTCAGAAGTATTTACTATAGGCATTTCTATAAAATCAGAATTTGCATATGCGGTATTTGATATAATTGATACAGTTGATAGAATTGTAGTTGACATAAGTGCTAAACTACATAAAATTTTTAATTTTTTTCTTGACTTTCTCATATTTTCACCATCTTTCTAAATTAAAGCACCATCATTTCCAAGTTTATATCCATTTATAGTTGTATCCGATAACATTTTTCCATTTTTATCCAAGTAATACCAGTGCTTTCCATATTTTAACCAGCCTGTACTCATGACCCCATCAGTTCCTAGATGATACCAGTTTCCGTTATTAGAAATCCATCCAATTGACATTTCACCAGATTCCTTTAAGTAATACCAATTTCCATCATCATTTACCCAGCCTGTTGACATTTCTCCATCTGATTGTAGGTAATACCAACTACTCCCTTCTTGCATCCATCCTGTTGCCATACTTCCATCAGAATTTAGGTAGTACCATTTTCCACTTATGTTAATCCAGCCAGTCCTCATAATACCGTTTTCATCAATTACATACCATTTTTCATTTACTTTAATCCAAGAATCTTTAACTTGTTTTCCCGATTCATCAAAAAATTGCCAACCCGACTTTGTTTTAATCCATCCACTTTTAATTACTGATTCATCACTTGAAGTATTGTCTTTATCACTAGTACTTTCTCCGTCACCAGCACCTCCATTGCCATTATTTTCAGTTCCCAAATCCTTTTCATCACTAGTACTTGAAAATTCATTAATATTAGTTACATAACCATATTCTGTACCATTATCTCCCCAAGCAATTAAATTGTTACCATCGTAAACGTCTAAGTTGCTTATCTTTGCAGGAATTGTATACTTTTCATCAAAGCCATTTCCATTAAATTCATATATCTTTTTCAAGCCTAATACCCACAAGTTTCCTTTAGCATCTATAGAATAATATGGTCTTATTAAATTTCTTATTTCACCTGCATCCGTAACTGTTAATTTTTGTCCTTTAATTCTAGTTTCAATAGATGGGTCATTAACCTTATATATCTTATTCCTACTAACCTTCAAATCATCATCACGTACAGTTTCGAATCCAACTTGATTTACTTGTATTTTATTATTGCCTCCGTCTTTATTGAATCTTATAACATATATATTTCCATCCTTAGCGCATACATCCAAATTATACCAGTCATCACTAAGTTTAGGCTGAATCCAAGATAGAAAATCAGATTCTCCATTCATTTCATATGCTGTAACTTCTTTAGGTGTATATGCTCCATCAACTTTATCTCCTACAGCCTTAGAAATCTTTAAGATGTATTTTTTGCTGTTTGTCCCATCTGGATATGCAATGCTTATATCACTATCTGAAGTAAATTCTACATTTGCACTGACATAAATGTAAGTTGAATCTTGTGTTAACAAATCTGATCCTATGTCAGTTAAATTGGCTACAATATTTTCATCTCCGTATTTTTCTCCAAACTCTTTTATACTTTCTGTCTTAGTTTTTCCGTCAATTGTATATATAAATTTGATATTTGCAAACTTAGAGACATCTATATATTTGCCAGAATTATTTACAAAGCCATAATATATTGCCTCCTTGTCATAATTTATTATAGCGTGTGTCCCGCTTGAAGTTTCTTCTCCAGTATTTGTGTCAGAACCAGTTGTGTTTTCTCCACTATTTGTCCCTGAATTGTTATCACCATCTTCATCTGATGAAGAATCATTTTCCTCTGTTTTAACTGAAATATTATCATCATATGCCATTATTACGTTTTTATCTAGCTTTATATCTGATGTTATTTGAATTAATGATTTTCCATCTTGCTCAATAACTTGTGCATCATATCCACAGTAATCTCTTATTCTTCCAGCTATGTATTCTGCTGCTGCTTCCACATCTCCATTATAAGTTTTTGCTTCTCCGTCAGACTCTAAATTACCAGATTCATCAGCTGTTATTGAAAACCAAAATTGATAAGTGTCTCCAAAGCTTGATGTTACATCATCACCCTTTTTTAAGGTTATATTTTTCCATTCATGATCTGACTCTGCATTTATATCAATAGTTGTTGTATATTTTACAGCAGAATCTGTTGTTGTAGTTCCATATACTGATTCTACGGTTTTAGAAGTATAATTATCAGCAATCATATCTCTTACAGCATCGTTAGAATTTTTCGTATCATCCGATACATATTGAATATTTTTAGCAAGTGCCATTTTAGATTCTATTGAAATATCACTATTATGCCCCGTTATTACAGTTCCTTCTAATTTTTCATCAGATATTATTTGGATAACAGGACTTCCATTCTCTGTAGTCACCTCTGCATCATATCCACAATAATCTTTTAATCTTTTAGCTATATACTTTGATGCTGCAGTTATATCGCCATTATAGGTTTTTTCTATACCATCAGTTTCTTTATTAGTAGGATCATTAGTTGTTACTGAAAACCAAAATTGATAGCTGTCTCCAAAGTCTGATGTTATTCCATCACCTTTTTTCAATGTAATATTATCCCATTCATCATTGGAATTTGCAGCTAAATTGATTATTGTTACATATTTAATAGCTTGTCCATAATTATAATCTGCAGTATATTTATACCATACATCACCAAAGGAACCTTTATTACTTGAAATTCTATCACCTAATTTAAGATAATCTGTTATATTACTGCCATATCTATTGGTTTCTTTTAATTTTTTTACTAAATCTCTTCTAATATCAAATTTTTGATCCTCTATATCTTCCCCTTCAAACTTTCCTGTTTGCAAATTAAATAGATCTTCCTTACCATTATTATCTAGTTCAATATACCTATTATCGTACTTTATAGAATCATCATATGCATCTGAATTACCTAGTTCATTATACTTTCCATTATTGTAGTATATTGTTTGTTCTTCCCCATCAGTTCCTCTATATCCATCGTATAAATACTTATTTGAGTAAGCAACGGCAGCATTAAAATCCCCATCCTTTTCTTTCAATGCATCGGAAGCAAATGCAATTGGCGATGAACTAAGCGTAGTAACAATTGTTGTAATTGTTACTAGTGTTATTATTTTGTTAACTCTTTTAATCATTATATTCTCTCCCCTACTATGTTGTAGTTAAATTAGTATTTATATATAATTAATTTTCTTTCTAATATCTTGATTCTATTTAATAAATTTACATTTAAAACTAATTAACTATAAATTTATTTATTGTTAGATTTAATTTTTCAACCACTGAATTTAGTTCTTCTACAAATTCAAATATTTTTTGAATTTCGCTAATTTGTCCATTAGCTCCGAAGGAAACTTGTTCTGTAGTTGCGGCTGTTTCTTCCGAAATAGCTGAAATGTTTTCCATTGCTATTTTAGTTTTATCTTTACAATCAACTATTTCATTAATTGACACAACTATATCTTTTAATTGGTATGATATTTGGTTCATTCCTTCAAATATAACTTTAAAAGCCTCATCTGCACCATCGACTGCATCCATCTGTTCTTTTATTATAATTCTAGAATTACTTGCTTCTTTCACTACAATTCTTGTTTTATTTTCAATATTATTAATTATTTTATTAATTTGATCAGATGACTCTTTTGAGCTATCAGCTAGTTTTCTAACTTCATCAGCAACAACAGCAAAACCTTTACCTGAATCTCCAGCTCTTGCTGCTTCGATTGCTGCATTTAATGCTAAAAGGTTAGTTTGCTCTGCAATGCTACCAATTAACTCTATAATTTCTTTTATATCTTTTATATTTGTATCTAAAGAGTTTATATCGCTAACAATTTTAGCTGAAACATTATTGGTTTCGTCGGCTTTATCTTTCAATGTATTAACTGATATAACTGCTTCTTTTTTCATTTTTTGTGTTTCCTCTAATACTGACCATACGTTTTCTGTTTTCTTACTCACTATATTTATTCCATCGGATAATACGCTCATGAAATCAATTCCTTCATTAACACTAACAGCTTGTTCCGAAGCCCCTTTAGCAATTTCACTCATTGTAGCTGCGATTTCTTCTGAAGATGAGCAAGAATGTTCTGAAACCTGTGCAACTATTTTGGTGTTATTAGATACATTGTTAGTAATAGCTTTAACATCACCAATTAAAGCACTTATTTTACTCACCATCTCATTAAATGCACTTATTACTTCTCCGATTTCATCTTTACTACTATCTTCTATATGCAAAGCTAAATTTCCATCTCTAGCCTTTTTCATAAGTGAAACTAATTTTCCCAAAGGTTTTGATATGCTTCTTGATACTATTAATGCTACCAACATGGCTACCATAAACGAAATCAAACCAATTATTATAGTATTATTTGTTAGACTATTAGATTCAGAGTTTATATAAGTGTACGGTATAACTCCTACTACATACCAGTCTGAACCGCTTAAAGGTGCATAAGATACTAGATTATTACCATCACTTGTTGAAAAAGAATTTTCTATCTTAGCACTTTTATCCTTGCTTTTAGCTGATTCTTTCTCTTGAATTTTCTCTATAATACTTTTATCTTTATATTCTGTTCCAATTAGACTTGATTCATTATTTAGAATAACAGCTCCTTGTGAATCTAAAACAAATATATCAGAATTATCTCCTAAACTAATGTCTTTAAACAAATTAATAAATAATTTAGGATCCAATTCTTCTATAACTATTCCAAAGTTCTTACCTGTAGCCAAAGTATTCATTTGAACTGAAGCGTAGATTTTATATCCTGATGAACTTTTGTTTAATGACCATGAGAATTTTCCCTTTGACTTGCTAGATAAATCTGATAATTTCAACATTAAATCGTCAGATAGTTGATTTGAAAAACTTCCTATTTTTCCTTTGTCTGCACTGACAATTCCGAGTCCGGTCATATCATTCTTGGTTCCCACTTTATTTCTTATTAATTTATTTAAATCATTAAGTTTATGATAATCAACATTTTGTCCATTTTCGAAATAATCCTGAAAATCAGGTTCAGTAAATATTGACATAGCGAAGTTGGAGTTCTTATCCATTTCGCTTGATATATTTACTCCAATTTGCGCCATTATCTGAGATGAGAAATTTGAAATTTTATTATCGATTGAACTTTTAGATTGCATTATTATTGAAACACCTACTATTAATAATGGAATTAAAACTAATAATCCATAAGAAGTTGTCAATCTAACTTTTATTTTAGAACCTCTTATAATGTTTTCACAGTAAAAAAATATATTCTTTCTTTTATTGACAAAATCTATTTCTCTTTTATTATTTCTTTTTTTTAATTTAATCATCGGGTGATCACTCCCTCATTAATCCTTGCAAAACTTATAAATAGAATATGCACAATATTTTTTCAAGCTAAACCACCTCTTATCATATAACCTACCTAGTTTCCAGAAATCAATCTTGCAGCACCATATATTCCAGCATCATTACCTAATTTGGCCAACTCAAATTTTGTATTTCTTGAACTATGAAATGCATTTCCTTTAAAATGCTTAGTAATGCTTTCGATCAGAAAACTCCCATTTTTAGATACACCTCCACCAATCACAAATATCTCTGGATCAATAACACATGAGATATTAGCTAAAGCTTTCCCCAATCTATTACCAAAATCATCTACCAATTCTAATGCTAATTCATCGCCTGCCTTTGCAGAATCAAAAATATCTTTTGCTGATAAATTCTCAAAATTCTTTAAATCAGATTTTATTTTCATAGTTTTTAAAGCCTTATTAGCTAAACTAACAATCCCTGTTGCAGATGCATATTGCTCTAAACATCCTTTATTTCCACATCCACAGCATTCTATCTCGTTATCAGAAACCTTTATATGACCAATTTCACCACCAGCACCATTAAACCCTGGTATTATTTTTCCGTCAATAACTATTCCACCACCAACACCAGTTCCAAGTGTTACCATTACAATATTTTTATATCCTCTCCCTCCACCTTGCCACATTTCTCCAAGTGCTGCAACATTAGCATCATTTCCAGCACTAACAGGCAACTTTATTAATTTATTAACTTTATCTACTATATTAAAAATTTCCCATCCAAGGTTAACACATCTAAGAACTGTTCCATCATCCTTAACTGGCCCTGGTACTCCTATTCCTATCCCTAATACATTCTCCTTGGAAATATTCTTTTCATTAAGCTTATTTTCTAATGTTTCCACAATATCTTTTAGAATATATTTCCCTTCATTCTCTTTTCTTGTTTCAATCTCCCACTTTTCTAATAACTTTCCTTCAGCTTTAAACAAACCAAGCTTAATGGTTGTTCCTCCAATATCTACACCGAATATATACTCTTTCATTTGGACTACTCCTTCTATGATAATAACCTTGCTTAATTTCAACTGCTTATAATGAGCCAATTGAGGTTCTATTTTTTACTTTAATGTAAGTTTATAAATTCTTGATTCATAAGGTCTAAGATCTATATTATTTATAGAATCATTTGTATCTATATCATAATTCGAAATTAAAAGTTCCTTAGAGTTAAACTCGATTTCATCTTTCAATGCAAACTTCGTCTTATTACCCGTAAAATTACAAATAACTAATAACTTTTCATTTTCTAAAGTTCTTGTATATGCAAATATTTCTTTATTTTCTTCTAAAATCAATTCATATTTTCCATATACAACTACTGGATTTGTTTTTCTAATTTTAATTAGCTTTTTATAATAATTGAATATAGAATTTTCATCATTTAATTGTAATTTAGCATTTATTTCTTTATAATTAGGATTTACTTTTATCCAAGGCTCTCCAGTTGTAAAACCTGCATTTTCACTATCATCCCATTGAATTGGAGTACGTGCATTATCTCTACCTTTTGCATATATAGAATTCATTATATCTTCATGCTTATAACCTTGCTCTATTCTTTCTTTGTACATATTAAGAGTTTCTATATCCTTATAATCATTTAAATCCTCAAATCTTATATTTGTCATACCAAGTTCTTCGCCTTGATATATATAAGGGGTTCCCTTCATTCCGTGCAGCAATGTGGCAAGCATTTTTGCACTTTCTATTCTATATTCTTTGTCATTTCCCCATCTTGAAACTATTCTTGGTACATCATGATTATTCCAGAATAAACTGTTCCAACCCATTCCTTCTAATTCAACTTGCCATCTTGATAATGCTTTTTTTAAATCTAGCAGTTCCAATAGCTTTAAATCCCATTTTTCCTTACCTGGCTGTTGATCTAATAAAATATGTTCAAATTGAAATATCATACTAAGCTCACTTCCATCAGGATTTGAATACTGCTTTGCTATTTCTGGATTAGAGCACCATGCTTCTCCAACCGTCAATAGATTTTTATCTCCAAAAGTTTTTCTATTCATTTCTTTAATATATTCATGAAGTTTTGGTCCATTTTCTTTTATCTTTTTATCTGGAACCTTACCTATAAGTTCTATGACATCCATTCTAAAGCCACCAATACCCTTATCAATCCAAAAATTCATCATATCATAAACTTTATTACGGACTTCCTCATTCTCCCAGTTCAAATCTGGCTGCTTTCTACTAAATAAATGTAAGTAATATTGTCCTGTGGTCTCATCATATTGCCATGCACTACCGCTAAATGTTGACTTTAAATCATTTGGTTCTTTCCCATTTACTGGATCTCTCCATATATAATAATCTCTATAGTGATTATCCTTTGATTTTTTAGATTCAATAAACCACTTATGTTCATCAGAAGTATGATTAACCACTAAATCCATGAGAATTTTTATTCCTCTCTTATTTCCTTCTTTAATAAGTTCATCCATATCTTCCATTGTTCCAAATTCATCCATTATATCTTCATAATCGCTTATATCATATCCATTATCGTCATTTGGCGATTTATATACTGGAGATAGCCATATCACATCTATACCTAACTCCTTTAAATAATCTAACTTTTCTATTATTCCTCTTAAATCGCCGATTCCATCCCCATTAGAATCTTTGAAACTCCTTGGGTATACCTGATATACTACACTCTCTTTCCACCATTCCTTATTCATAACTGCCTCCAATTAATATATTTTCAAATAATTTATGTTAGTAAGTCGCCTTACCAAAGGCCACTAAAATATTCAACTATCAATCTTCCTATTTATTAATTTAAATTACGATAATTATTATTCAATTTATTAAAAGATTACTAAGTATTGAGGGGTTTACTACATCTTTTTTAATCATCCTATATGTTCAATTTATATAATATGCGAGAATAATTTCACAACCTGCACCAAATAAATATTTATCTAAATCTAATGTTTGTAATTCCCATATGATCTTGGTTTTATTTTCATGTGAATTTATTATATTATAAATTTTATCTTTTATATCAAATCTTATTTGTGCTTCATTATGTCACACATTCTTTCTCTATTCCTTAACTGATCCCATAACCATTCCTGTAACAAAATATTTTTGTAAGAACGGATATATAATTAGCAATGGAATAGTTGATACAACGATTTTAGCTGCATTTAATGTTTTGTTAGAAATATCAGCAATGCTTTGTAACTGAGCCGGATTTGTCACCTTTGTAATATCCACTGTTAATTGTTGTATATAAGTTTGCAGTGGATAATTTGCTGCCTTATTTATGTACAACAATCCACCAAAGAAATCATTCCAGTGTCCAACAATACTAAACAATGAAATTGTTGCTAATGCAGGAAGCGAGATAGGAATATATATCTTAAATAAAATTTGCCATTTATTACATCCCTCTAATTCTGCCGCTTCTTCCAATGATTTTGGTACACTCTTGAAAAAGTTCATTAATAAAATTACATTAAATATAGGCACAGCACCTGGTAAAATTAGAGACCAGATAGTATCTAATAAATGTAGATTTTTTACAGTAATAAATATTGGTATCATTCCACCTGAAAACAACATTGCAAATATCATAAAATTCATATAAATATTTCTAAAACGAAATTCTCGTTTACTCTTTGATAATGGATATGCCATTAAAACTACCAATATTAAATTTAATGCTGTTCCAAGAACAACTCTTAACACGGAAATACCAAAAGAACGCCAAAATTGACCCTCTTTCAATAATGTTTTATAGGATGATAAAGTAAAATCTATTGGAAGTAATCCCACTAAATTTCCCGCTGCTGCTGACTTATTACTAAAAGAAATAGCTACCATATTTATGAGGGGAAACAGGCAGGCAGCTGTAATTATTATTACAACACCCCATATAATTACATCAGCTAGCCTGCTTCCAAACTTTTTTGACTTTAACATAATACTCCTCCTTTAAAAGATTTGCATATTAGCAACTCTTTGAGATAATTTGTTAGCAGACAATAATAATATACATCCAACTACTGATTTTAACAGTCCTACTGCTGTCGCAAAACTATACTGCATTCCTACTAACCCTACGCGATAAACATATGTATCAATAATATCTGCTGTTTGATAAACAATCGGATTATATAAATTAAATACTTGATCAAAGCCAGCATTTAAAATATTTCCTAAATTCATTGCTGTCATAAGCATAATTATAGGCATTATACCTGGCAGAGTCACATGTATTAGCTGCTTGAATCTATTTGCTCCATCTATAGCCGCTGCTTCATATAATCCAGAATCAATGCCGGTTAATGCCGCTAAATATACAATTGATCCATAACCGAATTCTTTCCATACATCTGTTCCTATTAATATAGGCCTAAACCAGATATTGCTTGCAAGAAATAATGTTGGTTCATATCCAAACAATTTCAAAAATGCATTAACCGGGCCATCAAAAGAGAAAATATTGGCTACTACTACAGCTAAGACTGCCCATGATAGAAAATGTGGTAAATATACAATAGTTTGAATGGTTTTCTTAGCCCATTTTTTTCTTATTTCATTTAAAAGTAATGCAAATATAATTGGTATTATTGTGCTTAAAATAATTTTTCCTATAGCAATAACTAGTGTATTTCTTAAAATATTCATGCTATCTGGTATTTGAAGCATATATCTAAAATTATCAAGTCCAACCCACTTAGAACCTAGTATTCCTTTTGCCGGTAAATACTCTTGAAAAGCCATTATTATACCAAACATAGGAATAAAACTAAATATGAATAGAAATATCATACCAGGTGCCATCATAAGATGATAACTTAATTGTTTTTTCCCTTTTTTCATGAATCTCCCTGCTTTCTTTATTTGTAATGTAGAATATTAATTCTTCAATTGTAGTTTGGATGCAAATACTACTTGCATCCAAACTGTCAAATTAGTTTTTATTTTTTATAGCATCTTCAACTTCTTTTGTAATTTCATCTCCACCTGTACTTTTCCAAGTTGAAACAAAGTCATCAAAAGAATCTATAGGTGCTTCACCTGTTACAATTTTCAAGAATGTTTCATCTTGTAATTTTTGTAAATTAGTCCATTTCAATTTCATGCTCTTTGTTTGTCCGAAAAATACAGGATTAACTTCATTTACTTTAGTTTCGCTCATTAGTTTTGGAGAAATCATTCTTGAAGTATATCCACTCCATGCATCAGCACTTGGAGAATTTGGATTTGCCAAATAATCTTTACATTTTTCATAATTTCCCTTATCAGCTCCTAAAGAGTCTGGATCTTTTTCTCCTTTAAGTGCTAAATCAATGTTTTTATGCATATCGACTGTTGCATTATAATCATTAATAAGTATATTTACTGGTCTTACACCTGAATCTACACCTTTTTTGATATAGTCCATAAGTTCTTGTTTTCCATAATCCTCATATACCATCTTATCATTAATAACACTTGCTATTTTTACTAATAATTCTGGATGTTCAAATCCTTTTCTAACAACATAAAATTCACTTGCTGGATTTTGTGTATAAGTTGTATAAGAGCCATCTGCATTTGTTGGTATTACATAAGGAACCCATTGTGCATTTGGATTTAGCTTCTTAGCATCATTTAATGGATAATCAGGTGCCCACCATGGTCCAAAGAAAGCGCCAGCTTGACCATTAACAATAAGTGAAGTAACATCATCACCTTGTCTTACTGCCATTTGTGGATCAATTAAACCTTTTTTAAACATTTCAGCAACTCTCGTTAATCCCTTTTTCATATTATTAGTTGTAGATCCAAATACAACTTTTCCATCCTCTTCAATCCATTGTCCTGGAAAAGCATTATACATTCCTAGAACGTTATCCATTTGAAATAATCCCCCATAAACTCCTCCTATATTAGAAGAAGCCACAAGACCAATTGTTTTTCCAGCTCCATTATTTCCTGGATCTTTTGTTACAAACTGCTGTAAGATATTTTCCACATCATCCATTGATTTAGGTGCTTGCAATCCCAATTTATCCATCCAATCTTGTCTAACCCAAAGCATTGTTGGCGCATTAGCACATTGAGTAGATGGCAATGCCATAAGTTTTCCATCAAATGTAGCACTTTCTAATGCTCTTCCATTATACGAATCATACATTTGTTTAATTTTATCTGTGGCACAGTTTTTGTAAGCATCAGTTAAATCTGCTATCATATCGCTATCTACTAATTGCTTTAATGTTGTTGAATCAACTTTCATAATATCTGGTATATCACCTGTAGCGACTGCCATTGATACCTTTTGATCATATGGATCTCCATTAGCTGCTTCAAATTCATCTTTATTCTGAACATTTAATACATCTTTTAAATATCTTGTATATGCATTATTTTCATAGGTATCTCCTTCTGGAAGACGCGGACTTCCAGGTGTATTTTTACCTATAGTATAAGTTACCAATTCATCGTATTTTCCATAAGGTGTAGTTACTGCCCCTGACTTATCTTTCGTTTCAGTCGTAGTTGCACCATCTTTATTTCCGCACCCCGTAAAGAACATAGCAATTGTAATAACTGCCATTCCAAAAGTTGTTATCCTTTTCATTGTTTGCGTTAAATTTCTTTTTAGCATCCCCATAAGCCTCCTAATTCATTAAAAAAATAATACTTTAACTGTAACTAGCTTTGGTTAAGTAATTTATACTGAAATTATAGCATTCAAGTAATTATCCGAATATACTAAAGATTTTTGATTTATATCAATTTTTTATGAATATGTAAACAACTACAAAAAGCAAGCTGTTTCAAAATGAAATTCATACCTCCATTTTAAAACAGCTATTTATCTAGTTAATCATTAAATTTATTCTTGTCTATTTCTACCGGGATACTCATTATCGCAACAGTTTTTTCATTTGGTATACTTATAAATCTCAAATCACAATTTTCACCATAAGTAAGTTTAATTCTATCATAAACATTTTTTACTCCATAACCTTTTGTTCTAGTTGTTAAAATTCTTTCGCAAATTTCACTCTTCATCCCCACTCCATTATCTTCAATTTCAAACACAATATCTGTTCCTTTTTGCTGTGCAGATATTCTTAACTTGCCTCTATTATTTCTTTTTTGATCAATACCATGACATATTGCATTCTCAACTAATGGCTGTAGTAATAAATTAATCATATAGTATCCCTTAATTTTATTATCAATATCAAAATCCACATCAAAATTATAATTATGCATCATGGATTGAATCTTAACATATGCTTCTGTATTATTTAATTCATTTTCTACTGTTATGATACTACTTCCTTTATTTAAAGATGTACGATAAAATGTTGATAATAGCTGAGCCATTTCACTAATTTCATCTTCTCCTGACCTAATTGCCTTCCAATTGATCAAAGACAAGCTATTGTAGAGAAAATGTGGGTTTATTTGAGCTTGTAATGCTTTCATTTCATATTTTCTTTTGGATATTTCGCTCTTATATACTTCTTGTATTAAAGTTTTTATTCTTACTATAAGCTTATCAAAACTATTAATTAAAACACCAATTTCATCTTCCGAATTGCTTTCTATTGTAACTTCCAAATGATCCATATTCATTTCCTTCATATTTTTAGTTAATTTTTCAATACGGTTCACTATTATATACGAAAGCCAATACCCTACAACTAAAATTATTAGAACACAAATCCCCATGATAAAGAATACAGTATAAATAATATTTTTAGATGATTCCACAATTAAATGCACGGGTTTGTAAAGATATGCAGTCCATCCAAGATCCTTCATATCAATTTTTATTAAAATATAATTTATATTATCATAAGTTATAGTATCTCCATCTATTTTCTTTAATTCAGTACTCGGCAATAAATAATCTTTACCATCATCATAGCTTCTATTCTCAAATACAACTTCATCATTTTTATCTACAACATAAATTCCACAATTAGTGCTTGATATATTATACAACGGCTGAAAAAAATTCTTAGAGTTTATTTTTACATATAGAATATTCTGTATATCATTATATCCTTTATTAATAAACTGAACCGCTAAAAAAACATTTTTTTCACTATCAATGAACCACTGAGGTTTATATTTTCCTAATACTTCTTTATACCAAATATTATTTTCAATAACCTCCATGGGCATTATATAATCGGAATGCTTTACTATATTATTACTAGTATATACAGTTATTTGTTGTATATCATTATGTAACGCTCTTAGCATATCAATATATGGATCCAGCATATTATGAAACTTATAATACATTTCATAATAACTTTTATATTCATGATTAATTACCTCTAAAATCATTGGGTTAAATGTAGTATAATCCAGTATATTGCTATACACATTCGCTGAGTTTTCGATTCCTATAACTGCTTCTGAAAAAGACTTTCTTAAATTCTCTCTTTCTTGATCTAAAAGTAAATTTTTCGTTTGCTGATAACAAAATAAACCTAGAATTATAATTGGAATAATACTAACTAAGAAGTAAGTCAAAATTATTTTATATCGAAATTTTAAATTTAGAAAAAATCTTTTTAACCTATTCATTATTTTCATCCTTTTGTCTATATTTTTCAGGTGTTAATCCATAGAATTCTTTAAAACTTTGGCAAAAATATGATGTATTACTATATCCCACGATATTACCAATATCTTTAATTCTTATATTTGTATTTTCTAACATATCTTTTGCTTTTTCCATACGATAATTTTTTATAAATACATTAATACCCACGCTTGTCTCTTTCTTAAACATACTGCTTAAATAGCTTGGTGCCATATACACATATTCCGCTAATATATCAAGAGATAAATCTTTTCCATAATTTTCATAAATATATGACTTAACTAGCTCTATCTCATGCCTATGATTAAAAGATTCCTTGGAAAATTGTTTTTCCATATTATCTATAACATTATTTAATATATCTCTTATTTCTTGAATTGTCCTGCTAGAATAAATCTTATCTATTTCTCCATCTAAATCCATTTCATTTGCTTCTTTCATTTCATCACATATATTTCTATAAATATTTGTAAGAATAAACTTTACATATATTTGGGAAAAATCACTTTGCGCTGAAAATTTTTTTATTAAAAGATCAACACTAGATTTCAAACTACAAAAATCTCTAACTTTTATATGATGTTCTATATTTTTAAGTATAGTACTATCGAACTTTTCATCTGTTGATTCCAATGTCATCTCTACTTTTTTAGAAAAAATATACTTATCTGGTACAAAAAAACGTTGTTCCATAATATGTTCCATATTAGAATATTCTTCTGATATTATAGAAGGTGATGTAATTAAATTACTAATAGAAAAATAACAATCGACTCCATATTTTTCTGATATCACATTATGTATTTTCGTACAAGTATTTTCTAATACAGTTTCATCTATAAACTCACACAAAAAAAATATTCCCTGATATGGATTTAAATTCAAATAATCTGCTTTATCTTGGAAATCATCAAGAATTTCTTTTATAAATTCTTGATGATTATTAAAGAAATCCTTATCGAATTCCATCAAAATCATTCTCTTATACTTATTTATAAAATCTGTATAATTATCTAAAGAAAATCTCTCTCTAATGCTTTCTATAGGAATTCCGCTTATTACTTTTAATAAAACATGTTCTTTTTCAGTGAAATTTCTCCATTCTTTAGCTTGCTTTTCTTTATTTTCCTGTTCTATTTTTTCAATAACACTTTCCATTGTCTTTTTAAATTCTGCCTGGCTTATTGGTTTTAATATATAATCATTTACACCAAGGCTTATTGCTCTTTTTGCATACTCGAATTCACCAAAGCCACTAAAAATTATTATTTTTAGATCTGGATATATTAATTTAGCGTTTTGTGATAATTCAATTCCATCCATAAATGGCATCCTTACATCAGTTAATAAAATATCAACTAAATTTTTTTTCAAATATTCTAATGCTTCTTCTCCATCACTACATTCTTTTATATCAAAGTCAAAAGAAAATTTCTTGATTAAAAATATAATACCATCTCTCTCAATAAATTCATCATCAACAATTAAGATTTTAAACATAAACTTTCCCCCATATCTCCTTTTAAATTTTAATAAACGATTATTTCTATACATACTAAATAGATCCGAAATGATACTTAGCATTGCATTAATATAATATAACAAAACTCTGCGTAATCGTTTAACCACATTGTTAATGTAACATATATACATTTTTTTGTCCATATCACTATTCAAAGCAGCGGCATTTTAAATAGGATTCTCCTCCACTATATTCTTAAGCTATTTGTGTTGTTATGATTTGAAATCCTGATTACTTTGTCTTAGTTTTAAAAAACGAAAATATTGATTTCTTTATCTTAACTTTTTTTCCAACGAAATTTATAACCTCATTATTAATCAGCTTTTTAGAGCTCTCTTCAAAGATATTTTTATTTATTATTTCATTATTATTATTATCTAATGTATTTATAGCTTTTCTGATGCCAGTAGTTCTGTTATCTATGTCATGAGCATCAGAACCAATAAAATTATATATATTATTCTCTAAAAATATATGTGTAGTTTTTCTATAAACTAACATTTGTTCACTATAAATTATCATTATCTTCATCATTTCCATAATAATAAGAATATTTTCCTCTTGTATTCTCCACCGCATGCAATACTGTTCCTATAATATTAGCTCCCACTTTATCCAAAAGATTTTTTGCATCCATTACTATATCTCTTTTCGTTTCTCCCGCCCTTATAACTAAAATAGTCCCATCTACCTTTGTGGATAATATTTGTGCATCTGTAACCGCTTTAAGCGGTGCCGTATCCAAAACCACTATATTGAATTCTACTTTTAATCTTTCTATTAAATTGCTCATAGCAGAAGATGATAACATTTCTGATGGATTTGGTGGAATCTTCCCTGATGTTAAAAAATAGAAATTATCATTCCTTTTTTGTACTGCTTCTTCAATTGCAGCCTTTCCAAGAAGAACTTCAGAAAGTCCAATCAAATTTGAGACTTTAAAATTTTTATGAACTGAAGGCTTTCTTAAATCGCAATCCACTAGTATAACTTTCTTTTCATTTTGAGCAAAAGATGCAGCAATATTTCCTGCAACTGTTGATTTTCCCTCTGCCATTTCTGCACTAGTAACAGCTATTGTTCTTATTTCCTTATCAAAGGAAGAATATTGTATATTAGTTCTCAATGTTCTATAAGCTTCTGCAACTATAGATTTAGGTTTATCTTCTACTATGAAGCCGGCATGAATTCTATTATCAACTACTGTTTTCTCTAATTTATATCTTTTCATTCTATCTGCTTTATAACTCCTCGCTTCTTCTAATTTATATCTTTTCATTATTTCTAGTGTATAGCCTTTTATTTTCTCTAGTAACGACATGATTTCACACCTTCCTAACATCAAAATAAATTTTCTACATTAATAATCAAAAAGTACAACTTGCATTTGTTTACAAATAATTTATTAGCATAAACTTCATTTTTTAAGAGTAGATGATTTATTTTAATTATCTAGCGCATTAATTGATAAAAAATAGAATTTCTATCTCCGCTTTTCCTGTCAATTCACATCACTTACCTTCTTTAAATAAGTCAGGAATAACACCTAAAACTGGCAAACCTAAGATTTCCTCTATTTGCTCCCTAGTTTTAAATGTATTATTTAAGAACTCTAATAAGAAACTTGCTCCAGCACTGCCTATCAGACCAAGCAAAAGGCCGACTCCTATATACATTTTTTTATTTGGACTGACTGGTTTTTGAGGTACCTTAACACTTTCTACAACCTTTACGTTACCATTTGGTATAAACTCTCTAGATGATCTTATAAACTCATTTGTAACTGAATTCACTAAATCCCCAGCTAATGCTTGGTTTGCACTCACGTAACTAATTTCCAGTATTTGTGTATCTGTTCTTGGCGTAACTGATAAATTATCAAGAACATTTTCTGAGTTTAAGTTTATATCACTTGAGTCTATGGCCCTTTGTACTAAATCATTGGTCTTTATTATTTCTGCATAAGTCTTTATCAGTTTTTGATACATTTGCACATCATTAGTGCTATAGTTTTGATCCTGACCAGTAGTATTTTCTTTTCCTATAAAGACTTTAGTATTTGCTTCATATTTAGGTGGAATTATAAAATAGCTTATAATTAAAGCTAACAATGTCGTTACTAATGTTACTAAGAGTATCATTTTCCATCTTTTTATTATTGGATTTGCTATTTCATCAATTCTTATAATATCGTTACTCATCATTTAAACTTCTCCATATACAATAAATTTTTCAATAGTCCTAAATACAATAATTATATTTTTAGTAATTTCCTTCTCTTTCATTCATATTTTTAAAATAAAAAAATCCTAATGGAAAATTTCCACTAGAATTACTTTTAAAAACAAAAACTAGACTAAAACAAATAGTTTTAACCTAGCTAAGATATTTCCTCATAAAATTTTAGATAATATTTTTATTCATTAATATGCTTTTTCTTAAGTGTTACAAGCCTTCTACGCTTTATATTTTGTGATCTTGGTTTGATATTCAACAAATCTAATACAAACATTAAAAGAGGCACTCCAAGTAATAATCCCCAGACTCCCATAAAATGCTCTGATACTAAAAGTGTAATAAATACGACAAAGACTGGCAATTCAGTTTTATCTGCCATAAACCTAGGGTTCAATACATAACTCTCAAGTGCATGTAAAACTGCGATAATTATAAGAATATATAAAATCATTTTAAAACCGCCAACTGTGTATGCTATTATACTTAAAGGTATTAACGATGCAATTGTTCCTGCAACTGGGACTAAGCTAAATAAGAAAATCATAACTCCAAGGCCTAAAACTTGCGGAAATCCCAATGCAAAAAGAGATATAACAGATAAAATACTATTAACAAATGCAATAATTATTTGAGCTTGAATTACTTTTCCAAAGGAATTCAAAAAATTTATTCCGAAATCTTTTGTGTATCTATACAATATAGCAATCTTACTATCTTGAAACTCTGAGAAAAATTCTTTGATTTTCTCTCTTTCAACCATAAAAAAGAGGCTTAATATTAAAGATACAAAGATATTAAAACTCCAAGTACCTATATTGGAAGCATATTTTAAAAATTGATCAAATTTCAATAAGTCATTTATTTCAGAATTCTTAAAAAATGACATGAAATCAACCTTTCCAAAGTATGGGACAATGTACGTAGATAAAACTTCCCCACCAATATCTCTAAAATCAAATCTAGATATTTTCATTCCAATCTCTGTAAGCTGTCTAATAATTATTGGTATATACCTATAACTTGCAAAGATAATAATAGATGTCATGAATATGTATAAAAATAATGTTACTATTATCGGTTTCACCTTTATAAACTTATCTAACCGTTTCGTAATTCCTACTTGTAGACTGTATGCAATATATGTAAAGAAAAATGTAAGTAAAAATAGATTAAGCATTGATCTTAATATATACATAAAAAATACAATAATAAGAAGAACACAAATTCTTCTGACTATATCTTTTTTAAATAGTTCTCTTAAGAAATTCACATCTTATTCCCCCTTCTAGTAATTATTATATCCTATAAATCATATGCTTAAAACAAGAAATTCCAATAAACTTTTCCATATTAAGAAATTTAAATAAAATAGTTATGTTCTGGAACTATTTACCTTAATATTTAATAAAATCTTAATAAATTGCAATTATTTTGCAAACTGTTTGTAGTATAATATAAGTTATCGGATAATATTCAATAATCTATTCTACTTTACAAAAACCATATCTATAGAGTAGGCATAAAGGAGGATAAGATGAAAAAAAATAATAGAATTGGGGCTATAGTAGCTTCAGCGCTACTTATTACGTCAATATGCAACTCAGTACCGGCATTGGCGGACCCTAATGATAGTAATTTAACACTTGAACAAGCTATACAAAACATACAGGAATACGATAATGAAATTGAATATAACATGGGTAAGTTAAATCAACTAAAGGGGCAAATTCTTGAAAAAGAAAATGATATAAAAGATAATCAGGTAAAGCTTGATTTAACCCAAACACAATTTACTGAAAGAGAAAACCAGTTATCTGAACGATTAAAGGGCATCCAATTCAATGGAGGCTTTGAAGCTACACCATTACAATATTTAGACGCTTTATTTTCTTCAGGTGATATTTTAGATGCATTAAAAAGAGTGTCATTAATTTCTCAAATTTGTACAAGCGATAAAGATTTAATTTTAGAAACAAAAAAATCAGAAGACAATCTTTTAAACATTAAAACAACTATAGAAAAAGAAAATCAAGAATTGCAAACTGATAAAGATGATGTTGAAAAACAAATTAAGGACTTGGAAGATAAAAAAGATACTCTATTAAAATATGTACAAGATAATAACGCACTATTAACTGGAGATATAGGAATTACTATTCCTGTAACATTACCTTCTGATATTACAGATCAGGCTAAAGGAGTTATAGAAGAAGCAGAAAAATATTTGAAAGTTCCATATTTATGGGGAGGGGAATCTCCTGAAGGGTTTGATTGTTCTGGACTTATGCAGTATGTCTTTAATTCTAAAGGAATCACTATACCAAGAACATCACAAGAACAACAAAGTTTTGCCAAGCCTATTAGCATGGCAGAAATTAAACCTGGGGATTTAGTCTTTAATAAAGTTTCAGATTCAACTCATGTAGGTATGTACATAGGATATGATATGTATATTCAAGCTCCACACACTGGTGATGTTGTTAAAATAAGCAAGTTAAGTACCTCAAATATGAAATATTTTGGTAGAGTTTTAAATTAATATTAACTTAAAACTTTAGTAATCCAAGTACTAAATTAATACTGAGATGTATAAGATTAATTGCAACATATATCAAAAAATAAAATTATATACTATAAGCAAAGCAGCTAGTTTGATTAAAGAAACTAGCTGCTTTATTTTGTAAATTTTCATAAGATAATATATTGTAATATTTTATTATTTATAGAATATATATAAAATGGTATAATTTAATCGAATACATAATTATTGTGGAGGCGATTTATCATGAACAAAAATGTAAAAAAAATTATTATATTTACCGTTATAAGTACAGCTTTTTATACGTGGATGCCATCAACTATAAGCATAGGAGAACAATGCGCTTATGCATACTCCGGAGATGAAATAACATCTTTAGATCTAACATCAGAAGGTTCTATTTTGTCAATATACAATAGTATAACTCGCAAAGGAGATTATAGAGTAAAAAAAGGCGACAAAATTCCAGTAGTTATATATTCAAAAATTCCTTCTAATAAAACTAGCTTTAACTTGAGCACCATTGAAACTAAGGCCGCTGATATAAGAGTCTTTGTTGGAAATGAAAATATAAAGCTAAGTGATATCTATGGTAAAATAAATATCTCCGAAGGTCAAAGCAAGACTATTTATATAAGACTTTATGATTCTAAAAACGCCTCTGATAGCAATTATTCCTTAGAATATGAACTTGTTGTAGAAAGAGAAATGAATGATGAAGACAATATTATTGATGGCGATACTGAAGAAACTATAGATGATAATACAATAACTCTAAAAAACTATGATGATATTTACTTAAATCGATTAGTTTTATTCGATCCTAGCAATAATAAAATCGATTTCTCTTTTAATAAAACAGAACCTGTACAAAATATAAATGTTGATGAAAATATATCTTACATTAATGTTAAGGCTGTTCCAGAACAACAAAGCTATAAATTATCGATTAATGACAAAGATCTAGATCCTAGCGATGGTAAAGATACAAGACTTGTATCTTTAGATGAAGGAAAAAATATTATAAAAATTAGAATTATAAATTCTGATCGTAAAACTAGAGAATACTATTTAGTTGTGACAAGAGGTAACAGTTCGCAAGTAGCTTCAAATAATAGTACTACCGCAACTAATCAGAACCCTCAAATTGTACAAGCAGAAGCTTGCTGGCAATATAGAAAAGCTGACGGAACTATAGCTGTGGGATGGACATTAATCGGAAATGACTGGTATTACTTTGATGTAACCGGTGCAATGAAAACAGGTTGGATAAAAGATTCTTCTGGAAAATGGTATTATCTAAGAGAATCAGGAACTATGGCTAAAAATACTACAATTGATGGATATAAACTAGGTTCTGACGGAACCTATGCGTAAGCGTCAGAGAATCGACGCGTAGCGGTGGCGTAATTTAAGTGATAAAACAAACCCAACAGAAAAGTTTAAATTCTCTGTTGGGTATAATTTTATATGTAAAAAACTATTTGGTAGTCTTAACATGCAGTTGATCTGGAATGTTTTCTGACCATAGCATACACTTTTCTAGCAGGTCCATTTCTTTAATTTCTGAATTTGCTAACGCTTCAAATAAATATACTAAATACTTTTCCGCTGCTAAGCCATTGGCTTTAGCCGTTTCAACAATACTATAAAGAAGTGCACTTGATTTTGCACCTTTTGCTGTCTTGGAAAACATCTAATTTTTTCTGCCGATTACAAATGGCTTTATAGCTCTTTCAGCTGAATTATTATCGATTTCAAGACATCCATTTGTCAGAAAGGTTCTCATATAAGGTAATAGTTTTTGAGCATAAGCAAGAGCCTTACCTAAATGACTTTTAGGTAGAGCATTAACAATTTCAACATCTACATATTCTTGAAAACTCTTAAGAATAGGTGAAGATTTTATAAGTCTTATTGTATGTCGCTCATCATAATAATTATCGCTATCGATATATTGTTCCCTCAGTTCTTTTTCAATTGCATAAAGTTATTCACAATAATTAAACCCTTCTAGTGCATGTGATTGCTTTAAGGCTTCAGGGCTTAATGGTGATATTATTTCAAAGAATTTTCTTCGAATATGAGACATACAATATAGTCTTTTTATGTTTTTGACTTTATTATATCCTTCATATCCATCTGTTTGAAGATATCCTGAAAATCCTTCAAGAAATTCTTCTGCACAAGATCCAGATCTTGTTTTTTGATAATGATATAGAATTACTGGATTTTCAATGCCTCCGGGGCAATATAACCACATGAATCTTTTCCGTTTTCTTCAATAACCTTCAGGTATGTTTCATCAGCATGTATATAATTTCTTTTTAGTAATTTATCCTTCATATTTTAATTTCTGTTGCTCTATGATCATTTATTAAATCTCCACTAAGATAGTTTCACTTAAGCAATAATTATTTTCATTAATTCAATTTTTCCCCAATACATCTTTTCATTCTAAAAATCCATTTATTGTTCAAAAATACTTATATACTTCCAAGCTATTACATATATGCGATAATTACTTTTCTTCTGATTCTGACGAAATGTGAAAATTATATTTCGAATAATCGTCCTTTATAAAATAGACTGTATTTCATATTAATATCTGCTTTGATGTTAGTTTGTACTCCATTATTTTACTAAATGATTCTGCATATTATTTAATTAGTTTTTCAATTAACTTCTCATTGTAATTACTGAATATTTCTCTAAATCCTTCAGCTATTATATGAATAGAATCTATTATAACACTATTGAAATCAAATATTATATTACTCACATCCTTTAATTTATCTTTAAATTTCATATTTCACCTTATTTTTTAACTTTTTTTAAAAATTCATTTCTTATTTGAATCTATTTCTTAACAAATGTTTTTGCTAAATATTTTTTATTATTCTTCTGACACGTTCTAAATCTTTCTTTGTATCTACTGCAACTGTATCATGATCTGTTTCTATAAACTTAACTTTATACCCAGCTTCAATAAACCTTAATATTTCAATATCTTCTATTGACTCAATATTTCCTCTTTCTGAATTACAGTAAAACTCTAATGCTTTTGGAGTAAAACCATATACGCATACTTGCTTATAATATTTACAATCCCCCCCTTTAGGATACGGTATTGGTAATCTTGATAAAAACACGCCACATCCTTCTTTATTTACAACCACTTTAGGTACTGTATTATCTACTATTTCATAACTTTTTTTAATTTCTGTCATCATGTTAGTAACCAGTATTTCATTAGAATCATTATAAAATGGTTCAATTGCTTTTCTTATTGTTTCAGGCTTTATAGTTGGTTCATCGCCTTGAATATTTATATAAATATCAGCTTTTATTTTTCTCGCAACCTCTCCTACCCTATCTGTACCAGTAGGATGTTTATCACTAGTCATAATAACATTTATATCCAAATCTTCACACACTTTTTCTATACGCTCATCATCTGTAGCCACATACACGCTAGAAAACTCTTTTACCTTTATTGCTTGATTATACACCCACCATATCATTGGCTTTCCGTGTATATCAGCAAGTGGCTTTCCCTCAAATCTTGATGATTTATATCTAGCAGGTATTATCCCAATAATATTCATATAATTACATCTCCTCATTGTTCTTAAACTCTAATATTATATTAGAATATATTAATTTTATTATAACTTAAATACACTAAATAAATAATATCTCATCTATATCTCTTTAATAATAGTATTGTTATATTTTATTTACCCTTACTGTCAAAAATACTTTCAGTAATAAAATACATTTCCATTACTTTTCTCAATTTATTTATCTGTTTCAATATTTCCGTATTTTTTAACTTCATTTCACTGTTTTTAAAACTAAAATTCATATTTTCATCAATATAATTCGCATTTCCACCATATCCATCTAAACCACATATAAATACATTATTTATATTAAGCTTAATTAATAAATTCAATATCATAATTATAGAATTATCTTTAGCGCCCTCAACCTTTCCTAAAAGTTCATTGTATGATACTACAATCGCATCACTTTCATCATGCTTAATGTTTGATGTAAAAATAAATTTATGATTACTTTTTGATAAATCTATAGTTTTATTTTTTTCCTTATATTCATTATATCTCTTTTGATTACTAAAAAAACAATAATCCACAGATACGAAACTCGGAATATAATTTAAAGAAATAAGTGTAGCATTTTTATCTTTATTTATTTTTTTTATACCTTCTAAAACTCTTTTTCCTGATGCTATTATATATATATCTTTAAGAGTAATATCTTTTTTAAAGTCAACTAAATCTGTGTAATTGCTTATATTAGAAGAGTTAAAATCTATATAAAGTTTTTCTATGTACTCCTTATCAAATTCAACTTTTTTATCCTCTGGTATATCTTTCAAAATACTTTGAACATTCTTTATTGTTAATGTATTTTTATTCACTAAAAATGAAGCATAATTTGGATGGCAATTACATACTCCTGATATATAATATGATATAGAATATCCCCAATATTTATCTGAATATATTCTATTTATATATTTATCTATAATATCTAATATTGGTTCTATGTTATATTCTTTATCGTAATTTTTGTTTAAATGTTCAGTTATTAATTCAGTTGGTAAATTTCCAGCACCTCTTCCCATACCAAAAATAGATGAATCTATTATTACATCTCTATTCTGAAACATACTTATAAACTCTAATGCATTAGTATAAGCTAATTGTAAGTTATTATGTGCATGGAACCCCACTCTAATACCTTCTCTTAAATTATGGTTAAAAAGATATGCTAATCTTCTTATATCATTTGAATTCATAGCTCCGAAACTATCCACTATATACACTCCGTATATATCAAACCTATTACATACCGTAATTAATTGTAAAATTTCAGCATCTGTATAACTAAGAGTGACCATTGGTTGTATAAATACTTTATACCCCTTTGATATAAGAATATTTACATCATCAAACATCACTTTTAATTGATTCTTCTTAAATGTGATTCTTAACCCTGTAATCTTACTTTCTGCTGTTACTTGAGCCAAATTATTTAAATCATATTCTCCATAATTAATCATTATTACATAATCTTTGTTAATATCAAATTCTTTAATTCTCTCTTCTAGCGCTTGAATATTATTAACAATTGTTTTTTCTTTATCCCTAATAAACTTATTTAAATATCCACATTCAATTATGTCAACATTTGATTCATTTAAAGATTTTATTATTCTATTCATATTAAACGAATCAAAGTTCCAATTATTTATATATCCACCATCCCTTAATGTACAATCTAGTATCTTTATATTCCTCATTGAATTTATCCTCTTCATTTTTTATTTAAAATATTCTCATCTATTTATTCAACTATTATAAAATCTTACTCATAATCTATACCTAATTATATTATACACATATTTATTCTTCTTTTAAAATACAAAAAAATTTGTAACTATTCAGCTATAGTAATAAAATTCATTTCCAATATAATTTTAGATACAACAACTAGAGGTATTAACTTAACTAATACCCCTAAAATATCTTAGCTAAAATAAGGTCGGGTCAACTGGAACCATAGTAAAAATAGATTTTATGCAATCAAGAGTGTTCAATCCATTTTTACGAACCGTGGATACATATCCACGAATTCTAGTAAATGAATTTGCACCTTCCAGACTTCTAAATGTTCCAGAGATTTTTTGTTTAACCTTAGTCATTCGCAGATCACGCTCTGCTAGATTATTATCAAAAGGTATATCGAAGTCATACATAAAAGAAAGTATTTCATTTTTATAAACACTTAGCCTGTTTAATAAATTAAGACTAGTACTTTTCTTTACTATGTTTTTAGCGTAAGTCACACTATTTGCAATATAATCTTCTTTGAAGCCGTCTTCTAATATTTGAGTATATCTTTTTTCAAAGGCTTCAATTTTATCTAAGATTAAAGCGTTAGCTGTATTCCAATTCAAATCTACTTCTTTCTTTATTTCGATTAATAAATTTTTCATTGATTCTGCCCAAGCTTGTTTTTCTAATTCTGATGCACCGTTAAGTTCTCTCAAAATATGAGCTTTGCGTAGAGCGTGATCACAATTAGAATACTTATTATAAGTTTTGAAGCAGTCATGACTGCCGTTACGGTAAAGTTAGGTAAAATATTTATTTCATCTATAACTTTTTGTCTACACTTTTCATGTGCTTGATAGTAAGTGTATTTATCATTTGAAGCTACATGTAACCACTGACGTTTTTTATCTATATAGATTCCAGTTTCATCAAAATGTATGGCTCCAGCATCATTTGTAATTGAATTCTTTATCTTATTTTCTATAGGCCCTAAAGCATAATAACAACCTTTATTGAAATTAACTATTGTACCTTGACTTAATTTTATACCAAACATATCATCAATAAGTTCTGAACCACGCTTATAAGGAATTAATTGATACTGTGTCAAATAAAACGCTATAGCTTTTACCTTTTCACTATACTGGACGGTATTGGTTATACCCTCTGGAAATTTACCGATATTCTTTCGTCTACACTTTGGACATTTTTTAATTTCTGCTCTATGCTCAATAACTTTAACTTTTATCTCTGGTATATCTACAAATTGACGGATAATATGCCTTTCCGGAGTTACATCCTGTAAGGATTCTCCGCATATATGACACTTATAAACACCATGTATTTTTATTTCATCAGGATTATCGCTTAGTTAAAGAGTAGTTCCTTCGTGACCTTCTTGTCCACCAGGATTTTTACCTGATTTAGTTCTTAAACTTTTAGTTTTCTTTTTGAAACCATCTGACGATGGAGATTTGCTACTATTATTACTATTTTTATTTGCTTGGCTTTCTAATGATTTAACACGAGATGTTAGTGATTCGATCTGAGCACTTTGTTCTTTTATTTGATTAGACAAAGTTTTAATAACATTTATTACTTCAGAAATACCTTTATTATAAATCTCAATTATTTTGCCTTCGCTCACGGACATCACCACCTTATCAATAGTTTTTGAAAGACAGATTTTATAATACCAAAAACTATTGATAATAGAAAGTTTTTTAGAATTTAATAATAACATAGACACTTAAATTGATTTAATAGCTGAATAGTTACAAAAATTTAATAATATAGATAAATTTCATAAATTTACCTAATTTTCTATATTCCATAAAATAAATCCTAAGTACTTCATAATTTCATCTTTTAATTTATTTATAAATTAAATATTTAGGAAAGTATTATTGTCAGCATTACTATTATGTTGAGTATTAGTTAATTGTATTTCTTGGTTAATATCTATATTATTGTATTTTATTATTTGTTGTTTATATGTATTCAAATACATTTCATATTGCATTTTATTATTTTTAGCAATAGTGTCTAATATAAACCCACATGTAAGTGACAATATAGATATTATTATTAAACTAACAGCTAAAATTGCTGAAGGTACTTTGCTTACATATCTAGTATCGATAAATTCACATATAACAGGAATTCCGGATCCAAGTCCCAAAATAAATAACAGAGATGCTATTATACTAAAGAAAGCCATAGGCTTATAGTTTTTAAATAAATCTATTAACATATTCAATACTCTAAAACCATCGCTAACTGTATTAAGTTTAGATTCACTTCCCTTTGGTCTATCTCTATAATCTATTGCAATTTCTTTCAACAAAAATTTTTTATCTAATGCATGTATACTCATTTCTGTTTCTATTTGAAATCCATCACTTAGAATTGGCATTGTTTTTACAAAAAATCTACTAAATGCTCTATATCCTGTCATAATATCATTTATTTCATTTTTAAATAATACGCCTATAAGGGATTGAACTAATTTGTTTCCAAAGTTATGAAACGCTCTTTTATTTTCACTTTCATATGTACCATTAGATAATCTATCTCCAATAACCATATCAGCTTGTCCATCAATTATTGGTTTCATTAGCTTTCTTGCAAATTCCGCTGGATATGTATCATCTCCATCAACCATAACATAAATGTCTGCTTCTATATCTCTAAACATAGACCTTACAACATTACCCTTACCCTGACGGTATTCACTTACTACAATTGCACCATGTTCTTTTGCAACTGCAGAAGTATTATCTTTTGAATTATTATCATATACATATATATCTGCTTCTGGTATTTCTCTCTTAAAATCATCTACGACTTTACCTATTGTTAATTCCTCATTATAACACGGAATTAATATTGCTACTTTCATATATTTTCCTCCCAAATTATAATCTAATATACTAAAGTACTGTTATTAAAATCACTCCAGCAAAAATTAATGCTAAACCTATAATCTTTTTTATTGTTATTTTCTCTTTAAAAACAAGATATGATAATATCATTGTCCAAATATATGTTATTGATGTCAAAGGTAATACAATTGAATACTCCAAAAAATGTAATAAATATATATTTAATAAAGCTGATAAAAAGTATAATACTCCACCAATATACAAATTTATATTTAAAATTAATTGTTTTAAACATGTAAATTGTGAGGCCTTCTTTAGAAATAAGGCAGCAACTGATCCCATAATAGTCATACCAATTAATATAAGATAATATATCACTAATCACCGCCTCCAATTAAAACCACACCCAATATTATAATAACTACGCCAATAATTTTTGTTAAATTTATTGTTTCATTCAATATTATTTGTGCTAATATCAAGCTTAACACATAATTTAGACTTAGTACTGGTTGTAATACTGATAAACTTCCAAACTTATATGCAATAATCATCATTAAAGCACCAATAGCATATAAGAAAAATCCAACTAATAAAAATATAACGCCATCATTTGTTGACAACTTCCAAAATAATTGTCCAACACATACAAATATCGAAGAGATAATCATAAGTAGTATTCCATATTTATTTTTCTTTAAAGATACATATATTGAATTCATCATCTAATTTCCTTTATAAAAATTAAAATTTCCTCTAGTTTTTTATAACATTAAAAAATAGTATTTTTCATATTTAATTACTTTTTAATTAGGTCCAATAACGTAATATTATTGTTAAGCCAGTTACAACACTAAACAATATACCCGTATAATAAACCAAATTTGTATTATATAACAACAATTTATTGTTTAAGCTATATTTTCCAAAAAAATTGTTAGCAAATACTGCACTTACAAAAGGTATTGTTGGAATAAAATATCTACCTTGAATTCCTGTTATTGTATTTCCATATAATGATTCTACTAATGGTGTCCAATTTATATACATTGCTCTAAATGAAAAATATATAAATATTAGTAGCGATATAATTCCAAGTAATTTAAAATTAATTGATATTTTAGCAGCATTACAACTATCAATAATTATTACCCAAAGTAAAATGATAGCAAAAATAATAATCAGAGTAAATGGAATATTAGTATCTAACTGGCCAAATACTCCTACTATTCCATTAAAATAAAATAATTTATACTTCATAAAACTTCTAATTATTAATGGAATCATTATTCCGATATTATTATTTAAATATTGTTGTTGTAAAGTTATTTTTTCATCCACAGTTTGACCAATATTTATAGCTAATAAATTATTTATCTGACCAAGAGCGAACCCAATAATACATACTAGACCTGCAATAAATATAATTTTATAATAACGCTTTCTATTATCAAAGCTTTTCACTGGAATTGCTAATAGTACCAAAACAAAATGTGCATATGCCTGCTTTACAGCAAATAATATAAATAAAATACTACAAACTATAATAATATCTTTTACCAATATACTTTCTGATTCTCTTAATTTTAATATATATGCGAAAAGTAAAAATGCTGATGGTATAAGTAATGCATCATAAGATACAGATGCCCCTAAATATACGCTCATTGGCATAAGTGCTAACAAAAATAGTGTATTCTTATAGTATGGTGTTATCTTAATTGCAAAATAAATTGTAATAACATAAAACAGAAAATTAAATATTCTACCAAACAATAACAGATTAAAAGGTAATTCATACTGCTGTGGCAGCAAAATCTTACCTACAAAAATTCCTAGTGATGAAAAAATGTATGAAATTGGAGTTATATTTTGATTGAAATATTTATAAAATACTTTCCCTTCATTTTCTGCTATCAAATAACTATTATAATAATAATCTTTAAAATTATATTTAGGACTATCTATCCCCAAAAACTTGCTACCATTCTCATTAGCAAAAGTTATAACATTCTTAGGAAAATATTTTCCTAATTGATCATTAGATTTCTGAAGAAAAATTTGCCCATCTGCTATTGAATATGCATTTAAAAAATGTGCTTGCTCATCCGGGACACTCATTGGTGGTCCAAATACTATTAAAACTACACCAAGTATTACTGCAATACTAAAAAAATAATTATGAAGTTTATCTCTAATTATATTCATTAATTTCCTCCTTTAATCCAATATACTTTTTCTGTACTATATTAAAATTATTAAGTTGTATATAGTTCTAAAACTTCTTGCTTAATATTTTCCCAATCCCTTGATTTAGCAGTTTCTAAGCCATTTTTAATTAAATTTTCACGCAAAACCATATCTTCACAAACTTGGTTTATAAATTCAACAGCCATATCAATATTACCTTGTTCATACAATAAACAATTCTCTTTATGAACAAGATATTCTATATTCCCCTCATTAGGAGCAACAATCGAAATACCTCCAGTTGCCATCATCTCCAAAGGTGGATATGAAAAACTTTCTAAAATACTTGATTTAATTAGTATATGACACTGTTTGTACACATCAGCTACTTTTTCATTAGGAACTCTATGTAAAAACTTATCAACATAATAAAACTCCTTTGGTTTTCCTTGATAAGACATATACCATATTTCAAATTTATTCTTATCTAATTTATCAATTATCTTAAAACTTTCATCTACATTTTTATAATAGTCATCACTATTTCCTTCTACTAATATTCTTATTTTTTTTCTAGTAAAATCTCTTTCAACACTAGTAAACCTAGATAAATTTATGCCATTAGGTGCAAACTTACATTCTTTTTCATAATCTGATTTTAACCACTCTTCACACCATTTAGAAATAGTTATATATTTAATATCATGATTATCACAATATGTTGAATTAGCCTTTAATTTAAAATATTCACCATCTTCATAAAAATTTGTTTCAAAGTTTTGTACTATGTAATATTTCTCCCTAATATGGGGATACAACAATAAAAAGTCTAGTGTAGCCCAAAGAGTAGCAACACATTTATCAAAGCTTCCATGAATAGCCACTTCATGTTTAGAAAAACATAATATTTCTTTTCCTTCATATTGAAGATTTTTATTTTCAAATCCTTCATTTATAATTAGTACATCAAATCCAGCTTCTTTTAAGATAAGGCAATGCTTCAAAACCACTAATACACCACCACTCGTTTGCACAGATGGTAATACAAAGGCTATATTAGGCTTCATTTTGCTTCTAATGTATTTTGTAAAATGATGTGCAGTATATGTAGTAATGCAATTTTTATAAGTATACTTATATGCATTTTCTGCTATTTGTTTTCTATAATCAGAATTATTAATTAATTTAGTTAAAGCTTCATACCATTCTTCATTATTAGAACATAAAAATCCTGTTTCTCCATGAGAAATCATTTTCTTCATAGCGCCAACGTTACTTGCTACTGTAACAACCTTAACCAAACTAGCTTCAACCCATTTATTTTCAGATTTTGCCTCATTAAATACACTTTGTTCAACTGGTGCAATATTAATATCCACACTAGCAATTAGCTCAGGAAGCCTCTGCCAATCAACAAAAGGATTAGCAATCACTCTATCATTAAATGGTTGTAATTCATTTGGTATATCTAATTCACCTATAATATGCAACTCTACATTAGAATTTTCCTTCATTATCCTGTTTATAACAGGTAATATCATTGTAAAATCATCATTATGAGTTATGCTTCCACTGAAATAGCCAACTTTTATTGTATTTTGGCTCTCAAATTTCTTTTGTGCTAAAATAATTTCTTTTTGTTCTTTTTTATTTTTAGCCAATTTAATATCCTTGAAAGGCAATATATCCCTGCTATAAACAGCATTATTTGAAAGTTCAACCATCCTATTAGATGCCGTATTTCTGTTGATATAAACTTCTGGAACATAATTTTTTAATTCCTTAGCTAGCCTTTCAGTTGTAGTTATAGCACTGTCACACATACATAGTGTTTCTTTCATTCTGTTTACACCACTATCGTAATTCGCTTTTTCTTCCGGACTTAAAGTTTTTAAATACTTAATAGAATCTGTATATTTAGTATCAATAACAAGATCATCAATATCAAAAATAACAGTTTTATTATGTTGTTTTGCAAGCTTAATAAAATCCCTAATAGTATCTGTAATCGGACATCTAAAAAATATAAAAACTCTATAATTTCTTATTAAATTTAAAGAAACATCTTCATAGAAAATCTCGTCAGACAACATTCCTCCAGCTAACAGTTGCTCTCTTTGATGAGAAACTCTATATCTTGATGGATGTGGTAAAAAACAGCCATTAATAAATAATACATCAAGAAACTGTTTATCCAAACCACTTTTTCTTTCAATGTTTCTACACTTTTTAATATAATTTATAATTTTTTTAATCAGAGTTTTTAATCCATCATTCTTTAGAGTATCAGTACTCTTTTGTATAAGCATTTTTAAACGTTCCATAAACACCACCTAAAACCCTTTTCCTTTTAATTTTTTTATACAATCTAATATATCTCTTAATGGTTTAGTAATTCTCCAAATTGTACTATTAGAAATACTATTATACATTAATAAAATATCGTTTTTTTCTTTATCAAGTTCATTAATAATAACTAATGAATCTGCATTTTGTTTTCTTAATACTTGGCATTCATTATTTGACTCTTCTATTTGTTTATAAAGATAATTTTTCTCTTCACTTAGCTTTCGTATTTGTTCTTTATAATTATTACTTTCTGTTTGTAATTGATTATTAAGAGAAATGTAATTCGAAATTTTATTACATTGTTCACTTAATTGCTCAGTCTTAGCATGACAATCTTGAATACACAAAAAATACTTTTCAGCAGATTTCTTTAATGAAAATCCCTTTTTATCTAAAATTAATTGCAATCTCTTGTCTGATTTATTTAATAGTATTTTTTCGTCTATATTTAATTTATTTATATAATACCTAAAATTCTTTAGATAAATTTCCTCTATATTTGGTTCACTGCATCTCCATAATAAATACTGAGCATCATTTATGAATGTAAATGGAATCATATATCCAAATAATACAAAATTGAGGAATTTATTAATATTTTTAAATTCGCTTTTATCATCAAAATCTTTAAGGTTACAAAATTGATATGGTGACTTTCCTAAGTTGTAAACTTTCTTTCCTAACAACATGGCTTCAAATGCCATATTAGATGAGATATTTGCAATACTTTCACATTTTAATATAAACTCCAAAGATGATCTTGAATCATCAAAATTCCACTTATTATCCAATTCTCCTTTTAACTGTTTTTTTAACGGATCAGCTGGGTGCAATCTAAACAATATATCTTTCACATCAAAATTTTCGACAGTTTTAGTTAAAAGTGTATTACTATCACAATTGTTTCGAACTATATCAAAATAATTTTTTTTACCTGACGATACTACTCCAATTTTAAATTCTGGTTCTCTTTCTAATAAATATACATACTCCAAATATTCCCTATCTAAAAATAATGCTAAAAGTTCTTTATTTGATAACATGGGTAAATCAATATTCTTTTTAGCAAAATCATAATACTGTTCCTCTAAGCTATTTACTGTATGGACACCTTTAAAATCAAAGTAACCTAAATGAAAATAGTTATATTTTCGTACAGGTGCCAATTCGAGATGTATAACTTTTATGCCATGTTTATCTGCAACTTTCTTTAAGCTTTCACTGGTATTCCAATTTAAAAAAGCTGTTATTTTTCTTTCATACTTCTTTTCTATTTTTAATATTGTCTCATCTAAAAAAGCTTCTAATTCTAAGTTCTCTCCTATTAAATAATTAATATAAGCACTTTCTTCTGACCCATATTTATTTATAATAGTATTGCTTATACTCTCTGGAATAAAATATTTATCTATATACTTATCTTGTTCTTCACGAAAACAAATAACATCTGTCCAATTATGTTGTGGCTCATCTAAAAAAACTTTATTATTAACAAAATGATCATGAATAGAAAAATCATATCTTTCTTGAGCAATAATAGGATAGTCATATTTACAACAAAATGATGTAAATTTATAATATACCCAATCCAATTCAAATCTTTTTTCAGGGTTGAGACTAAAAACAAATGGTACTATCATATTTACGCCCCCTATATCTTATTAAATTTAATTTGATGTTATCCTTTTTCATATTCATCACATATTTCCTTAGTACCTCCGCACATTTTAACTGTTCCATTTTCAAGCCAAACCACTTTGTTGCACATTTCCCGAATTTGGCTTAAACTATGTGAAACGAAAAGCACAGTTGTACCACCACTCATAAGTTCTAACATCCGGGCCTTACTTTTTTCCTGAAACTTATCATCCCCTACTGCTAAAATTTCATCAACAATCAATATTTCCGGATTTACTACAGTTGCAATAGAAAAAGCTAACCTCATAAGCATACCAGATGAATAATTTCTAATAGGTACATCAATAAACTTTCCCAATTCAGAAAATGCCACTATTTCATCATACTTTTCTAGCAAAAATTCTTTTGAATACCCTAATATTGCTCCATTTAAGAAAATATTCTCCCTACCAGTTAAATCATGGTCAAACCCAGAACCTAGCTCAAGCATTGGTACAATATTTCCATCTACCGTAATCGCTCCCTTTGTAGGTTTTAATATTCCAGATATAACCTTTAATATAGTGCTTTTTCCGGCACCATTTCTTCCTATGATACCGACAACTTCGCCTTTATTAACTTCAAAGCTCACATTCTTTAAAGCATGAAATTCCTCATATTTCAACTTTCCCTTTATAAAGCTCATAAGATATTCTTTTATACTTTTTATTCTATCATATGACATTTTATACGTCATACATACATTATCAACTTTTATCATTCTTACTACCTCTTTATAAATTTAATACAAATTTGTCTTGGGTTTTCTTAAACACTAATGCTCCAATTAAAAGAGTTGCCAATGAAAAAACTATACAGTACAAATATGCAATTGGTTCAGGTGATACTCCTTGTAGGATAGTAATTCTTATAAATCTAATAAAATGGTACATTGGATTTATTTTTAAAATAAAACTAAATTTATCTGGAATAATAGTTTCAGGATAAAATAATGGTGTTGCATACATCCATAACAAACTTACTACATTCCATAAAAATTGAGTATCTCTAAAAAAAACCATAGCAGAAGACAAAATAAATGCCATACCTATACAAAATAACAGAGTGCAAATAAGCCCAAATGGCATAAGGAGTATTGAAAAAGTTATCTTTGTGCCTGTAATCAACATTACAAATAATAAAGGTATTAAAGATAGTAATAAGTTAATTACAGATGAAAATACTCTAGATATCGGATAAATGTATTTAGGTACATAAACTTTTGTTATCAAAGATGCATTGCCTATTATAGACATAAGTCCCATTCCACAAGCTTCTGAAAAAAAGTTAAATACAACCACACCAGATAATAAATATACTGGAAAATTAGGTATATCGCTTTTAAATACTGTAGAAAAAACTATGTATTGTACAAGCATTGTAAGAAGTGGATTAAAGAAACTCCATAATATTCCTAGTACAGAACGCTTATACTTTGTTTTGAAATCTCTTTCAACTAGTTGGCGTAATAAAAATTTATATTTTACAAATGCCGTAATTATATTAAGACTTAAACTCTGTTTTTCATTTTTTTGTTTCAACATCAAATTAATTATATATGTTATTAATAAAAGAAGTCCTGCTACAAATATAAACCAATAATATTCTCCAAACCACAATTTTTCACCGCATTCAACTGAAAATGATAAATTATTCTGATTTAACTTTCCATTTATATAAAGCGGAAAGTTGTTAGTGTCTTTTGCAGTATATAATGTAACAGAATTATTACTATCAGATATATCAGAAGTTATAATTAATGCTAATTCTTTTCCTTTAACACCATTTATCCTATCTTTGATGTTAAGAAAGAAATCACTATTGTCTTTTAGATTAGAAACATCTACTACTTGATTAAATAAACTACTTCCACTTTGTTTATCTATTAAATTAACAAATAAATTTCCTTTATTTATACGTGCATAAGTAGCCACTTTTAAACTAATTCCATTTATAATATCAGCATTTACTGAAAAATCTTGCTCGATCTTAGTATTATTTAATATTTCCCCTACTGGAGAATCCACAATTTGATACGATAAGCTGCTATTACTTTTACCTATGCGAAGTTGTTCTCCACCTATAAAATAGAATAATGTTCCTACAATTAAATAAAATGTGGTTAATATAATACTAATTTTTTTTATATTTATCTTCCCTTTCATTTCTTTCTCCTCTTAATTCTATCAAATATCTGTCTAATGCATCCTCCCATATTGGTAAAATTTTAAATTCTGCATCCATAAGACTTTTTTTTGAAAGCCTTGAATTTAAAGGTCTTACAGCCCTTGTTGGATATTCCTTAGTTGGAATAGAATTTATTAAGCAATTTAAATTCGCCTTTTTCATAATCGTACTAGCAAACTCTGCCCATGAACAAAAACCTTCATTAGTTGCATGATATACTCCATATTTTTCACTTAAAGCCATATCACATAATAGTGAGGCTAAATCTACCGTATATGTAGGACTTCCTATTTGATCAGCTACAACATTTAATCTTTCCTTTTCCATACCTAATCTAAGCATTGTTCTGATGAAATTATCACCATTTACTCCAAAAACCCATGATATTCTAATTATAAAGTATTTATCTAAAATTTCTTGTACTTTTAACTCTCCTTCATATTTAGTCTTTCCATAAACAGAAAGTGGTCCTATACTTCCGTCTACTTCGAAAGGAATATCTCCTTGACCATTAAATACATAATCTGTAGATATGTAAATCATTTTAGAATTTATTTTCTTACAAGCATTTGCTATGTTTTCTGTTCCCAATACATTAACATTATAACAAATTTCCTTTTCATCTTCTGCTCTATCGACAGCTGTATATGCTGCACAATGTATAATACATTGTGGCTTTAAATTTAGAATATACTCATAAACATCGTTACTATTTGTAATATCTAAATCTTCTCTTCCAATTCCTAAACATTCAATATTTCTTTTATTTAATTCTTTTATAACATCAAATCCTAGTTGCCCATTGGCTCCAGTAACTAAAATCATATTTTTTCACTCCTATAATATCCCTTTTTTAGTCAAAGCAACAATATATTTAAATATAAACTCTGGTAAAAAAGGTAGTATAAACTCCACTAGAATGGAGATCTTATGAAATCTTCTGTACTTTATCATAATTTTCAGATCATTAATTGATGGATTATTGAAATACCTTTTTCTGGCTCTAATCCATAGTAAGCACTTATATATTTCTTCCTTAACTTCTTGTTCGTCTACTAATCTTTTTTGCAACGATGTAAAACACTCAAGAAACTTTTCTATCCTCATATTATAATATGTCTTTTTATCACTTATTCCCGCTAAGATTCCAGTTTGGTTAAAACTATGTTGCCTATATCTTACCAGACTTTTATCTATAAAATCTATTTTCCCGTTTAATGCTGCTATAATAGCAATCCATTGATCATGAATTAAAGTACTTTCAAATGGTATTGCTTCATATGCTATATCTCTTCTAACCATCATTGCACAACCAGTAACAAAATTAGTTATTAATAGTTCCTTGGCAAGACTATATCCCGATTTAAACTTATGCCTTTTTCTTATTTCTGTTATGCTATCCGCCGTTTTTTTACTATATTCATCGATTATAGAAAGATCGCTGCACGCGAGGGTTACATCTTTATCTAAAAATCTTTCTACCATTATAGTTATTTTGTCATTTTCCCAAATATCATCTTGATCACAATACGCAAACAATTCTCCATTCCCCATTTTTGTAAGTTCTTCAAAAGCCTTATTAGATCCCGTATTCTCAAGACCTTTCACTATCGCATATGGAAAACTTGTTATATGCTTTTTTATTAATTCTTCACTAGTAGGAAACTCAGGGCAATCATCATAAACTAATAGTTCTATATTTTTATAAGTTTGCTCATTTAAAGAAATCAGCTGTTCAATAAACCATACTTCATTGGGCTTATAGACAGCTAATAATATAGACACTAAAGGTTTATCTGTTTCCATACATTTTCTCATAATAGTTTTTATATTCACCACTGATTATATTTTCCCACCAAGACTTATTATCTAAATACCATTTAATAGTCTTTTTAATCCCTTCGTCAAAGTTTGTTGCTGGAAGCCAACCAAGTTCATTATGAATTTTAGTAGGGTCTATTGCATAACGCATATCATGCCCTTTACGATCTGTTACATATTTAATTAACTCTTCTGATTTTCCAAGTTCTCTTATGATTGTTTTTACTACTTCTAGATTGGTACGTTCGTTATGTCCACCTATATTGTAAACTTCTCCAACTCTTCCATTATGAATTATTAAATCAATTGCTCTGCAATGATCTTCAACATAGAGCCAATCACGTACATTTTCTCCAGTCCCATATACAGGCAATTCCTTATCATTTAATGCATTTGCTATCATAAGCGGAATTAGTTTTTCTGGAAAATGATATGGTCCATAGTTATTTGAGCATCTTGAAATTGTAACTGGCAATCCATATGTTCTATGATATGCACCAACTAAAAGATCTGCAGATGCCTTGCTTGATGAATATGGACTTGATGTGTGTATTGGGGTTTCTTCTGTAAAGAAAAGATCTGGTCTATCAATAGGTAAATCTCCATAAACTTCATCTGTAGATACCTGATGATATCTCTTTATACCATATTTTCTACAAGCATCCATAAGAACAGCCGTACCCATAATATTAGTTTTTAAAAATATTTCTGGATTCTCAATAGAACGATCCACATGACTTTCAGCTGCAAAATTAACCACCATATCTGGATGTTCTTTTTCAAACATATCATATACTGCATCTCTATCAGCTATATCTATTTTATAAAAGCTAAAATTAGAATTATCCTTAACTGATACGAGTGTTTCCATATTTCCAGCATAAGTTAACGCATCTACGCAGATAATTTTACAATCTTTATATTTATTAATCATATAGTGAACAAAGTTACCGCCTATAAACCCTGCTCCACCTGTTACAACTATTTTCATTTTCCACACTCCATTTTCAATGTGCAATTGAAATTTGACAATCGACTATTTAGGATTAAATTCCATTGAACTTCTTAAATTTAATTTTTCAGAAAAACTACAAGCTTTCCACCCTACATTGCCAATTGTACGTTATCAACTGTCAATTCTTTAAGTCTATTATTAATTATTTGTTATATATAAATGTACAATCACTATATTTAAGTAATGGTGCTTTTTTATCTTTTTCAGAAAGGATAGGATTTTCTATTCCCCATTCAACACCAATTTCAGGGTCATCAAATTTTATACTTCTATCGCTTTCGTGATTATAATAATTATCAGTTTTATAGACAAACTCAACATTATCAGTTAATGTTAAAAATCCATGTCCAAAGCCTCTAGGTATAAATAATTGCTTTTTGTTTTCTGCTGACAGCTCCACTGCTACCCATTCTTTGTATGTAGGTGATCCTTTTCTTAAATCTACAGCTACATCTAATACAGCTCCTTTTACACATCTCACTAACTTAGCTTGAGCATTTTCACCATTTTGAAAATGAATTCCTCTAAGTATCCCTTTACCCTTTGAATATGATTGATTATCTTGACAAAAGTCACAAGCAATTTCTGGTGTTTTTATTCTAGAGTAAGTTTCCATAAACCATCCTCTTTCATCTCCAAAAACTTGTGGTTCTACTATATAAACACCTTCTAATTTTGTTTTTATTAAATTCATTATGTATCCCTCTTTTCAATGTGCAATTAGCAATTAATAAATAACTTTATTATCTGCAACATTCTTCAAATGCTGTCCATAAGGACTCTTTCCATATTGCTCTGCGCTTTTAAGTAATGTTTTCTTATCTATCCAGCCATTTTTATAAGAAATCTCTTCCAAACAAGCTATCTTAAGTCCCTGCCTAGTTTCAATTACTTTTACATATTCTGAAGCTTCTGTTAAACTATCTACTGTTCCAGTGTCAAGCCATCCATATCCTCTTCCAAGGGTTATTACATCTAAGTTTCCTTGTTCAAGGTAAATTTTATTTAAATCTGTAATCTCTAATTCTCCCCTTTGAGATGGCTTTAAAGTTTTTGCATATTCACATACTTTATTATCATAAAAATAAAGCCCTGTTACAGCATAATTAGATTTTGGATTATCTGGTTTCTCTTCCAATGATACAGCTTTTCCATTAATATCAAATTCTACTACACCAAATCGTTCTGGATCATCTACATAATATCCAAAAACTGTTGCACGACCTTCATTTTCTACTGCCTTTTTCAAATGATTTTTGAGTCCATTTCCATGAAATATATTATCTCCAAGAATCATTGCACAATTATCATTTCCTATAAACTCTTCTCCCAAAACAAAAGCCTGAGCTAGTCCATCCGGAGATGGTTGAACTTTATAAGATAAATTGATTCCATATCTAGATCCATCACCTAATAACTTTTCAAAATTAGGTAGATCATTAGGTGTTGAAATTATTAATATATCCTTGATTCCTGCTAACATTAAAGTTGATAATGGATAATAAATCATAGGCTTATCATATACTGGTAATAATTGTTTTGAAGTTACCATAGTTAGTGGATAAAGTCTTGTCCCGCTTCCACCCGCAAGTATTATACCTTTTGTCAAAATCATCACTTCTTTCATTGAGCCTTAATTTTATATTTAAATTTTAAAATATGCATGATTTATAATAATCTATACAATGTTTACTTTCCAAGTTTTTAACTTAATAACAAATTATAAATAATTAACTTAATTTAAAATTATACATTTTTTCACATTCTATCCCCAATTTTATCACATTCTACAATATAAATAAACGGATTTTACAATATTTATGCACTGGTACTTATTTCAGCTAATACATAATTTTAATATGTAAGGCTCAAAGTAAAACCTATGCTTTATTGCAAACTTTCTGACAAAATGTTATCATACAGCTAATAGTAAGATTTAATGATATTGCAAAAAGGATGGATAGAAATGATAAAGGAAAACCAAAGTCTTTTAAATAAAGTTAATGCCACTTCAGATATTGTAATCTTGTTTATCTCAATGACTTTAGGATATTTAATTCGTTTTTATGTATTTTCACCTGATACAGATTACATTAAATTAATTACATATATAGAATTTTCTGTTGTTATAATTCCAATAAATCTTATTACTTTTAACCTTTTTGACTTATATCATTCTTTTAGAACAACTTCATTTATAAAAGAATGTAATAAAATTATAAAGTCAAATACTGTTCTTACAGCTATCTTGTTATCACTATTATTTATATTTAAATTAGTACATATTTCAAGATTAGTTATAGTTATTTTTTATTTTGTAAACATAATGCTAGTTATAGTTAAAAGATTTCTTTTAAGAAGAATTCTATCAAGGATGAGAACTAATGGTATGAACTTAAAACACGTTATAATCGTTGGTGCTGGCGAAGTTGCAAATGAATATCTGAATGTCATAAAAAGTAATAAAAGCTTCGGATATAATTACTCTGGTTATGTAGCGAATAATTCAAATTTTGAAGGTGAAAAACTAGGAGAATATAGAGATTTATGCAATGTCTTAGATAAATATAAACCTGATGAGGTAGTTTGCGCATTAGATATTTCTGATGCAAAACATATTGAAAAAGTAGTATCTGATTGTGAAAAAAGCGGAACCAAGATTTCCATAATACCTTTCTGCTACAAGTACATACCAAGTCAGCCTTACATTGATCAGATTGGAAATATACCTCTAATAAATCTTAGAAGAATACCTCTAGACAATTTAGGAAATGCTTTTATAAAGAGATCTTTAGATATTATATGTTCTCTTGTTTTAATAATATGTACAAGTCCTATAATGCTTATTACTTCAATTATTATCAAGCTAACTTCGAAAGGGCCTATAATATTTAAACAACAACGTGTTGGATTAAATAAAAATTTATTTACTATGTATAAATTTAGATCTATGAGGGTCAACAACGAAGAAGAGACAGGATGGAGTACTAATAATGATCCAAGAAAAACCAGGTTTGGATCTCTTATTCGCAAATTTTCCATTGATGAATTACCACAGTTTTTTAATGTTCTTAAGGGGGATATGAGTTTAGTAGGTCCTAGACCTGAGCTTCCTCACTTTGTTGAAAACTTTAAGGATGAGATTCCGCTTTATATGGTTAAACATCAAGTAAAGCCTGGAATAACTGGTTGGGCACAGGTAAATGGTTATAGAGGCGATACATCAATAAAAAAGCGTATTGAATTTGATATATATTATATTGAAAATTGGAACATATTAATGGATATAAACATATTATTCAGAACTGCCTTTAAAGGATTTAAGAATAATGAACAGATTATAAAACATAATAATCCTAAAAATATTGAAAATAACGGAGTTCAATTATGAAAAAAATACTTTTTATAGCATCAACACTATCACATATAGAAAACTTTCATATCCCTTATTTAAAGAAATTTAAAGATCTCGGGCATAGTGTTCATGTTATGGGAAAACTAAATAATAAATCTGAAATCTTATATGCTGATAAAATTATATCTGTTCCTTTTGAAAAAAGTATGTTTTCACTTAAAAATTTCTATTTATCTTTAAAAATAGCAAAGATAATTAACAATAATAATTACGATATCATAATTATTCATACATCTCTGGCTGCTTTTTTTGCAAGGTTTGGAATAATACTATGCTTAAAAAAGCCTAGGCTAGTAGTTAACACAGTTCATGGTTATCTATTTGATTACAATAGTTCCTTTTTTAAAAAACATATTATGATCTTAGCAGAAAAACTGACCAAGTGCGTTACAAACATTATTATTGTTATGAATTCATTAGATTATGATATTGCTAAAAAATACAACTTATATAAAGATAATTTATATTTAATTAATGGGATGGGAATCGATCCAGACTCATTTCCATCCATTTCATCTAAATGTAAGGTTGCTCTTAGAAATAGCCATAACTTTTCAGAAAAAGACTTTATTTTAATTTACGTTGCTGAATTTTCCAAAAGAAAGAACCAAAAATTTCTAATAGATTCAATGAATAAACTAATTAGAGAAGGCTTTTCAAATATAAAACTGCTTTTTCTTGGTGATGGGCAGTTTTTAGATGAGTTAAAGCTATACACTCAGAGCTTAAGTATTAATGATAATGTTTTTTTTGCTGGCTATACTAAAGACACTTGTACATATTATCAAATGTCTGACATATGTGTTTCTTCAAGCCGTATTGAAGGATTACCTTTTAATATTATGGAAGCAATGTCTGTTGGACTGCCTATAGTAGCTTCAAAAGTGAAAGGACATATAGATTTAGTCATACCAAATGAAAATGGATTTTTATTTAACTACAATAATATCGACGAATTTTGCTCCTATATAAAAAACATCTATAAAAGCACAGATTTGCAATATAGAATGCATATTAAAAGCATTGAATTATCAAAAAAATACTCTTTAGACTCTGTATTATCTAATACTGTCCGTATAATATTAAACGAATATGATCTGCACTTATAAAAATGAGAATTATTATTTTTGAAATTAAACCGAAAATAATAATTCTCATTTTTATATTCTTTTAATTTTTAGTTATGTTAGAAGAAGTACATACTAGGCAAAAAATTCGAATTGCATATTGCTTCACTATAATTAACAATTACATTTTACTGTACCTTGATTTCTTTTAGCAAAAGAACTTAATTGCACTTCCCTTGTTCTTTACTGGTTTATTGCAATAGACTTTTCGGAATGCTATAATATTACATATTAACATTTGTAAATTACAAAAATAAAAATATTAGGATGTGTAGAAAATGACAAATTCCAGAAACAATTCTAATGAAAAGTCCTTTAACTTTTTTTTACCTATTGCATTTATATTAAGTATTGTACCTATAATAGTTCGAGTAGCAGCTGTTAAACTTGATGAAAATGCAATTAAAATATGGGGTGTTGCAGTTAAAACAGATTTGTTTTCTCAAAGAAAAGCTCTTCTTTTAATGATATTTTCCATTATATTAATTATCACTTGTGTTATTTTCTTCAAGAAAATATTCAGTAGAAAAGATAAGTTAGTTAACTATATTCTAATCGCATGTGGCGTATTTACACTTTTTACATTTCTATCTGCAATATTTTCAAAATATAGCCAAGTATCCTTTTGGGGAATATTTGATAGAGCTGAAGGGTTTATAACTATTGCTTGTTACATAATTCTCTTTTTATACTCACTTTATACTTTTAAAACTACTAATAATTATAAGTATATTATTACTCCGCTTTTGATTCTAGTATTTATCAATTCATTTTTAGGCCTTTTCCAATATATCGGACAAGATTTAATCAAAACCTCCTTAGGTGCTTCTATCGCGGGTGCTAGTTCAAATTCAGGCATAGATTTACTTAATGAAAAAGGGACTATTTATGGTACTTTAGCTAGTTATAATTACATGGGAAGTTTTGTATCAATTGCTCTACCTATTTTATTTTGTTATACAATTTTCGAAGATGATGTTATGTATAAAATACTATCATTTATTGGTACTCTTCTTTCATTTTGGCTTTTATTTGGAAGTACTGCACGTTCGGGAATTGTTGGTGTATTAGGTGCTTTAATATTTGGTATTATAATATTTTATAAACCTCTTATTAAACGTTGGAAAGGCCTCTTAATTGGTGTTGTCGCTTTAATTATATTGATAGTTGGTGCAAATTTTGCATCTAAAGGAAGTCTTTTTAAGAGAATACCTAGCTTAGCATCAGATGCTTTCAGTATTTTTAAAGATACTAGTGATTTTGATTATACAAATTATACTCCTGTAAAAGACATTAAGTATATTGACTCAACTACAGAAGTTGTATTACCTAATGATACCTTAAAAATAACTTATGAAAGTGGTAATCCTGTATTTAAAGATTTAAATGGTGAAGTTGTTCCATATTCCTTAAATGGTAAAGTATTATCAACAAATATTGAAGCTTTTAAAAATATCACATTTGCCTTTGGAAAGCTTGATAAGAAGTCAGTTATCAGCGACTCACTTCTCTTAAATATAAACAATCAACCAACTTTCCTATTCAAGTTAAATGACAACAAAATATTTCACTTAATAGATATGAGCACAAAGAATTATATTGATTTACAAACTCCCGAAACCTTTGGATTTAAAGGTAAAGAAAAGTTAGGATCTTCTAGAGGTTACATTTGGTCTAGATCTCTTCCTCTCATAAAAAATACTATGATACTTGGAACTGGTCCTGATACTTTTGTGTTTGACTTTCCACAAGGTGATTTAATAGGTAAATATTATGCTTATGATACTCCAAATATAGTAGTAGACAAAGCTCATAATCTTTATTTACAAATAGCAATAAATTACGGTGTAATTGCCTTAGTTGGATTTATAGCAATGCTGCTTATTTACATTATTGATAGTATAAAGCTTTATGCTCTTAAAAACAACTTTGAAGATAGAAATCAAGCTTTAGGTGCTATTACTTGCCTCGGTATCATAGGATACTTATTTGCCGGAATATTTAACGATTCAGTTGTAGGCGTAGCCCCAATATTTTGGATACTTTTCGGAGTTGGTATTGCAATTAACTTTATGAATAGAGAAAATCTTCGTAAGAAAAGTAATAAATAATAATTGTATCTTAATAGATTAGTATTAAATAACCAAGATGGAATACAGATTACTTCTTGGTTATTTTTTATTTGATTTAATTCTTCTATCATTGAAATCCAATAAATTTTGGAATGTTTATATTTTTCTAATATTCTATAACAAACTAAAATATATAACTAAGAAATATACAAATGTCAAATAAATTTTATTTAAGAATAGTACTTAAATATAGAAATATATGTCCATCCTTATTCTCTTTAGAGCTAAATTATTGAATGCAAATTATATATAGTAGATGTAGCAAATAATACTTTAAAGAGAATATATTAAAATGTATCTTACCAATACTCGATCACTATTTATAAAATCATTAATACAGTCTTTTTTCATAAATTAGAACTCTTAGCTTCCAATGCATAAGAAGTTTATCAATTGAATTTAATGAAAATAACACACAAATTCGTCCATTCTCTAATTTACAATGTTAGTTGTTAACTTAAAGATGATAGGTTCCAGCATACTACGATGTTTGTATTATAATCTTATGCAATTATACTTACCATAGCTTATTGGATATTAAAATACTTGCTTGCCAATAGAATTACATAAAAACACAAAAATATTAACAGGAAAGAAAGATAAAAACTTAATAAGAACATTTATATAAAATAAACTAATACAAAATAATTACAGTGAAATTTTATTATTACAAAACAATAAATATTATTGATAGGACATCTAAGAGTGGTTTTATGACTTGAAAGTAAGTCTAAAAATGGTCATTGTATAATTCACTACTAAGGCCTATTAATTTATTCAAGTTAACTATGATATAGCTGGATTTCTTAAATAAATTACCCGATAATAGCGACTCTGGATTTACAACATTGCAAAACAAGGCTGATACTAATATAAATATAGACAAAATATATATCCTAATCCTAAAACTCTAAAGAAGCTATTTTAATATATCTGGATGGGCATGAACACAATATAAGTGAATTAAATTATCTATTCTCTAAACAGGATTTAGCCCTATTTGTTATATCATATCTTACCCTGTGTTTATTGTCATAAAATCCTTTTATTCTCTCTAATATATCACAATTAACTTTTTACTTTCTAACCTTAATTGAGACTTAATCCATTAGAGTTTCAAATGTAAATTCATTATATAATATATGTTATAAATAAAAAAAGAACAAGGCTAAGCCTTGTCCTTTTTTATTTATCTAATAAGTTTAGATTAAAACTATCTAACCCAAGCTCCATTAGCTCCTACATAGTATCCATCAGGAGTAGTTGTGTTAGCTAACATAGCACCTGATCCATTTAAGTAGTACCAAGTTCCGTTGTCATTTAACCAACCAGTTTGCATAGCACCTGATCCGTTTAAGTAGTACCAAGTTGCTCCATCTTGAACCCAACCTGTAGCCATTGTACCATCAGCTTTTAAGTAGTACCAAGCACCACCGTCTTGTAACCATCCAGTAGCTTTAGTTCCATCAGCTTTAGTGTAAGTCCATCCTGCTGCAGTTTGATTCCAACCTGCTTTAGTTACAGGAGTAGTTGTTCCTTGATCATCATCTTTATTATCATCAGCTGATTTTCCTCCGATTAATGAATATACATCATCATCTTCGCTCCAAGCAACCATGTTATCTTTGTCGTAAACTGATAATTCATCGAAAGATCCATCTACTTTGTAAACTTTATCCCAATCATCAGTGTTATCGAATTTGTAGATATATCCACCATCTAATCTCCAAAGATTTCCGTCAACGTCTGTTTGAACAGCTGGTGTAGTTTTATCTTGAGCACTTACTTCGCAATCTTCTGAACTCTTATCTTCTTCATCAGCGTAGTAGTATCCACCTTTTGTCTTTAATGTATATGCATCAACAGTTACTTTTTTAGCATTACCATCAGCATTGTAAGCTATAAGTTTTCCATTAGCTACAGTATACTTAGTTGTAGCAGGAGCGCTTATGAATAAACCTTGTTGATCTAATTCATTTCCTGAGTCATTAGATAAAGCATAAGTAGTTACTGTTTTAGCATATTTAGCTCCATCAACATCACCAGAAGCTTGTGCTTTTGATATTTTTTGAATAGCTGGGAATGTTACTTCAGCAGTACCTGCACCAGTAAATACTGTTTTAGCGCCAATTTTAGATAAATCTACGCCATTAATTTCTGTTATAACACCATGACCTGTCTTAACAGTTACTTCTACAAGTCTGTAGATGCTATCCTTATCTTGTGTTAAAACAGCAGTTTGTGTAACACTTGCACTTACTTGGTCTTTTCCTGTGCTACCAGTACCAGCTGCATCATAAGTATCATTTGTGTTTTCTACAGTAACTTCTTTTTTAACATTATCAGCAGTTGTTGTAACTTTTACTTTTCCTAAGTTATAATCTGCATCAATGTAAGCACCATTTGTATCAGTATAAACATTGAAAACTTGCTTGTCTGATGCTAATGTATTTATTCCATTAACCTTGTCAGCTACAGCCTTTGCAGAAGCTTTGTATGTTGTAGCATACCAAGGCTTATCATATTTTGCTCCTCCGATTATAGCAAGAGCATCTTCATTTTTAACGCCTTCTGCATCACTTTCTAAATATCTATCATCTGTATCATCTTTGATTTTCTTTCTTAAAGCTGCAGCAGCATCGTCTGCTGTATCACCTTTAACGTCATCATCATTTACACTACCTTTATCTAAATCAACAGTGTAATCTCCATCTGATACGTCCAAGTATTTTTCTCCAAATAGAACTGCTTCATCTCCTGAATCAACATCTTCTAATTTGTTGAATTTTCCGTCAGCTACATAGTAAGCTTCTTCATCACTATTGATTTCTCCATCAACAAAGAATTTACCATCTTTGTATGCTACTGCATTGTATACAGTACCATCTTCTGAATCAACTTTCTTTACGTCTGCAGCATAAGCAGGTACTAAAGCCATAACTGAAGCAGCAGCTACTAATAAAGATGTAATTTTGTTTGCTCTTTTAAACATAATTTCTTTTCCTCCTAAATTTTAAAATTCAGATAAATTATAGCATTATTGTACAACTATGTAAAGTTATATAATAACTACTAATGTATATTCCTGTATAAATTACATGTAATTTATTACATATTTACATTAACTATAACATGATACCACATTACATAATGCTTGTACATAAAATGCTATTAACTTTCATAATTTACTGTTCTTCCTAGTATTTACTGTAATATCACTAAATAATACAATGCCAAAATTCACTTTGGGTACTTTTTTTAAAAAATATATAAATATATTTTTTTAGTCAATATTAGAAAATAAATTCATTAAATTCTAAGTTAACTAATATATTCAACTAAAATTGTATTATTAAGTTTTATATAGTTCTATTTTTATAATTTTGATCTACTTGGGTATAATTCATTTTAAATGAATACCTTCTATAACTACCCAAATAAACTTTCATTATACAATACAACTACTTAAATTCATTTTGGTACCTTTTTTCTTATAAATTTAATTTTTTCATTATTAATTACATACCGTTTATCCATATAATGTTCAATATTGAGAATTTGAAATATCACAACAGAGAAATTGGATACATATTTGTAAAATAGGCATTTGAAAATAAGCTGCTTAGGTTCTTAATGGGAGGTTGTTCCATTCAATGCTTGTCACACTGAAAGTGGGAACATGCAGTAATGGGCACAACCTGCCATTTAGAACCTTTCAGCGAAATTTTCATAGTCCTATGGAACAAATATGTATCCAATTTCGGCTAGGATTCTCACTACGCAACACTATCTACTAATTCAAAATTTTCTTCCTAATTATCTATTGTACCAAGCTCCATCTGATCCTAATTTATATTCGCCAATTGTTGTGTTATATGCCATAGATCCATCATTATTTAGATAATAATATTTACCATTATTTATGTCTTTAATCCATCCAATCTGCATTATTCCTTCTGAATCTAAGTAATACCAATTTCCATTTACTAACTGCCACCCTATTTTTCTAGCCCCATCATCGCCTAGATAGTACCACTTTCCATTATTATTCAGCCAACCTGTCGCCATATTCCCATCGGCTTGTACAAAATAGTTTTGTACCCAAGTATTTTTTACTGAGTTGCCTGTTGAATCTTTGTATTGCCATTTTCCATTAACTTGAACCCATTGACTTGTTTTAACTTCTTCTTGTTCACTGCTTTTAGAATTATTATTTGAATTATCTTTACCTCTAGTAATATTTAAAGTGTATACTCTTTCATTATCATCATCATCTTCAACTTTTATATCTATTACATTCTTCCCTTTATTTAAGGATACATCATCCTTAAATTTATCCTCTTTATCAACTTTTACTCCATTTATTTTTACCTTATAATCATCATATTTACCGCTATCGCAATCAGGCCTTGCACGTATTGTAATTTTACTTAAATCTTCTGGAACTTGCACATCATAATTATAAACTTTTTTTGAGAAATCTATATTCCCTCCCATTAACGTAATACTGCTTAAGTATACATTATCTGAATCTTCATCGTCATCATCATTTGATTCGGAGTATTTTACTCTAATCTTATATTCATTTACATAAGACTTATCGCTATATTTTACTGTTCCTGGGTCCCCGTTATATACTCTTACGGTAATAACATTTGTTCCAGATGATAAGTCAACATCCTCTCCAATATCTTTTCCTTCAGTATCTGATGATGCTTCTTCAAATACCCTTATATTATCTGAATCAACTCCATCTGCATCTATCTTTATTTCATCTGCTGAAGTCCTTCTAGTATAGTAAGTCTTTCCAGGCTGCACATCATCACTGTCTACCCTATGCTTATCTGTACAATCACTCTCACTATAAAGAGACATATTATCTCCGTTTGAATCTTCTACTTTTAAATTAGTTATTTTATTAGCTGCATAAGCTTTAGTGGTTAGCAGACCCAAATTAGCTGCTGGTGCAATTGTACTAACAGTATTTACCGCTAATATTATGGCTATTATTTTTTTCAAATTTTTGTTCATATATTCTCTCTCCTTTTAGGCATATGAAATAAAATAACAAGTTCAAAATACCATAGTTATTATTTTATTATGCCTTATATAAAATAATACAAAGAACGCCTATTTCATAAGCGTTCTTTATTTTTAACCTGATTAAAATTAAATTTATTTAATCCAAGCCCCATCAGCGCCTAATCTGTATACACCAATTTTAGTGTTATAAGCCATAGACCCATCGCTATTTAAATAATAATATTTTCCGTTCCTATCTTTTACCCATCCAGTCTGCATTCTTCCTTCTGAATCTAGATAATACCATTTTCCACTTGATTGTTGCCATCCAACTTTCTTAGCTCCATCTGTTCCAAAGTAATACCAGCTTCCATTAAGATTTAACCATCCTGTAACCATATTTCCATCAGAGTTTAAATAATAATTTTGTATCCAGCTATTCTTTACTACTTTTCCTTCTGCATCATTATACTGCCATATTCCATTTGTTTGTACCCATTTATTAGCTTTAACATCTTTACTTCCTGTATTTGTATTAGTATTAGTTGAGCTATTGTTTGTATTACTTGAAGAAACATTTCCTCTATTTATAATTAAAGTATATACTCTATCTTTATTATTATGTTCAATTTCTACTTTTATGATATTTTGACCCTTTTCCAAGTTAACAGTCCTCTTATAATTATCATCATAATCAGCATCTTCACCATCAATAGTAACATCGTAGTTATCATTTTCTGGTGTTGCTTTAATTGCTACTTGGTTTACATTACTATCTACATTATAAGTATACTTAGTTATTGAATTTGATAAATTTATAGTACTTCCAGCTATACTAAGTCTCTCCAAATAAATATCATCAAAATCCGTTTTATCTTCATCATCTTCTTTTACGTGCCTTACCTTAACCTCATATGTACTTTTAAGATCATACTCATCATCATCATGTTTATTATTTCTTACACTTTCACCATCTAGATCTTTCCCATATACCTTTATAATAAGATCAGTAACAACCGATTTATCTGTTAACTGAATATCATCTCCTACTTCTTTACCTTTAGTAGAATCTGAATTATCTCTAAATACTCTGACAAAATTATCATCTGGCCCGCTTATATCTACACTCACAGTTTTTGATGAAGTTTTAGCATAATATATTTCATCTTCATGGATATCTTTTTCCTTAACTCTATTCTTGTAGTCATTATCATCATACAGTTTTACATTATTACCATCACTATCATCTAATGATAAACTCTCTAGTGTGCCTTTATCATTAGTGGATGAAGCATAAGCCCTTGTAGTTAATAAATTTATTTTTGAAACTGGTGTTATCACTGAAATTGTTCCTATGGCTAGTACAATTGCAATCACTCTCTTTATGTTTTTACTCATAGTCTATCCCTCCATTTTTATTATGCATAACCATTCTAATCTGATGATTTCTATTTTTGTATCCAAGCACCATCATACCCCAGTCTATATCCGCCTACTGTTGTATTATATGCCATGGCACCATTGCTATTTAAGTAATAATACTTTCCATTTGAATCTTTAATCCATCCTGTTTGTATCTTACCTTGTGAGTCTAGATAATACCAAACTCCATCTACTAACTGCCATCCTGTTTTTCTAGCTCCATCACTTCCTAAGTAGTACCAGCTTCCGTTATAATTTAACCATCCAGTAGCCATATTTCCGTTATCAAGTAAGTAATAATTTCCTACCCAAGTATTCTTAACGAAATTTCCTGATGCATCATTATACTTCCATGATCCATTTACTTGCACCCATTTATTAGCATTAGTTTCTCCTCCAGTGGCATTACTTTGACTTTGTGTTGAAGTCACACTCCCCCTGATCACAGTCAAAGTGTAAACTCTTTCTTCACCACTATTTTCATTTTTAACGTCTACTTTAATTTTATTTTCGCCATCTTTTAGATTAACTGTTGTCTTATAATCATCATCATCAAATACTTCATCACCATTAACCTTAACTGTATAAAAATCTTTTTCTGGTTCGGCTTTAATTGTAACTTTATTTACATCACTAGGAACATTAGAACTATAATTTACTTGTGATTGTGATAATGAGAAAAGTCTGCCATCAATACTTAGTTTATCTAGATAAATACTATCCTGATGTTCTGGTTCCGCTGTATCTTGCGAGCTTGTACCATTTGATGAAGGGGTTCCTCTATTTATTACCAAAGTATATACTCTATCTTTATCACCATCTTCAAGCTCTATTTCAAACTCATTTGTGCCTTCATCTAAATCTACTTCCTTTTTATAGTTATCGGCACTTTGAACATTTTTATTATCAATAGTAACATCATAATCATCATCTTCTGGTGTTGCTTTAATTGTTACTCTTTTTACATCACTAGCAACATTATAAGTATACGTTAATTCAGATTTTGATAACTGGACCTTATTATTATTTACGCTGAGTCTTTCTAAATAGATATTATCCTTATCCTTATTTTGATTATAATTTGGGTTCTCTACTTTAATCCTATATGTACTTAAGACATTATAATCATCATTATCTTTGTATCTCATATCATCATCTGGTTCTTTGGCATATACCTTTATTGTAAGAGTCGTAGTTGCAGAATCATCTGATAAATCAACATCCTCCCCTACCTCTTTTCCTTTTGAAGAAGACGATGTTCCATTGAATACTCTAACATATTTTTCATCAGGACCATCAATTTTTATGCTTACAGTATCTGATGAAGTTTTTGCGTAATAAGTCTCTCCTCGTTCTACATCACTAGCATTTACTTTGCTGTCATAATCACTATCACTATATAGTTTTATGTTATTCCCATCTTCATCATTTAATTCCAGACGATCTAAATAATCATCATCGTTATCAGTTGCTGCATAAGCTTTTGTAGTCAATACATTTATATTTGTAGCAGGTGCTGCTGCTGAAATAATTCCAAGAGCTAATGCTATTGAAACTATTTTAATCATATTTTTCTTCATTTTATTTCCCCCGTTTCTACTTATATATTTAATTAGTAAATACATCCTTAATTAATTATATATCAGGATTAGCAATTAAAGTAGGCTTTTTGAGTTTTTTAGTAATATTACCATCAATATAAAATATTGTAAATACATTTGCAGCTTTTGAATATATTTATTTAAAGCAAAAGAAACGTCTATTAAATAAACGTTCTTTTGCTTTTTTAGTTATTATAATATTTATATTCTTAGTTAATCCAAGCTCCATCTGATCCTAACTTATATTTACCAATCATTGTATTATAAGCCATAGATCCATCGCTATTTAAATAATAATACTTTCCACTACCTAAATCTCTAACCCATCCAGTTTGCATTGCACCTTCTGAGTCTAGGTAGTACCATTTTCCACCTGCTTGTTGCCATCCTGTTTTTCTTGCTCCATCAGAACCTAGATAGTACCACTTTCCACTATAATTCAACCACCCAGTAGCCATATTTCCATCAGCTTGTACAAAGTAATTTTGAACCCATGTATTTTTCACTGTATTTCCTGTTGCATCTTTATATTGCCAGTTTCCGCCAACTTGTACCCATTTATTTGTAACAGTTGCTACAACATCAGTTGCATCACTTGGTGAACCCGAAGCTGTATTTGATGTACTTCCTGTAGTTGATGATGTGCCACCTCTGTTTATAATTAATGTATATACTCTTTCATCATCACCATCTTCAAGTTCAATTTTGATTTTATTTTCACCTTTATCCAAATCTACATCTGATTTGTACTTATCATCTTCATCTACACTGTCACCATCGATTGTAACGTCATAATCATCTTCTTCTGGAGTTGCTTTAATTGTTACTTCATCTGTATCGCTGCTTACATTATAAGTGTATTCAACTTTTGATTTTGATAAACTAATAGTTTGACCGTCTACACTAAGTCTATCTAGGTAGATATCATCGTAATCATCTGAACTATCCTCAGAATCTTCATCATCTGAACTGTCATCAGAATCAGCCGTACATTTAACCTTTATCTTATATTCACTTGAATAATCTTCATCTTCATATCTTATATCGTCATCTGGTTCTTCATCATATACTCTTACAGTAAGAGTAGTAGTTGAATCTCCATCTAAACTTATATCACTGCTTATTTTTTTACCTTTAGTTGAATCAGAAGTTCCCTTAAAAACTCTAACATATTTTGAACTTGGTCCGTCTATATCTATACTTATAGTATCTGATGAGGTCTTAGCATAATATGTCTCACCATCTTCTACGTCATCTGCATCAACTTTCTCATCACTGTCATAGCTACTACTTTCATAAAGCTTTATTTTGCTTCCACTTTCAGTAAGCAATTGTAAGCTGTCAAGTTCAGTTTCATCATTTGTGTCATCATCTGATGATGCATAAGCTTTTGTAGTTAAAAAATTTATATTTGTTGCAGGCGCTACTGCTGAGATAGTTCCTATTGCTAATGCAATTGCAACTATTTTCTTCAAATTTTTATTCATAATGTTCTCCCTCCACTTTAAGCACGCCAAATAAATAATAGGTATCCATACTGGTCTATTATTTTTTGATTGTGCTTTAATTACATATTATAATTATTTTACCACTTAATTCATTATTGTGCACTTGACACATCCAAGTTTACAATTTATTTAAAGAATTATTCTTATTCTAATGATCCATCAGTGCCTAATTTATACGCACCTATTACAGAATCTTTTATCATTTTACCTGTAGAATCTAAGTAATACCATTTCCCGTTTGAATCTTCAATCCATCCTGTCTCCATAGCTCCACTACCATCAAGATAGTACCAGTTTCCAGTTGAATCTTCTAACCATCCCATTTGCATGGCTCCACTTTTATTTAGATAATACCAATTTTTATTTGTATTTACCCATCCTGTCTGCATTTCACCGTTCTCGTTGAAATAATACCAGTTGTTATTATCACTAAACCATCCTGTGGTCCTAAAGCCATCTTGTCCTAAATAATAATTCTTTCCAGTATCCTTATCAAACCACCACTTATTTTTTAAAACTGAGCCTGTACCATCTACATATCTCCATTTTCCATCTACTCTTTGCCATGCATTAAGGCTGCCTTCTTGAGTTTGAATTGCAAAGTTTTGGCCGTTTGAAGAATCAGTTTTATTTGCTGATTTACCTCTATATACATTCAAAGTATAAGTTGTATCTTCATCCTCATGCTCAACATATATTGTTATAGTATTATTTCCTTTATCTAAATTAACTGTCTTTTCGAAATTATCATCTTTATATACTGAGTTTCCGTTAATTTCTATATAATCATCATCATCGTCTGGGTTAGCTCTAACAGTTAATTTATCAACATCTTCACCAACATTCACATCATAAGAAGTTTTATTTTTTGAAAAATCAACACTTCCATCACTTATGTTAATTCCATCTAAATAAGCATATTCTCTATCTTCTTCTGTTTCTGATGTACTACTTTCTTTTCTTGCATGAATAATGTAAGTCTTTTCACAATCACTTACATCTCCGTCATTATAAGCTTCCTTATATGCTTCCTCACTTTTATATGTTCTTAGATAGATATCTTTATAGCCTGAGCCAATGTTAACATCTTGTCCAACATCTTCACCTTTTTCAGATCTGCTTGATGAAGTGAACATCTTAACTACATATCCGCTTCCTTTTACTTCTGCAGCTATATTAAAGTCACTTATACCTTTAAGCTGTACATAATAGTCAGTATCGCTTGATAAATCTACTTCATCTCCAGAATAACTATCAAGTAATTTAATCTTGCTTCCGCTTCCCCAAGTCAAATCTAACGATTTTAATTCTCCATTACTAGCATCATTATATGTTGATGCATAAGCTTCAACGCTTCCTAATACAAAATTGTTACTTGGTGCAAAACCTGAGACAGCTGCAACCACAAGAGTCGCTGCAATTATATATTTAATTTTTTTATGCATAAACTTCCTCCTTACTTTTATTTATAAAATTAATCTATTTACCTTTACATAACTTACTTATTATATAAATAAACATTATGTAGTTATAATAACATAACTTAATTTAATTATAAATATAGAACTATAATCCTATACTATTCCAAGTATACTACATAGTTCTAAAAATTCTATTATATAAATATTAATTTTTTATAAATAATTAACTTATATATGTTGCAATTCAAAATGCACATTTCATAATTCCAGCTAGAATTATTGCAATATTTTTAGATTTCTAATGAAGAATTATTTTTGCAATATATATTAGTAATTGAAAACTTAATTTTATCTTTAGGTTAGATAATCATTTAATTCATAAAACAAGAACTCACTTATGAAAACAAAGCGAGTTCTTGTTTTATTATTAGTAACTTAATCTAAAAATTAAATTAATGTTTATACTATTTTTCTAAAGTATTAAAGCTCCACTATTATTGAATTTATACTCTTTTCCATTAATAGTTCTTGTTCCAGTTGCCATGCTACCATCTTCAGCTAAATAGTATTTTGAATTATAGTCAATCAACCATCCTTTTTGCATTGTTCCATCTGCATTAAAGAAGTACCAGGTATCACCATACAACAGCCAGCCTGTCCTCATTGAGCCATCTGGATTTAAATAATACCAATTATCAACTTTTTTAGTATCATTATCTCCTGACTTTGTTGATGCGTTAGTATTATTATTTTGATTATCTACTGTTTCTTTATACCAGCCTGTAATCATTGCTCCATCAGTCCCTAATAAATACCACTTTTCATTATCTTTTTGCCAGCCTGTAAGCATTGCTCCTTTACTATCTAGCAAGTACCATTTTTCATTATCTTTATGCCATCCTGTAACTCTTAGACCATCTTTATCTAAATAACAGTATACTTTTTGATCTTTATCATAAAGCCATGAGCTTTTTAATACTTTTCCATTTTCATCATAATACTTCCAACCATCATTGGTTTGAACCCATTGTGATTTTTTATCTGATGTATCCCCAGTATTATTGTCCTTGCTGTCGTCTGTTTCCTTCCCTCTATTTATAGTCAAAGTATAAGTTCTCTTTTTATCATTTAACTCATCTTCAACATTTACCTTTATGACATTTTTCCCTTTATCTAATGCTACTTTTTTTTCATAGTCATCACTTGATCTCACTTCATCTCCATCAATTGTAACTGAATAATCGCTATCTTCTGGCTCTGCACCTATAGTTATTTTACTTACAGACTCATCTAAATCAACGTTGTATGAGTTATCATCTTTAGAAAAGTCAATATCGCCTTCACTTAAAGTTATATGATCTAAATATATATCATCTTCGTTATCAGAATCGTCTCCTCTAGTAACATTTAATGTATATGTTCTTTGATTATCCTTACTATCTGTAACTTTTATTTTGATCTCATTTTTACCTTTATCTAAAGATACAGTTTCTTTATAATTATCGCTAGAATCTACTAAAGATCCATTTATTCTAACTCTGTCGCTATTACTCTCAGGGATTGCTTTAATCCACATACTATCAACATTTTCATCAACTTTTATATCATAGCTTGTTTTCCCTTTTAAGAAATCTATATTTCCTTTACTTAAATCAATCTTATCTAAATATATCGAATCTTGAGAATCATCCTCATAAGAGCTTTCCGTAGTTTTTCTTACATTTAGCGTATATTCTTCTTCACAATTTGATACATTATTCTTTACTTTATTAAATGCTGACTTAGACTTATAAGTTCTTATATATAAAGTTGTATCACCTTTTCCAAGTAAGATTTCATCTCCAGGATCATAAGCTGTAGCATTTTCTGCATCAGATGTAAAAATCTTAACTACATAATCATTATCTTTAGCCTCAGCCGTTATTTTGATTCCATCACTATCACCGGTAAGCTTTGTATAGTATTCTGTTTCATCACTTAATTTTACTGTATCCCCATTATATCCATCACGTAAATCAAGAGTTTCTCCATCTAAAGATTTTACCTTTAATGTTTTTAATTGTTCATCATCTGGAGAATATGAAGATGCATAAACAGGTTTTGCTCCTACAAAATATGTATTTAATGTCGTAGGTGAAATTGTTGAAATTGTATTGACAGCAACTGTAATCGCAATTATTCTTTTTATATTTTTATTCATAAAATTCCTCCCCATCCATTATAAAGTGAATTTTTTAAAAATAACAAAAAAAATCACTCAACATAATTTTACCATGTTTTTTATATAAAATCTAAATATTTCTAGCATTAATACGACTCTTTTTTCAGATAATAAGATATAACTAAGTTTTATTTACTTTAGTTATCGCAAAATTTTAGACATTATGTACTATAAATATATCTCAAAATTAATATGTGAGGAGTGATTACAATGAGCAAAGAAAGAACACCATATAGTCCTACTCCAGGAGATTATGACGTTGAGAAGTTATCTGGTACAAGGCCTGAATCTTCTAATAGGCAAGAAGGACGAGATAACATTGCACCAACTAGAAGTTTAGATGCCCTTTCAACTGACGGTCCTAATAAAAACATAACGAGTTCAACATCTTCTAAACCGCATCCAGTAACAGGACCTATTGCTATGAATCACGAAGATGCTTTTGAATATAAAAACCATAATATTTTGAGAAGTTAGGAGTGATTATTAATGAGTAAAGAAAAAGTGCCATCTAATGAGAATGAAAAATATTATTCTGGAGAAGAATTAACTGATTCACATCCATCAGACCCAAATGATTCTGAACTAAAAAAAATAAAAAGTATGTATCTTCCAGATTCGAAAGCTGACCATGCTCCAAGTGAAAAAAGCATTGAAGATGCTAATGGATTGGCGCATCCTGAACCAGTCGAACCCAAATCACTAATTTAAATAGCATGAATATAACTTTATCTATAGCAAGTTAACGTCTGTTCCAAATCTATATTTATATTGTAAATAATATTAAACAAAAGATAGGAGTGATTTTTATGAGTCAATCAAAAATTCCATTTAGTATAAACCCTGGCGATGATTATCCAATGGAAGAGTATAGTAAGGAAAGTTCACCAAAATCAAAGGCTTCTGATTCTGAAAATGTAGGAAAGACTACTGATTCAGGTGAAAGAAATGCTAAAAGTTTAAATAATGCAAATATATCTAGAACTAATCTAGATACAGAGCTTATTGATTTAAATGCTGATGGCGATTCTGATGAATCTAAATATAGCGATTTAATATAAATAATTTAAGATGAGATAGTTTAATGAGATTAGGAGTGATTCTATATGAGTAAAGGTAAATATCCATATGTTCCAACTCCAGAAGATGTTCCTGCTCCAGATTTAAGTTATATTTTTTCACCAGAATCAAAAAATTCTAGTAATAAAAATGATAACAAAAATGCTGATTCACATAAAAGAAATTCTTAAGCTTAAACAAAGATATTACACCATGAACTCAAATGTAAAATTTATTTAGTTTAAGATAAATTCCGATGAATTGGAGCTTTTAGAACATATATAATAAAAATAATTAAGTTAGGAGTGATTTTATATGAGTAAAGAAAAGAAAGTATCTCATACTTCTGATGTAAGAGATGATAGTAAAAAAGACTTTACTAATTCCTACTTGCCAAAAATGAGAACTAATTATCATCCAAGTAGAGATGATGTTGAAAGTGCAACTGGTGTGGATTTCCCTGTAAATATGCCTAATCCAGCGGTTGATCCTATTGTTGTAAATAATATAGCCAATCAAGAATTTGATTATACACAAGATATGCTTTCTCCTGATAACTATGAAATCGATGGAGATGATTAGTTTTAAATACTTATAACAAATCCAACAATAAGTACTGCAAAAAATTTAATATATTTTTGAATAAATTTCCCGCTGTTGGTAAGAATAATATTCGTACCCCATAATACTCAGGCACTAAAGTTTATCATTTTAATTTAGTGCTTATTTCCAAAAAGTCCACCATAAATTAAATTTTTATGGTGGACTTTCATGTTATATATATTGCAATTCACAATGCACATTTCACAATTACGGCTAATATTCTTGCAATGTTTTAAAAATTATGATGAAGAATTATTTTTCAAATATATATACCACTTAAAAAGTGAACGTATTTTAAAATGTTTAGACATTAAATAAAAATTTATTTTAAATCCTATGACCATTTAAACTATTTTAAATTGTCAAAAAGCCCTTACCTCTAACTTCAGATATATCAATAATTGTTATAAAAGCTCCTGGATCTATCTGATGCACAATGCTCTTTAGTTCAACCATTTGGTGTGAGCTTACAATACAGTAAAGCATTTTCTTTTTATCATGAGTATACTCACCTTCAGCAAACAAAGATGTAACTCCACGGTTAAGATCTTTTATTACATAATCAATAATTTCCTTTTCTTTTCTTGTTAGAATAAGAAGAAGTTTTTTACTGCTAAATCCTTTTAATACTCTGTCAAGAACTGTACTTTGAATGAACAAAGAAATAAGAGTATACAATGCTTGTGGAATACCAAATATTAATGCTCCTATAATAACTATTATCAAGTTTAGAGAAAATCCCAAACTTCCTATATTAAAATTCGAATATTTTTTTCTAATAAGCATGGTTATAATATCTGTTCCTCCTGTGGAACCATGTCTTAAAAATACCATTCCATAGCCAATACCACATAAAACCCCACCATATATACAAAAGATAAGTAAATCACCATTCATATCAATTAGGCGTGAAAGTGGTTTTGTTATAAGCAGAGAAGCTGAAAGACTAAGCATCCCTATTGTTGTATAAATCGTAAATGATCTATCGAGTTTTTTATAACTCAATACAAGTAGTGGTAAATTAATTATTAAGATTACTACTCCAGATGGAACTTTAAGAGTGTACTCTAAAATCAGTGCAATACCAGTGGCACCACCACTTAAAAGTTTTGCATGTACTAAAAATAGATTTACCCCTAACGATGCAATCATGCAGCCTAAAAATATGAAAAACACATCAACTATATTATGCTTCAACTTATAATATAAACTCATTTGTATACTCCTTGCAAAATGGTTATTTGGGTTTCATTTCATTTTTCAGATATTATTCTATATTCAATCTTTAGTATTTTCAACAGATTTTTTACAGTTTCTACAAAAAGTTTTTACTATTTATCAAGTAATTATTAATAATTTATGTGATATAGCAAATAAATATCAATATTACTACCAAAATAGTAACATGATATCTATTTACATTGAGAATTTATTAAATTTTAAACTTATCAACTTCCATTTCTAAACGCTCAGCTTTTTCTTTCAATTTTTCCACTTCCTGTGATACTTCTAAAATAGCTTCCGTTTGAGTTTGAATTGATGCCGTTACTTCCTCTGAGCATGCTGCTGTTTCTTCTGATATTGCTGCAATATTATTAATTGAATTAACCACTTGTTCATTTTTGTCATGCATTTCTTCAACAAAGCTTCCCATATAGTCTATTGCAGTTGTTATTGTGTCAGTCGCCTGTGTAATATTATTAAAGGCTTCATTCACTTCATTTACTGAAACGAATTGATCCATAGATACTTCTTTTACTTTTTTCATATCACTTACACTGCTTAATATATCTTGCTTTATATTTAAAATTATCTCTGCTATATTTTTAGTTGATACTGCTGAATTTTGTGATAATTTTTGAATCTCTGTTGCAACTACTGCAAAACCTTTGCCAGCTTCCCCTGCTCTTGCCGCTTCTATAGATGCATTTAGTGCAAGTAACTGAGTCTGCTCTGCAATCCCCTTTAAAACTCCAAGTATATTTTCTATATTCTTAGATTTATCACTTAAGCTTTCTATATTTCCTTGAGTTTTTTCTACAATGGAAATTGTTGTTTGTGCCTTTTCTTTTAAATCTTGAACCTTGTTAATTCCATTTGCAATTGCTTTAGATGAATTGATTGATTCATTAATCATTAGATTAGTCTTTTCCTCTAACTGATTAAATTCTCCCCTCATGTCTTCTCCAAGTCTTGCACTCTCTTCTGCTCCACTAGCTTGATTAGATGCTCCTTGCGCTATTTCTTGTGATGTAATATTTATATCCCTTGCCACATTAGTTGTTTCCTGAGACTTTTCAGCCAAAATTGCAGAACTCTCTTTCATATCATGAGTCAAATCTTTTGTTTTGATTAATAAAGCAGAAACCTTACTCATCATCTCATTGAAGCTTTCACCTAATAATTTAATTTCATTTTTCGCTCTAGTAGAAGATTTTACTGTAAAATCACCAGTTGATGCTATAGATAATAAGTTTGATATTTCTATTATAGGCATTGAAATTCTTTTCGATACATACATGATTACTGCAGCTGCTGCAAGTAATATTATTAAGCCTGCAATTAATGAAATTTTTGTTATTTTATTTATAATAGCTTTTGCACTGGATTCCTTTTGAACTGTTATGACTGACCAATTAAATGAATTCCCATCTAATTTTATGTTCGTATAAGATGCATAGTAATTTTGACCATTTTCTTTATACTTAAGGCTACCATCATTCCCAGCCATCAACTGAGCTATAATTTCTTTTAACCCATCCGACACTTCTATCGGTTCTTCCTTAGGATTTCCCTCTTTGACTCCAGTTGTTCTAGTTTGGTTTTTATAATTATATAATTCTTCAATCACTTCGGTATTAGGATGTGCAACAACAACACCCTCTCCATCTATTATGAAAGAATATCTTCCTGATGCTTCATCTGAATATTCACTTACTACTTCCTGCAATTTTTCTAAATTAATATCAGATCCCATTACTCCAACAAACTTGTTATCTTCAACCAAAGGAACAAATATTGAAGTTACTGGATTCTTAGAAGAAACTGAGTAATATGATTTTGATACAAACGATGATAAAGAACTTTTTGCTTGCGCAAACCACCATCTGTCTGATCTGTCAGCAAGATCCCCTGATGATCTCCCAGTCTGCATTCCTTTTTCATCCTGCATATACAATAATTCAAAATATGGATTTCTGTCTTTAGTTTCTTTAAGTACTTTTTCCTTTGTATCTTTACTTCCTTCTCTTACTTCTGAATTATATGCCAGATCTTCTGTCACTTTATATGCCGTATCCATAAAAGAAGAAACATTTTTTGATATAAGCTTAGATAACATTTCATTCTTACTATTTATTTCATTATCATAATATTTCGATAAAATAGTGCTTACACATAAAATAATTCCAAGAGTCAGTACAACGGATATTGATAACATTGTGATTAGGAGTTCGCTTTTTATGCTCTTTATTTTCACAGAGCTATTTTTATCTTTATTATTTGTTTGCTTGTCCATTGTCTTTTCATATTGTTTTCTAATCAATCCCATTTATTTTCTCCCCTTATCAATATTTCTTATAAAATAAGTAGTAGTTTTAGAATTATTTTTTACACTATAAAAATTATGTTTATTACAATAAATATACTTATTCTTTTACAAGTTATGCTTATTTTTCATGCATTATTGATAAATTATAACATATTACTAGCTATTATCAACATTTATAATGTTTTTTATATAATAAACTACATATTTAATAAAATTCTAAAGAAAAGTTAGTCTTAGACTTAATTTTATGAATAGATTTACTTAGACTAAGTAATATCAATTTCATGGTGGCACTCTTAACTTTTCATACTGCTTAGATCATTAAAATCGCTAGTTATATATATTGCAAAAATAATCCTTCATCATAATTCTAAAAATATTACAAGAACTTTAGCCGTAACTGTGAATTATGAAATATGTATTGTGAATTGCAACATATATGAATGGAAATCTCTATACTTTTATAAAAAAACAAAAAGCCGTATAAGATAATTATAAAATCATCTTATACAGCTTAAATTAATTTACTCTAAGTTTCTAACAATATTATATATACGACTTTTAAATTAAGTTTATATGATCATCAACTGAAAACTTAGCTTTAGTGGAAAACTAATTTCATGTGGTAGCTTACCGAAATCATAAATATTTTGTTCCGAAAAGCTATGAAAATATCGCTAAAGATTCTAAGTTGCAGGTTTCACCACTTTAGCGTGCTCCCACTTTCAGTGTGACAAGCTAAATCGGAACAACCTACAACTAATAGTCTTAGTAGCTCATTTTCAAATGTTTTCTTCACAAATATATTTATGATTTCTAGTGAAGATATGAACTTGATTTTTTATCAACTTTGTAAATATGTTCATCTATATACTCATTTTAAGTATACAAAAACTTCTAGCTTGCCACGGTTTCTTGGAATAAGTTTATCTTTCATTACTTTTCCATTTACAACTACCTTTGTAACAACTTGATTATCACTATTTTCTGAGCTATAAGGTATGGATGTTACATCACTTTGATAATTATTATTTTGCTCATTATTCTTAGTATTTACGTTTAATCCATTTTCATCATTTGATCTAGATACTTTTATAGTGTAATCTTCTCTTTCATTTGTAATCTTTATTTCAAATTCGTTCCAAGATTTTGGTATACAAGGATTTATAGCATATCCCTTGTCTTGAACCTTTCTAAGTCCCAAGATATTTTCAACGCCAACTCTGTACATCCATCCTGAAGCTCCTGTATACCAACTCCAGCCTCCTCTTCCTGCATGAGGCTCTTTTATATACACGTCCGCTGCCATTACATAAGGTTCTACTTTATATGTCATACACTCTAACTCTGTCTTTGCATGATTTATAGGATTTATCATATTAAAGTAGCTTACTGCTTTATCACCTAGCCCAAGTTTAGTTAAAGCAAGTATAACCCAAACCGCAGCATGAGTATATTGGCCTCCATTTTCTCTTACACCTGGCACATATCCTTTTATATAACCTGGTTCTAACTTAGAATTACTAAATGGTGGTGCAAGCAATAGGATCATTCCCTTATCTTTCTTTACAAGGTTATTATCCACGGCTTCCATTGCTTCAATGCTACGTTCCTTCTGTCCTGCGCCTGATATAATTGCCCAACTCTGAGCTAATGAGTCAATTCTACATTCTGGATTTTCTCTTGAGCCAAGAGGTGTACCATCATCAAAGTATGCTCTTCTATACCAGCCGCCATCCCAAGCGTTCTTCTCTAGGTTTTCTCGTATAAACTCTCTTCTTTCTTCAAAATGTTCTTTTGTTTTCTTATCGTTTTGTTTATCTGCAATTTGAATAAAGCTTTCTAATATTGAATATAGGAACCAGCCAAGCCATACGCTTTCTCCTTTTCCTTCGTTTCCAACAGTACTCATTCCATCGTTCCAGTCTCCACTACCCATTAAAGGAATATTATGAATACCAAAGTTCAAACTCTTTTCTATAGTTTTTAAACAATGCTCATATATAGTTCCTTCTTTTGATGATTGATTTACTATCGTATATCTTTCATCTTCACCTTCTCTTAAAGGTTCATCTTCTAAGTACGGAGCAGTAGCATTTAAAATATCGTAATCTCCTGTAGAGTTAATATATTCGGCAGTTACATAAGGAAGCCATAATAAATCATCGCTAAATCTAGTTCTTATTCCCGAATTAACAACAGGATGCCACCAATGTTGAACATCACCTTCTACATACTGTCTTGAAGCACTTCTTAGTATTTGCGCCTTTGTTATTTCTGGATTTACAAAGCCAAGTGACATAGAATCTTGAAGCTGATCTCTGAATCCATAAGCACCACCACTTTGATAAAATGCACTTCTGCTTAAATATCTACAACTTAAAGTTTGATATAAAAGCCATCCATTCAAAAGATAATCTAATGACTTATCTGGTGTCTTAACTTGTATATTTCCTAGGAAATTGCTCCAATATTGTTTTACTTTATCTAATTCATTTTCCGCATTTCCAAAAATCTTGTATTTACTTATTAATTCATCTATTTTTTCTTTTTCATCTTGACCAAATAGGATTAGCAGTTCCTTTTTCTCACCTTTTCTTAAAATAATACTTGTTTGTGCGGCTAAACAAGGGTCATAGATGCCACCAGACTTATTGCTTAATCTATTATGTTTTAGAGCCTCAGGACTAAAGGTTTCTCCTCCAATACCTAAAAACTCTTTATTATCTCCAGTGAAACTCAATTCTTTCCCACCTATAATGGTTAAGTAAGCATTTAACTTTCCAAAATATTCACTGTATGGATTATGAGCACCTATAAATTTATTTTTGAATTCAAAATCTTCATTACTATTTTCAATGCTGCTTCCATTTACTACATCCATTGTTTCTTTATAGTTTGATTCATCTCCACCTATATATGTTGAGATATATCTTGAGCTATCATACTCATAAACACCTAAAACAAGTTTTGCATAGTAGAATAGTGAAATACTTCTATCCTCATTACTCAAGTTTTCTAGCGTAACCCTCTGAATTTTTAATCTTTCATTTTTAGGAGCAAAAATTTCTAGCTTTCCTTTTATATTGTATGCTGTATGCCTATATTCAGAGTATCCAAAGCTATGTTTTATTAAATAATCACCTGAATCTCTTACAGGTTTTGGTGTTATTGAAAAATACTCACCTGAGTCATTATCTTTAATATATAATGCTTCTCCTATAGGATCTCTAATATAGTCATTACTCCAAGGTGTTATTTTATTTTCTCTAGAATTTCCACACCAAGTATATCCTGATCCTACTTCTGATATATGAAATCCGAAGTCATCATTTGAAATAACATTAATCCACGGTGCTGGCGTATTTCTGTAATTAGATAGTTTTATTATATAACTATTATCTTTCTTGCAAAATCCACCATAACCATTAAAGAAATCTAAATCTCTTACGTCAGGATCTTCATCCGCATCTTTACTATAATTATTAGAATCTTTTGATACATCCAAATCTAAATCAACTAAACTAGAAATTTCCGAGTTATAAACTAACTCTCTTTCCTTCTTACTTTGATTAGATTTCTTATCTATTTCTAATTCATCAATATCATCTTGATCTTCTGGCTCATTAATATTCTTTATTAAATCATGAATATTAATTACTTCTTCATCATTATCATATACTTCATAAGGTATGTTTTCGCCATCTGTATCTTCATTAATATTTTCATTCTTATATTTATCCTTGAACCTTGAATTATTTCTTAAAGCTATACGTGAATCTAATCCCTCATCATCTAAGTCCATATATCTATTAAAATTCTTTTCATTATATGCATATGAACTTAACGGATTATTATTATCTACATATATTCTAGAAATTCCTATTAGTAAATTCTTAATTTCAACATCCATGGTTGCTTTATTGTGAATAAATATTCCACCCGCTTTATTAAGGTAATTACCTACATTGGATGACCTTATTACTTCCATTATATTTTTTTGAAGTGGTTCATCATAAGAAACTTCTTCATTATTATATATAATTAGATCTAACTTAACTCCTTTAATTCTTAAGTAATTGTGAAATTTTACCATGGTATATACTAAATTTATGTCTTCTTCATTTTCTATAGATAGCATTATAATAGGTAAATCTCCTGAGATTCCATATGCCCATAAATCCTTTTGATGTCTTGAAATATTCCTAATATATTCTTCTCTATTTTTTCTAGTATTAGTTAGAAAGAAAATTGAGCTTGCAGCGCTTTGGAATATATTAGCTATAGCACTTCTTATTCCTAAAGTCTTTAGTTCAAGCTGTGCACTTATGCTATAATTTTTAAATACTCTCTCTAGCTTACTGTTGTCATTGTTATTTCTGCATATTTCAAGTATTTGTTCTTTGGATTCACATATCCCAGTTATATAATAAATTTCCTTCTTAGAGTTAGGCTCTAATCTAATTCTTGTTCTTATACTCATTATAGGATCTAAAACTGTTCCCACAGTATTATCTAAAGCTTTATCATTATCCATAGCTTTTGGATTCTTCAATTCTCTATTTCTTCCTATAAAGTTTATTCTTGAAGTTTCATATGAAATGCTTCCTTCTAATTCTCCATTAACAACCGCCTTATGGAAAATATATGGAATCTTTGCATTCTTAACTCTACCTCTTCTGCTTCCTATAAGAACACTTTCCTTTTCATCATATTCTGTTTGAACAAATAAATTAGAGAATGTTGGATGAACTACGTCAGCACTGAATGTAGCTAGAGTCACTTCCATGTAACTTGTTATTTCAATACTTCTTCCATTATCTCCTTTGTTATTTAAAGTTAATTTTCTAACTTCAAAGTTTTCTTCTGATGATATTGAAACTTCCATCGAAGTCTCAATGTTGCCATCTTTTCTACTAAATTTAGCTTTATCTAAATTAAACTCAACTGAATACTTATCCCCAAGATCTTTACAAGGTTCAAAGGTTGAGCTCCAATATTCATTTGAATTTAAGTTCTTTATATAGAAGAACATTCCACTATCATCACTTGTAGAGTTTCCCTTCCATCTATAAAGCATGGTATCATTCTTTTTTGAATATCCATTTCCGTTTACTGTTAACATAGATGAATATTCACCATTGCTTAACAGTAATACTTGTGGACTATCCTGATTTACTTTTTCAAATACTCTTGGAATCAAAATCTCTCCCTCAAAATATCTGTTCTTAACAGAAAAATCCTCATTTCTTTCAAAGACAACATTTTGTGGAATTTTTTCTTTTAATAAAAGTTCTGTAGATTTTATCTCAGGAAGATCATGAAATCTATTTATCAAAATATCATTGCATAGAATATTATCCAAAGCCATAAGTGACATTCCTAAATGGTGTACCATATAAGTTGCAACTTTATTAACCTTCTGTGGATAACTTGAGCTATCATAGCTGCTCTCATCGCCATTATTCATGTGAATCCTACTACTTTCATCATTTTTATTCACATTATTCACATTATCAACATGCTTATCATTCATATAACTTGTATTTTTATCCTGTGTATTATCCACTATTTTTTCGTAGTTATCCACATAATCCTCATACTTATCCACATTTTGTGTATAATTTTTTCCATTTGTTGAAATATTCTGCTCAAGAAGATCACTTTTAGAAAGTGTCATTATGTACTTATCTTTCCTAGCTTTAGTATAATCTAAAGCCTCTATGAAACCATATCTTCCTAGTGCGCCTAACTTTTCAAGTTCTTTAAGATTTTTAATTCCAGAATCTTTATCAAAAGAAATAGCCATTAATGTTGAATATGGAGATATTACAAGATCATCTTCAAGTCCTCGCTTAAGACCAAGTCCAGGTACTCCAAATGCCTTGTATTGATAATTTTCCGCTGCATCAAATTCATAAAATGCAGATTCTGATATTCCCCAAGGAGCTTTCTTTTGCTTAGCAAAGCTTTTTTGTGCCTTTATGACAGACTTATAAGTTTGACTTAGTAAAGTCTTAGGATAATTCCTCATTATTAATGATGGCATAAAATACTCAAACATAGTTCCACTCCAAGATACTAGTGAATGAGTATGGAATGCATTAGTCATGGAACGTCCTAGCTTAAACCAATGAGAAGAAGGCACATCATTTTTAGCTATCGCGACAAAAGATGCTATTCTTGACTCAGATGCAAGCAAATCATAATAGGAGTTTCCAAGAGAATTTTCCTCTACATTATATCCAATGGAGAATAGTCCTCTAGTTTTATCATACAGAAAAGTAAAATCCATTTCTTCTGTTATTTTATCAATATCTTGTATTATATTATCTATTTTATCTATGTAATTTTTTAAATTATTTATCTTTTCTCTAAATTTGCCTCTGAAACTATCCCCATTTTTTCTTCTATAATTCTCGCATCTGTGGATTAATTCAACAATATCTGGTACTCCTTCGAAAAACTCCTTACTATATAACTTTTCTATACCTTCAAAAATAAAGCTATAATAGTTAATCTTTTTTCTAACCTCACCTATAAGCTTATCAATCCAGTATCTTGCTTCTTCACTCTCAATTTTTAATTCACCTATACTATTTTGTTCTTCATCACTTAAGTTGTTTTCATTATTCATATTATCTTTTTCTGACTTAAGTTTCTGCTTTAAGCTAATTATCTGATCTGTTTCCTTTAAATCTTGAATTTTAAATAAAATTTCATTTAATACCTTTATATATTCTCCAATGTTGATATGGGAAGAAAATTTAAGTTTCAGATTAGGAGCTTCATCTTCAATTATTTTATAAATATCATTTAAAGATGTAACTTCCTTTACCCTTATAACTTTATTATGCTTAAGCTCCTCCATAGACCTCTTTAGTACCCACAAATTCCCTAGAAGATTTCCACTATCAACTGTTGATACATATCTAGGCCATAAAGGCTCTTTTGTTTTGGTATCATACCAATTTAGATAATGCCCATTTACCTTTTGAAGAGTTTTCATGCTATTTAATATAAGTTCTATTCTGTCAACAAACTCTGCCATGGTTATATACCCTAGGTCATATGCAGCAATACTTGAAGTAATTCCCATACCTATATTAGTTGGAGAGGTTCTATGTGCAACTCCCTTAAATGGCTTTTCCTGATAGTTATCTGGAGCTAGGTAGTTGTTTTCTTCATTAACAAAATCCTCATAATAAGCATATATTCTTCTAGAAATTTTTCTTAAGTAAGTTTTTTCTTCATTCTTTAAAGTATTCTTCTTGTGTTCTGGACGTTTAATACTTATGGTATAAGCCATATAAGGGCTAACTATCCATAATGCCGCAACCACTACACTATAAGTAACTACTCCTAATGAACTATAAAACGATAAGTATAATACAAGCAGACCCATTATAGGAGCAATCCACATTCTCTTTAAATAATTAATAAAATTATTCCTTGAGTTTTTTTCTACAAGTTCTGCTGACTGCCATTCTAAAAGATTTTTCTTAGAGATCACTACTCTATATAGTGTTACTATTATAGCGTCAAGCATCAAAAAAGCTTGATAAGGAATGAAACTTACTATCAGCACTATCTGCTCTAGCGTTTTAAATGCTCCCATTAATTTATTTTTAGGTGTTACAACAAAATCTGTTACGACAAATACTAATGGAGTTATTAAAGCTAAGAAGGCAAGAAGTGCAACTTGACTTCTTCCAAATAGCACAGTGAGAGATAATATAAGCGCAAGAAGTAAATTAGGTGCTAATAAACTTCTTCTTAGGTTATCAAATATCTTCCACTTATATAATAAATTTATTTTATTTGAAAATAACCATCCTATTAGCTGCCAATCACCTCTAACCCATCTATGCAATCTTTTGCAGCTAGATTCATAAAATGCTGGATATCCATCAATAAATTCCACATCACTTAATAATCCACATCTTGCAATGCCACCCTCAAGCAAATCATGACTTAAGACTGTATCGTCTTTTATTGAGTTACTTAACACTTTATAAAATTCATCTATACATATTATCCCTTTACCAGTAAAAGACCCTTCTCCAAATAAATCTTGATAAGTATCAGAATAAGCAACAGAATACCCATCAACTCCTTCTTCTCCTCCAAATACTTTTGAAAAATAAGTTTGATTCTTAGCTTCTAGACTAATGCTCACCTTAGGCTGCATTATTCCATATCCTCTTACGACTCTATTGTCTTTTATATGAGGAATATTAAGAATATGACTCATAGCCCCTACAAGTTTAAAAGCACTTTCCCTAGGCATGAAAGTATCTTCATCTAATGTAATTAGATACTTAACTTGTTTTAGTTCTTCAATATCCGAGCTAAAAACATTATAAGTATGATTCTTACCACCTCTAATAAGAGTCATAAATTCCATTAACTTTCCACGTTTTCTTTCTCTGCCCATGAATACATTTTGTTTCTTATTATAGATTCTCTTTCTACTAAAGAAAAAGAATCTATTTTCACTAACTCCTTGGTCGTTTTTAAAGTCATCGGAATATTTCTCATTTAAATCTCTAGCATATTGAACTCCAGATTTAATTATCTCCACATCTTCTGGAGAAGTCTCATGCTCAGAATCATGAAAATCACTTAGCAAAGCAAAATAAATATTCTTATCCTTATTTCCGCAATATGCTACTTCTAATTTTTTCATAAGTTCTTTAACTTTCTCTTTAGAATTTACTATAGCCGGTATTACAACCACAGTTTTATTTCCTTTAGGAATTCCTGAACTAAAATTTAATTTTGGAATTAATCTAATATCAACAACTTTACCCACAGTATAATTCGTAAGTCCAATTATTATTTCGTTAACTGGAATTAATATTATAAGGAACGAAATTACGTATTGTACTAAAGTGTATCTAACACCTAATAAACTGCTTATTAATAAAATAATAAAACTTATTAAAAGTGTTCCAAAAATATTGCATGCTACATAAGTATTTGCAGATATAGTTGTTTTTATATTATTTCCATATTTCTTTAGCTCGTTTATTCCCTCATCAATTAAGTAATATCCAATATGGCGTTTATAATTTTCTTCTTTATTATTTTTACTATTTCTTGCAAGCTCTAAAATATTACTAGCTAAAGTAATTTCGTCTGCGTTTGATATTCTAGCCATCTTTTCGAGCTTATGCCTATAATAATCCTTAGATTCAAAATCCATGCTATTATAAATATCTGCCGGATCATTTTTAAGTATTTTTTCAACAAAAGAAGTTTCTTCAAAGAATCTTCTCCAGCTTATTCCTTCAATTTTTCTAATAAAGGTTATGTATTCTCCAATATTTCTTTCTAAAACTTCTTCTCTTAAATCACTTCTAATATTATTTTTATCTAAATCAGAATTCACTTTCCATTTAGATTCTACAAGATCATTTATTCTTGGATCTTCTATAGAATTATCTCTTAATACACTAAAAAATTCTCTCAAAAATAAAGGTCCAATATTTTTTCCAACATTAATATTTCCTATTTTTTCTTCAAACTTATTGTTGTTAATTGCATCTATTATCTTTTCAGCTATATCTCTTACTCTTATGATTTCTTTTTGGATATCAACAAGTTCATTAGTATATTTAGATAAATTTATTATTATAGCTATTTTAAGCATTAATGGGAATGCCCACAATTCTCCTGTAGTGAAAATTTTCTCTTTATTATTAAAATTTCCATTCTCAGTATCGCCTTGAAGTCCGTTTATATATGATATAAGTTTATCACAATCAATCTCATTTCCATTATTTATATAGTCCTTTGCCACTACAAAAATACGTGGAATAAGTTCCTTATTTTCATTATCTTCATCTGTATGGTTATCTTTATTTCTATTGTAATTAACATTACCTATAGAAGATAGTCCCTTAAAATAATCTATAGGCATCTCAATCTTTATCGCTTTGTACTCTTTTTCTATTAAGTATATATTATCAAGAAGCCATTCAGATGCCCCAAGCACTTTATATCCGTTCTTAGATAATTTGCTAAAGTACCTAAAATTTTCATGGATGCAAGAAAATCCATCAGCTAACTCTTTTAAAACATTCTTTCTTACTCCATAAGAATTATTTCTCCTCAAGTAAAAAACTCCCTTCTTACTATTGGTATATTCAAAAAAATAATAAGTTAATATGATAGTCTATTTATCTTTATACTTTATAAACATAACTTCCCAAAAGTACCTCGCTATAAGAAAATCATACTTTTTATCTAAATATAAACACATAACTTTCATTATTGATTTACTATTTTCTTTCATACACCTAACATTAATAACAATTACCCAACGGAGATATTTTTACCAAAATTATAAAAAGTATTCTTATATTCATAATCTATAAAAAAATAGCCATCTAAAGTTGCCATATAGACAACCTTAAAATGGCTATTTATTAACGTTCATTAAATATTAGCTGATGCTTTAAAATTAACAGGTTATTAAGAAATCTGCACTTTAATAGATGCTTAGACATTTCCCATTATTAATTACTATTAAGATCTACTATTTGAAAAACTCAGTAAATGCTTTAATTGTATATTCATTATCCTTTACAGTAGCTAGTTCTCTTATTGAATGCATACTTAGTAGTGGTGCGCCCATATCTATTACTGGTATATTTAATTTTGATGCAGTAATAGGTCCAATGGTTGTTCCCCCTCTTAAATCCGATCTATTTACAAATACTTGGCATGGAACTTCAGCTTTTTCACAGATTCCTTTGAAGACAGCACTTGCATAACTATCAGTTGAATAACTTCCACCTGCTGCAATTTTAAGTACAGGCCCTTTTCCAAGCATAGGCTTATTTGTAGGATCACATTTTTCAACATAGTTTGGATGTATTGCATGAGCTAAGTCTGCTGAAATCATTATTGAATTGCTTAATGCTCTCTTGAAACTTTCTCTATCTTTTTCAAGACCTAAAGTTATTCTCTCTAAAATATTTTCTAAAATTGATGAATTTGCACCTTGGGATGTTAAGCTTCCTATTTCCTCATTATCTAAAGCTACTAATACCTTCGTTGCTTTAATTTCATTACTGCTTATTAAAGCTTTTAATCCTGCAAATACCATCCATAAATCATCTAGTCTTCCGCATGATATAAATTCATCATTTAAGCCAATTAGCATACCTTCTGCATACTCATATAAAAACAAATCGAAATCTAATATATCGCTAGAATCTACCTTTAAAGTTTCTGCTATTAAATTAATTAAATAATTATCCTTTTCTAGCTTATCTTCAACTATTGTAAGCATTGGTAAAGTATCTTTTTGCTTATTATATTCATAGCCCTCATTCACGCTTCTATTCATATGTATTGCTAAGTTAGGAATAATTAAGATTGGCTTATTTACATCCAATAATTCAACTCTTGGACTGAATGGATTTTCTCCTTTTAAAGTTACTCTTCCTGCTATGCTTAAAGGTCTATCAAACCAAGTACTTAGTATTGGCCCTCCATATACTTCAGTATTTAATTTCACATAATGTCCTTCAACTTTCATTTCTGGATTTGGCTTTATTCTAAATCCTGGTGAATCAGTATGTGCGCCTATTAATCTGAACCCATCTTTTTCAATATCACCATTCCCTATTTCAAAGGCAATTAATGCAGAGTTATTTTTTATAATATAGTGTTTACTACCTTTTTTTAATTCCCATTTATCTTCTTCTTTAATTTCTGTATAACCTTGCTTATCTAAAATATTTTTAATTTCATAAGTACTTTGAAAAGCCGTCTTACCCTTATTTATAAAATCTAATAATTCTTGCGCATTATTCATATAGTTATTATCTCTCCCTACATAAATTAAATTTTTCTCATAAAACATTAAACAATATTAAATTCACTTTTAATATTATATACCTTTTTAGAAAATAATGCATATTTTATATGTGTGATTATCTAGAAAATTTTATATTAGATAATACCTACATAGTAAAAGCCATAACTACTTTTTCATCTTTTCCTAACGGCACATCTCCTGAACAAAGTTCAAATATTTCTTCATCATCGTCATTTAAATTTATCTCGTTAATATCATTTTTATTTCTAGACTTTCTTTTGCTCTTATTGTTCTTCTTCTGCACAGAAATTGGTATACTTGACTTTGCATTAGTTACATTACTTTCACAGGAACCTTTTTGAGTTTCTAAGCTGATATTCATATTAGCATTGTTGTTGGTGTAAATATTATTACTAGCTATCACATCTGCATTTCTAGTATTATCTATACATTCTATGTTTTCATTGTTATCTTTATTATTAGTAGAATCTATACTAGCATTTATAGTATCATTATTCTGAGTTCTTTCAGCACTTATAGTATTACTATTACTATTATTTTTATTACTATTTGCAAAGCTTTCATTTTCTGTATTACCTTTATTCACAAATTCAGAATCCATCCTAGTAGAATTTTCATTATATTTATTATAATTGTTAATATTATTATCATCATTATTTTTTTCATTTATCTCTTTATTAGCAATCATAATACTCTTATCTTCGATTTTAGCAGTTTTATTTCTAACAATATGATCAATACTTTTATATCCACTACTTTTTAAATCAACACCTATTAGATTTTCTCTATCTTTAATTTTAGACTCATCTCTTTTGTGACTAGAATCATTTTCTTTTACTACATTATTCTTGATTTCAGTATTCTTATTTATTTTAATATTTTGATGCTTAGCAAAGTTTTTTACTTTATAGATTTTATCTTCACTAAACTCAATCATTTCTAAATCAATTAAAACTTTCATAGCTAATTTTACTCGTTCAATATCTCTATTAAATTCTATAGCAAGGGTTTCCATTGTGTATGGAATATTTCTAGACAAAAATAATTTCCCTTCTAAGTTTACCTTCCCAGCTAAAACAATAAGTCTAATCCAAATATACTGAACAAGGTCCCTTTCATCCATTGTATCTATTATTTTAGATTTAGTATCATCATACATATCAACTCGTAATTTAACAGATTTTCTTTCTTTCATTTTTAACACACTCCCATTTAAATTAGTCTTCTATATGGAATATATGTATAAAAATGAACAATTACATAATTTCTCTAAAATTTTTTATATTTTTCTAGAAATAATTTTATTCCATGGGTAAAATACATCTAAATTTTAATTTGGATCTAATTCATATAGATAACCCAACTAAGACCTTAACTTATGCATATAACTCGCCGAAATGAATAATATACTTTTGTTCCAGTTTCTAGTGGGATATATCTCATAATATAAATCCAGCTTATAATTGGCTTATCTATAAAATAGTTTGATGCAGTACAATGGTAGACAAAAAAATTCTTACGCATCTGCCTCGTAAAATATATATTTCTGACATTTCCAATAATTATCTATAAATTTAACTTTTTATAATTTCTTTGTAAAGAACGAAAATAAACGCCCGAATTTATAATATCCAAGCGTTCATTAATATATTGCTTATTTATATGAATTATTTTATAAATCTAAATTAAATATTATTTATCTATACTTAAAATACACACTAAAACTTATATAAGATTATTTTTAGCAAGTTCTTCACGTAATTTTTCTAGATTCTTGCCTTCCATTGGGAATAATGGCATTCTAAGTGGTCCTACGTTATATCCCATAATTCCTAATGCAGTCTTTACTGGAATTGGGTTTACTTCTATAAATAACGTATTTATAAGATCTAAATATTTTGTTTGAAGGTTACAGCTTTCTTCTACTTTTCCTTCAAAATATAAACTACAAATTTCATGCGACTCTTTTGGCATAATATTCGAAAAGACTGAAATAACGCCTTTTCCCCCAAGTGATAATATCGGAACTATTTGATCATCATTTCCAGAATATATATTAAGTTCATCTTTGCATATCGCTTTTATCTTTGCAATCGCTGAAAGATCCCCACTAGCTTCTTTTGTTGCAACTATACGTGGATGCTTAGCTAATTCTGCATATGTTTCAGGTGCTATATTAACTCCTGTTCTTGATGGTACATTATATAGAATTATTGGGATATTAACTCTATCCGCAATATAATTGTAATGTTTTATTAAACCAGTTTGAGTAGTTTTATTGTAATATGGTGTTACTAATAAAAGTGCATCTGCACCAACGCTTTCAGCGTATTTTGATAATTCAACAGCATAAACTGTATCATTAGACCCTGTGCCCGCAATAACTGGTACTCTTTTATTTACATATTCTACTGTAAATCTAATAACTTCCCTGTGTTCTTCATCAGTCATAGTTGAAGACTCACCCGTAGTTCCTGCAATTACAATTGCATCTGTACCATTCTCTATATTAAAATCAATTAGTTTTTTTAATTCAGAGAAATTAATTCCATCTTCTGTAAAAGGTGTAACAATTGCAACTGCTGCACCAGTAAATATAATATCCTTCATAAAAATTGCCCCCTCGAATATTTTCTATATAAATTATAACACAGTAAAGTGCTACTATAAACTTAGAATATATTTAAAATATGAAATATATATTTATTAGTGTTAGATTGCTTAACTTCTGGTAAAAAAATACTTGCTTAACTAAAAATATTTAATATAATAGATGTAATGCTTATTGGTAATTTCTTATGATTGGAGTGTATTTCATGTTTTTTGAACTTATAGTTAATAAATTTGTTAAGGATAATTCTAATGTTAAAGATGACACAGTTAGAAATTCTTACGGTGTTCTTGGCGGTATCATAGGTATTGTAGTAAATATTATTTTATTTATAATAAAACTTTCTGTTGGAGTAATAGTTTCGAGTATAGCTATAATGGCTGATGCTTTTAATAACCTTTCTGATGCAGCCTCCTCTTTAATTACTATTTTAGGTTTTAAACTTTCAAATAAACCAGCTGATAGAGAACATCCCTTTGGTCATGGGCGGATAGAATATCTTTCAGCACTTATTGTTGCCTTCATGGTAATGTTAGTTGGTCTGCAATTTATAAAATCTTCATTTGAAAGAATAGTTAATCCATCACCAGTTGCTTTCGAGTTAGTTTCATTTATTCTGCTTATAGTATCAATATTTTTTAAGATTTGGCTTTCTAAATTTAATAAATTTATTGGTGAAAAGATTAATTCCTCTGCTCTAAAAGCTGCTTCTACAGATGCTCTAGGGGATGTATTTACCACTACTTGTGTGGCTATTTCATTTTTAGCTTCAAAATTCACTTCTTTCCCTATAGACGGATATATAGGAATGTTTGTTGCATTATTCATTGTTTATGCCGGTTTCAATTTAGTTAAAGATACTATAAATCCACTTTTAGGAGAAGCGCCAGATCCAGAACTTGTTGAATCCATAGAAAGAATGGTTTTGTCTTATGATAACATCCTCGGCTCACATGATTTAATAGTTCACAATTATGGTCCGGGTAAATGTATGGCATCTATTCATGCTGAAATTCCTGGAAATATTAACGTTGTAGATATTCACGAAGTGATTGATAAAGCTGAAAGAGAAATTTCAAAAGCACTTAAGATTTACTTAGTTATTCACATCGATCCTATCTGCATTATTGAAGGCGAAGTCAAAGAAGCTTATGATGAAATTCTATCCATAATTGAAAAATATGATTATATAGAGTCAATACATGATTTTAGAGTAGTCGGTGAAGGTGATATCAAGAACTTAATTTTTGACGTTGTTATTGAACCATCAAAAAAACTTTCTATAACTGATACTGAACTTATAAATATAATATCTGAAGGAGTAAAGAAATATCATCCTTCTTATAACTGTGTCATTACTATAGACAAACACTACACATAAAAATACAGCCGTTATTTCAAACCAAGAAACTTCTAGTTTGAAATAGCGGCTGTACTTTTTCTATATCGCTGCATCCCATTTAATGCATATACTTATCCTTAAAACTATAAGTATAAATAAAGCTGAACCCTCACCTAAATTTTTTCAATTCATTATTCCTTTTTGCCTTATCCTATTTGCTGTCCTTCTCATTGTTAATTGGATAAATTTGTAATATTCTTTTAGTATTAAGTGCTATTAAAAGGAGGATATAATTTTGAAATGTCCACATTGTTCAGAAGAACTAGGAATAAATGATGTGTGTATAAATCCTATGTGTTCTTATTTCGGTAATACGATTAAAAATACTGAAAAAACTAATATAGATTATACTGAAGAAAACTTAAATAGTAGAGTTAATGCTGATATTAAAGTAGATCATGTTGAAAACAACTCCAAATCTAATGATAACTTTAATCAAAAAAAAGTCTATCATAATAGAAATGACTATTATAATAATCAGAATACAAACAAATTTAAAAATATATATTCTATTCCTTACAATAAAAGCAACAATATTTCTCGAGACGAACTAGCTATCTTTATTGGTAATAATAGCGGTTTCTATATTAAGCACCTCAACAAATATAACGATAAACATAAATTTTTATCTTGGAACTGGCCATGTTTTTTCTTCGGTTACTATTGGTTATTATACAGAAAACTTTATATTCCAGGAGCTGCTTTGATACTCTTAACCTTAGTATCTTCAGCGATTTTTCCAAAGGGAATACACTTATCTTTGCTACTACTCATAAGAATTATATTAACTTTATATGCAAATTTTATTTATCTTAACAATTGCGAACGTAAGATTAAAGACTTCAAAATGAATGTTATCAATATACAAAATCTCAGCAATACTGAATATATAAATAAATTACGTAAAAAAGGCGGAGTTAATTTAGCCGCACCATTAATTGTATTAGCTCTCCATATTATGTTTATAGTAATTTCACTTGGCATGTGGCTTTCAACTAGGATTACACCACATAAATTTTCTTCTCCTTCGTACTACTTTTAGCTTGTTAAACTAAAAGTTCGAATACGTTAAGGCTAATACAGCCTTATGCTTAAAACCTTTAGCGAAATTTTCATAAGTTTCCCAAATAATAATTCTTATAATTTCGGTAAATTCCTACTCTTAGTTAGGGTATCTATAGATAGCGCAATCATAAACTATACTTAGACTATGAAATATTCTCCACCTAGAAATGAGTAATATACTTTTGTGGAATGTTTCATTGGTAATTTTGATGGATGTGATTCTTTGGCTATAAGTTGTTCCAAATGTGCTAGTTCAAAGCTTGTTCTTTGAGGCTAGCACTTTGGGTGCAACTTTATAGCCTTAGAATCACCCATCAGAATTACCTAGAAACTGGAACAAAAGTATATTATTCATTTCGGTGAGCTATACGCATAAGTATGGATTATAATTAGTTTATCTATATTAAAATTTTAGGCGTTCACCATAATAACTAATAAAAAATAGTTATTTGGTGAACGCCTTGTTGTATAGTTAATTATAAAACTTTAGATAAAAAGTCTATTGTACGTGGGTTTTTAGGATTCTTAAATACTTCCTCTGGAGTCCCAGATTCTAATATTTTTCCTTCATCCATAAATAATATTCTATCTCCAACTTCTCTTGCAAATCCCATTTCGTGTGTAACAACTACCATTGTCATACCTTCCTTTGCAAGATCTTTCATAACATTTAGAACTTCTCCAACCATTTCAGGATCTAAAGCAGATGTTGGTTCATCGAATAACATAACATCTGGCTGCATAGCTAAAGCTCTAGCTATTGCAATTCTTTGCTTTTGTCCACCTGATAATGATGATGGGTAAGCATTTATTTTATCTATCAAACCAACCTTATTTAATAAATTTTCTGCTATATTTTTAGCTTCATCTTTAGAAATTCCTTTTACTTTAATAGGAGCTAGGCATATATTTTCACAGACTGTTTTATGAGGAAATAAATTAAATTGTTGGAATACCATCCCCATTTTTTCTCTCATCTTATCTATATTAGTTGCCTTTGATGTTATATCCTTATCTTCAAAAGTAATTTGCCCAGATGTAGGAGTTTCCAATAAGTTAAGACATCTTAAAAATGTACTTTTTCCTGATCCAGAAGGCCCAATTACAACTACAACTTCACCTTTGCTGATATGCTCATCTATTCCTTTTAACACCTTATTTTTTCCAAAGCTTTTATGTAAATCTTTAACGTATATCACTTGCTTTCATCCTCCTTTCAACATAACCTAAACATCTTGTCAAAGTGAAAGTTAAAACAAAGTAAACTACTGCTGCTACAATTATTGGTTCTAATCCTAAAGCTGTATTTCCTCTTACAATACTTGCATTGTACATAAGTTCTGCAACACCTATAACAGAAACCATTGATGATTCTTTTATTACAGAAATAAATTCATTTCCAAGAGCAGGTAATATATTCTTAAATGCTTGTGGAATTATAACATGAACCATTGCTAATCCTTGATTCATTCCTAAACTTCTAGCTGCTTCCATTTGACCTTTGTCCACTGCTTCGATTCCAGCTCTTATTATTTCAGATATATATGCTGCTGAGTTTAATGCTAAAGCTATTGATCCAACAGTCATATCAGGCATATCTATTCCTATAAGCTTAGGTAATCCTATATAGATTATATAGATTTGAACTAGAAGTGGAGTACCTCTTACAAATTCTACATAAGCTGTTGCTATATAGCTTATTAGTTTAAATTTTGAACGCCTTAAAAGAGTTAATGCGAGACCCAAGATTGTACCACATAGCACTGCAAAAAATGCTAGTACAATAGTGATTTCTGCACCTTTTAAATAATATTCAGAGTATTTTCCTAAAAATGTAAAATTCAATATTTTCCCTCCTAGTTCTTTATCTGATGTCTAGTCACTGTAATACTCTCACAATATATGAAACTCCTCTTCCTAAAGTCAGATGAGTAACCGATTCACACTAAATCATATATTTAGGTTCCCTGCTTAAGTGAGAGATAATAGTGACACGACCCTATATAAGTTCAACTAATATCCAGCTAAGGACTCCCCCCATCTGAATCAAGCTTCACTTAATAATACACATATAATAAAATAGTCACTAATTTTTAATTATAAGACATTATCCGATAATTTTCAACTGTTGTTAATTTCCAATATAAAAATAATTTTAAATATATATATTTAAAAAATAATCCTTCATCATAATTCTAAAAATATTACAAGAATTTTAGCCACAATTGTGAATTGTGAAACGTGCATTGTGAATTTACAACATATATCTAATACTCAAAAAAATAACAAGCTATGATGTCAGTATATTTTGCATTCTACTATACTGGTATGTATTACCTTATAGTTTCTATATGCTAAAAACTTTCATTACTTAGTACAAGGTAAAACTTCTCAGGTGAAGCTCTCTTTATCACCTGGTTTCAGTCAAACTTATACCCACAATGGGTACAAAGTGATTTTAAATAATTCCAATATAACTTCTGAAATTTTAAATAACTTTCATGAAGGAATAAATAGTATTATCTAAATTCACCTTGTCAATAACAAAATATATACTACATCTCTAACTCGTTATTTTCTATCGTACTTCTTAGCCTCAAATAACATCAATCAACTAATTTATTTATATCTACCACAAATTGGTTTATCTTATCTTCATCTTTTAATCTCTTTATTGTCTTGTTAACTTGTTCTAATAGATCTGCCGAGCCTTTTTTCATAGCTACAGCAGATCCTCCATTTGGATCTGTAATCTCCAATTTATCTGCAATTGCAATACCTTCGTTTTTTTCAACATTTATTTTGGCAACTGGTTGTTCAGCTAAAACCGCATCAACTTTATTGTTCTTTAAATCTAATATTAAATCAGTAACCTTGTCTAATGACTTAATATTTGCTGCATCAAAGTTATCTTTTGCTATACCTTCTTGTATTGAACCTTTTTGCACTCCAATTTTCTTTCCTTTTAGATCTTCCATTTTAGTTATTCCAGCTTCATCACCTGATCTAAGTACAAATCTATGTGTCGCATTATAATATATATCTGAGAAATCTGCATTTTGTTTTCTTTCATCTGTTGGAGTCATACCTGCAAATACCATATCTATTTTATCTGATTGAAGTGCTACTAACAATCCATCAAACGCCATATCTTTTACTTCAAGTTCTACTCCTAAATCTTTTGCCATTTCTTTTGCAATATCAATATCAAATCCAACTATCTTATCTTTTCCATCTATTTCTTTATGGAATTCATATGGTGGATAATCGGCGCTTGTTCCTATTACAAGCTTACCTTTTGATTTTATTGCCTGTAATGCAGAAGCATTACTGCTTGTGTTTTCTTTGTTTCCTTTAGTGCTGTTTCCACAGCCTACCATACCTATTGCAATAGCTGATGCTGCTGCAATAGCAACTAATTTTTTTACTATACCAACTTTCATTATTAATACCTCCAAAACTTTACTCTACTAACGATAGCATAATTATACACACTTTTTTATATTTACTCAATAGAAATATGATAAAAAGTTTAATTATTATTCATTAAAATTAAATTTATCCTCATTACTTATTATATATTTAAATATATATTTTATGTATTGGAAATAGTTATATATATTAGTATTATAAGGCTTACAAGCTTGCTTTAAGCGTTTTTTAATCATTTTAAAATTATAAAAAAATTTTATTTAGTATTTCTATAATTTAAAATTCACAAAAAATTATGAAATTTTATTCTCATTAAATTTATATTATAATTTTTCACTTTGCATACTTTATGAAAAATTATTCACATAATAAAAAATAAAAGCGGCACATCATAAATATCATGTTATCGGTGCCGCCTACTTATTATTTAAAATTGATTATCTAGTTTAGTATATATAAATTTCAGATAGCATAGCTCATTCTATATAAAATTCTTTATTTTATATAGCCTTATGGCTTTTAAGATAATAAGGCCTGAGAGTTAGGTTTTTATAATGTAACTATATTAAATACTTAACTGCAGACAACCTGTGCAACGCCCTGGTACACATTATATATTTAACTAACGGTTCGATCTCTTCACTTTCTACTATTATAACTCCATCAAATTCTAATCCTTTTGCTAAATAAGCTGGTAGAAGTACTTTTCCACCCTTATACATAATATCATCATTATCTAAACTTTGAACATTGATCTTTTCTTTAATAACATGAGAGAATTTATTCAATTCATTTTTATCCTTAAAGATTACTGCAATATTCTCGTATCCATCTTCTTCATAATCTTCAATTAATGATATTATTGTATCAACAAATTCCTCATTATTATAAACTTCTTCTTCAATAACAGGTTCTCCTTTTCTAACCAACGGAACAATCTTGTCTTTATCCAAGAATTTATTTGAATATTCCATTATCTCTTGAGTTGACCTATAACTCTTATTTAACTCATACTTTGTAATTTCCACATTAAGATCGTTAAATACATCATCAAGGTGAAGCATTGCAGGTTCTTCACTAGTTGTTATTAATCTCTGATTTGAATCACCAACAATTGTATAGCTCTTACAACCTGTTATTTCTTTAATTATTTCAAATTGAATGAAACTATAATCCTGTGCTTCATCAATTACAATATGCTTTATCTCATTTTTTACCTTTATACCTTTTAGCTTAATCATTAAATAAAGTATGCCAGATAAATCCATATAGCTTAGTCTTTCTTTATTCTCATTTAAAGCTTCATTATTAAGATTATCTAATTCATTAATATAGTCTTTATCAGTATCTAAATTAATAATTCTCTTATAAATATCTATTACTGGTTCGTACTTAATCCAAGTATCTAATTCATCACGAGATTTCATAACCGCTCTTATAATTTCTCTTATCTTAATTCTTTTTAAATATTCTAGATTATTTTTTTCTATTTCAAGTTCCTTCTCTGATAAACTGCTAATCTTTTCTTTAAACTCAGCATTTATCTTATAAACTTCTTCATCTCTCTTATCTTTTATTTTAGATATTAGTATTCTTTTTATTTTTTCACTTCTTCTAAACAAAGGCATATCTTTATAATATTTTGTAAATAGTTCTTCTATTTCTTTAGTTGTAACAATCTCTTCTTTCATAAATCTAATTGGTTGTATCTTAAAATATTCCTTATTTAAAATCTCTAAATTAGAATTTAATAAATCAACAAATGCCTTGGAGCTCTTATATCTATATTCTTCTAAAGTATCTTCTTTTCCATTCATAGCATCTTCAATATAGCTACCGAAGCTCTTTATATTTTCATATTTTAAATTAATTTCTTTCTTCGCAAAATTTTCAAAGGTTGTTTGCTTAATATTACTTTCCCCAAGTGAAGGCAATACTTGAGCTATATAATCCATAAAAATATCATTAGGTCCAAAGATTAATACCTTATCTCCAAATTGTTTTCTAAAATTGTATAGTAAGTATGATATTCTATGAAGTGCGATAGTTGTCTTTCCAGAACCAGCAACCCCATTTACAACGACTATTTTATTTCTATCTTCTCTTATGATCTCATCTTGTTCCTTTTGAATAGTCATTACTATATCTTTCAATTTATCTGATGAATTATCTGTTAGAACCATTTGTAGTATTTCATCTTTAACATCTATTGCTGAATCAAATACTCCTTTTAACTGGCCTTTCTTAATTACAAGTTGTTTTCTCGATAATATATCTACTTCTACTTCTCCTGAAGGTGGATTATAACTTGATTTACCGAGAGTTCCTTTATAAAAAAGTGATGCAATAGGTGCTCTCCAATCAACAATTAATGGTTCAAAACTATTTTCTAGCGTCAATCCATATCTACCCACATACATATCTTCTGGAATGTCTTCTCCCTCTTTAAACGAAACCTTTCCAAAATAAGGTATTTCCTTAAGTTTTGTAAATTCCATAAGCCTTTTGTCAATTGTTCTATAGGCTTCTTCCTTCACATAATTTTCATGATCAAAATAATCTATAATCTGGTCTTCATCATCTTTATATTCCTCAACGTATTTTTTTCTAGCCTCAAGGATATAGTTTGTGACATTCTTTCTTTTTTCCAAATACTTTAAGATTTCTTTATTTAGAATTTCTAAGATTTCACTTAACTTTTCCTCTTCTCTTATAAAATCTACTTGTTTGCTCAATATTGTGACCCCCTTAGATCAATAGGCAATTAATTCATCACCTTGAATTATTCTATAAGGCGATTAATTACCAATAACTAATCTTTTATTTCTTCCTGTGAAATATTATTATACCCTTATGCCAATATTTTCACACAAATTCCATGAATTTTGTATTGTTAATTATACATTTAAACTATAAAATGCACAATGTATGGCTAAAAACTCTTTTTAGGTTTCATTCCTCCACTGTGCATTAAATACTATATTTACATTTCAACTTGTTTCTTTAAATATTATCAGTTTCAGAATCCTTTTTATCAGATTCCTCTTCTTTAGATATAAATTTATCATCATTAATATTTTCAGCTGCGCCCTCTGACTTAGCATCACTTTCCATAATAACAGATGTTTGATTACTTGTTATTAATTCTGATTTTCCTAAATCTCGAAAATCTCTTTGTGAATTTTCAGACTTATCATCTATAACAATATCTAAAGCATGCTTTTTAGCTCTTCTTTCTGCTAACTCTTTTACTCTCTTTTCGTTCTCTGATTTTTCCTTTTCTTTTTCTTCCTTCATTTCAGGATATTTTTCATAGACTAAATCAAAGAATTCTTCTCCAAATATTGTTTCTTTCTCTAAAAGTACTTCTGAAATTTTATCTAATAAATCTCTATTATCTCTAAGAATTTGTCTAGCATTTGCATGAGCATGCTTTATTATTCTTAGTGTTTCTTCATCTAAAATAGTCGAAGTCTCTTCGCTACAGTTTCTAACAGCTCTACCATCTAAATATCTATTTTGCACTGATTCTAGAGCCATCATATCAAATCTATCACTCATTCCATAAATAGAAACCATGCTTCTAGCTTGTTGAGTTGCTCTTTCTATATCATTTGAAGCTCCTGTAGAAACTAAATCAAATACTTCCTCTTCAGCAGATCTACCACCAAGCATTACTGTAATTTGATTTATCAATTCTTCTCTAGATGTTAAATATTTTTCTTCTTCTGGTAATTGCATAGTATAACCTAATGCTCCCATAGTTCTAGGTACTATTGTTATTTTATGTACAGGGTCTGCTCCTTTAAGCAACGCTGCAACAAGTGCATGCCCAACTTCATGGAATGCAACAACTTCTCTTTCCTTAGGTGATAGAATTCTATCTTTCTTTTCTTTACCTGCAATTATAACCTCAACTGCTTCTCTTAAGTCCTCTTGAAGAACTGTTTTTCTTCTTCTTCTTACAGCTCTTAAAGCACCTTCATTAATGATATTAGCAAGATCGGCTCCTACAGCACCTGGAGTACTCTTAGCTATTTCAGCTAAATCCACATCAGGTCCTAGCATTACATTCTTTGCATGAACATGAAGTATAGCTTCTCTTCCTTTAAAATCTGGTCTATCAACTATAACTCTTCTATCAAATCTACCTGGTCTTAAAAGAGCCTTATCAAGTATTTCTGGTCTATTTGTAGCTCCAAGTAAAACTACACCTTTAGATGAATCAAATCCATCCATTTCAGAAAGTAATTGATTTAAAGTTTGTTCTCTTTCATCGTTACTTTGCATTTGATTATCTCTGCTCTTACCAATTGCATCAATTTCATCTATGAAAATAATACATGGAGCTTTAGCTACTGCATCTTTGAATAATTCTCTTACTCTTGATGCTCCAACTCCAACGAACATTTCAACAAAACTTGAACCTGAAAGCGAGAAAAACGGAACTCTTGCTTCTCCTGCAACTGCTTTTGCAATAAGAGTTTTTCCTGTTCCCGGAGGTCCTACAAGTAAAACACCTTTAGGTAATTTAGCTCCAATTTCAGTATATTTAGCTGGCGCATTTAAGAAGTCTATTACTTCTTTTAAGGATTCTTTAGCTTCTTCCTGACCTGCCACATCATCAAAAGTTACTTTTATTTCACTTTCCATGTAGACCTTAGCGTTATTTTTACCGATGCCCATGACACCGCCTCCGCCTCCGCCCATCTTAGAGAATAAAAATCTCCACATGAAGAATATGAGAACCATAGGCAATATCCAAGTAAGAAGGATATTCATCATTGGTGATTCTTTAGGATTTTTACCTGTAAAATCAATACCAGCCGCATTAAGCTTAGTTATTAATGTTTCATCCTTTACATTTGCTGTATACAAAGTTTTTCCTTTGTACTCTTCATTATCTTCACTTGGCGTTATTAATAAGTTTTCTGTAGTTATAGTAACTTTAGAAATCTCTTTATTATCAAGCAATCTTAGAAATTCGTTATAAGTAATCTCTTTAGTTGTAGCTTCTTCTCTTGCATAATTAAACGCCATCAAAAATGCAAAAGCTATTAAAAAATAAGTAATTGCTATAGTAAAAGAATTCTTATTTTTGTTATTCTTTTTATTACCATTATTATTATTCTGCATCTAATCACCTTCCCATTATATTTATTAATCATTATGTCCAATACTGTAACACTTTTATATTCATAAATTTCCTATAATAAGTAACACAATTTCAGACAATATAACATTTCATTTACCTTTTGCTCTTTGTTACAAGTTAGGCTAAAACTCAAACTTAATTATATCTGAATTGATTTTAACTTTATATTTTATTAATATTCATAGATTAAATCATTCTTCCCACATATCTTTCATCTTATTATCTATTTGTTTTCTGCGAATTTCTGTGGACTTTTTATCTACTTTAAAATATTTATTATCTATATTAATTAAAATATCTCCTTCTTTAAAATCCCCTGTAACATTGTTAATAGATATTTTATCTATATTCCCATTTTCCTTTTCAATTATAACATAATTTCCTTCTACTCTATCTATTATATACTTTTCACTCACTTAACATCCTCTTTTCATAGTATAAATTAATTCCAAGAATAGTGAATAGCTTACTTAGAGAGTGAACGCAAGTAAGTTTTCCTCTAATCTCCTAAATTATACAGTATATCTATGAAAATATCACCACTAACTCTTAAGGACTATCAAAAAATAACACGTCAGCATGCTAGCCTATTATGTACCATATTATATTCCTAAGTCTTACTATTAATTTAAGCTTCCAAAATCTTTAAATGGATAGAATTTTAATACAGCTCTTCCTTGTATATTTGAGGCATCTATATATGGATTAATCCATCTTCTCGCATCATTCGATCGGCTCCTATTATCTCCCAAAAAGAAAAATTTATTTTCAGGTACATCAAAAACACCATCAAAATTTTCGTTATTTTTTACATAATCCTCTTTAATATCTGATCCATTTACGGTAACAGTACCTCCGTGTATTTCGATGTGATCTCCCGGAAGTCCTATAACTCTTTTTATAAGAACCTCATCAAGTTCCTTTGAATAGAATACCGCTATATCTCCTCTATTAATTCTATTAGTGTCATAGATTCTAGTTACTATTAATTTATCACCAATATTTAAAGTAGGAACCATTGATTCACTAGGTATATATACGGTATAAATCAGAAATTTATTTATTAAAAAAGCCATTACTATAGCAGCTATTATAGGAATTATCCACTCTCTTAAGAAAGTGCTTTCAAACGAAAAACTTCCTATAATACTTTTATTAGATAGCAATTCCTTATTCTCTTTTTTATCTAATTTTTTCTTTAGAAAATCGTTATCTGACTTATTAGTGATGTTATCAGAACAATTTAAATCTATGTCCTTTGATTCCATTACATAATCATTTTCATTCATTAAATGTTCTCCCTTTTGCAAGATTCGTTTATCTTATACCACATACTAAGTATTATTCACACTTTGTAAAAAATTTAACTCATATTATTTTAATATTTCAAAATCTTTTATAGGATAATACTTTACTTGAGCCTTTCCTTCTATATATGATTCATCAACGTAAGGATCTTTCCAATACCTAGAATCATCTGAGTTAGCTCTATTATCACCTAAGAAGAAATACTTATTATCTGGTACTTTAAAACTTCCATTGTATACCTCATTATTTTTCACATAGTCTTCCTTGAGCTCCTGACCGTTTCTATAAACAACACCATTTTTAATTTCTATTGTATCTCCCGGAAGTCCTATTAATCTTTTTATTAAAATCTCACCCTTAAATTCGTCATTTTTAAATAATACAATATCTCCTTCTTTTAAATTTTTAGGATTATGCACCCTAGTTACTAGCAATCTATCTTTAACTTCTAATGTTGGAATCATAGATCCACTTGTAATCCAAACACCGTATCCCACAAAATTCCATACGAGAAGCGCTATACAAAGAACAACTGCAATATCAATTATCCATTCATTTAATATGGACTTCTTTTTTTCTTTTTTATCTGCTACAATTTCATCTTCGTTATTTTCTGCCACAATATTACCTCCATGTCCCATATTACACATAATTTTTCATTAATACCCCATTTTTTCATAATCCTTAATTATATAAATCATTTCACTTAAAAAGTTCTTAGTTGCGCTTCGCGCTTTTTTCTAAATTAAAATGATCTTGGTTGCGCTTCGCGCTTTTTTCTAATCAAAATGATCTTGGTTGCGCTTCGCGCTTTTTTCTAATCAAAATGATCTTGGTTGCGCTTCGCGCTTTTTTCTAATGTGCATATTTTAATATGCTATATTAGTATAACATATTTTACTATCTAAAATATTTATAAGATGTTAATTTTATAACAAAAATATGCACCAATCTTAAAAATTAGTGCATAATCCTTTTAGGAAATCTATATAATTTAAATTCTTACTTAAACATATTCAAATACTTATATCTATTCAACATCATTCTTTAATAGATCATCATAAGATTCTCTTTTGCAAATAAGTCTTGTTTCATTATCTTTAACCATTACAACCGCTGGCTTTGGTATTCTATTATAATTGCTTGACATAGAATAACCATATGCTCCTGTAGTCATTATTGCTAGAATATCTCCGCTTTTAACTTCTGGAATTTTAATATTTTCTAATAATATATCTCCCGATTCACAACATTTTCCTGATATTGTAACTGTTTCTTCTCTATCTCCTTCAACTCCACTTGCAAGAATACATTCATATTCTGCATTATAAAGAGCCGGTCTTATATTATCAGTCATTCCACCGTCTACTGATACATATTTTCTAACACTCGGAATTTCCTTGACTGATCCTACAGTATATAAAGTTGTTCCTGCATTAGCTACAATACTTCTTCCTGGCTCTATTGTAAGAATTGGCCTTTCTTGACCTGTTCTCCCACACACTTCATCAACTTTATTAATTATTGTGCTGCAATATTCTTCAGTACTTCTTGGCTCGTCTCCCTCAGTATAGTATATACCAAAGCCTCCGCCAAAATCTACTTCATTTATTAGGTAACCTAGGTTTTCCTTTGTATTTCTCACAAGTTCTAACATTATTTCAACAGCATCTTCATATGGCTCTAAGTCAAATATTTGCGAACCTATATGACAATGTATTCCTGCAAGATTTATATTCTCTAAACTTATAGCTTTTTTAATAGCATCTTCTATTACAGTACCAACTGGAGCAAAGCCAAATTTTGAATCTATTTGTCCAGTCTTTATATAATCATGAGTATGCGCTTCAATACCTGGTGTTATTCTTAAATAAACATTTTGTACCTTATTATATTCTTTAGCTATATCATTTAATGCGTCTATTTCGTAATAATTATCTACTACAAAATTACCTACACCTAGTCTTACGCCAAGTTCAATCTCAGATAGAGTCTTATTATTTCCATGGAACATAACTTTTTCAAGTGGAAATTCAGACTTATATGCAGTGTATAATTCCCCCCCAGATACAACATCAAGACACATATTCTCTTCCTTCAATAATTTACACATTTGAAGTGTCAAAAATGCTTTTCCTGCAAAAGCTACTCTATTATTATTCTCTTCGCACTTGAAATATTTTCTATAATCCCTACAGTATTCTCTTATTAAATCTTCATCAAATACATATAACGGACTCCCATATTCTCTCACTAAATTTTTAGCACTGATGCCTCCAATCATTAATTGATTGTCTTCTACTTTCATTGTTCCAAACAACTTCATTTGATTAACCCCCAAATTATATTTTATTAGCTATTGCTTCATTGATTAAAATAAATCACAACACCAATTTCAATAAAAAATATCCGTTTTTTGCATTAACTCCGGATTATTGCTGTTGTATTAACTAATAATTATAATAAAAAACAAACGCCACAGAGTGTATCTGTGACGAGTGGTAGATATTTACGCTAAATTTATGCACAATATTTTCATTAATTATCAATTCTTCGCAAAAGATTAATAAATGAATTTGAACGTCTATACTAACAAAATCATTATTATTCTTTTCAAACTGTTAATTTATAACTGAAAAAAGTACCTTGTAGCTCAACACTCTTCGTGACAGTTATTCACATATTCTATGAATACCCAGAAAAAGATTATCGCATAATAATCTATTTTCTTCGGCTGTAATACCTTTTAGTATAAATCAACGTTTGCCAACTCCTCATACCTACTATTTATTGCAGCACCTCTACCCCAGGTCATGTTATATATTATATTATTAGAATTCATTAATATTTTAATATTAATGACATTATAAATCATTATCTGCACAATATCATTTTATTAAACTGTTACAAATATGATACCATAAATTAAACTTAAAGCAATACTTTTTTAACTTTAAATTAATGGTATAAAACCCAAGCTTATTAAGTTCTTATTCTTTCCTATACTCATCCATAAGATCTCCCATAATACTTGCTGATGTTGGTGGCGTAAAAGTTATAGCATTTGCTCCAGCTTGAATTGTCTCTTTAATTGACTCTTCAGTTGGTCCTCCAGTTGCTATTATAGGAAACTCTGGAAATCTCTTTCTGATATTTCTGACTATATTAGCGGTATTTCTTCCACCTGAAACATTAAGTATTGTAGCTCCAGCTTCAATCCTTTTAGCAATATCTTCATCTTCAGAAATGACCGTTACTATTACTGGTATATCTATTGTTGACCTAATCTTATTAACAATTTCATTACTCGTAGGTGCATTTACAACAACTCCCATAGCACCTTTAAATTCTGCATCCATAGCTAAATTCACAACTCTTTTTCCTTGTGTTATTCCTCCACCTACGCCACAAAAAACCGGAACATCAGCTGCCATAACAAGTGCCTGTGTTATTACAGGCTGTGGTGTAAATGGATATACCGCAATAATTGCATCAGCATTGCTATTTCTTATTAATGCTACATCTGTACTAAATAGCAATGATTTTATTCTCTTCCCAAAAATTTTAATTCCACCACAATTTCTTATAACTGCTGGAACCTCAATTACATGATTCCTAAGCGTACCCTTTATTTGAGGAATATATTTAACATCTTTATTGGTCATAATTTTTATCCCCTCCCCATTAACTATCGGTTAGATTTTTATAATAAATTTCTCTAGTTATACATTTTTCTTTTATTGTCTTTATAGTTATACTTTCCTATAAATTAAACCTCTATTAAAAATTTTCTAAATTAAAATTATCTTTCGCATATATACTTATAATTATAATATTTTTAAAATAAATCACTTATCTTCATACAATATGTTAAATTCCATTAATTACTATTTATATTATACTACTTTCTCGTATTTCTTAAAGTTAAATTTTATTTATCCACAATATCCACAGTTTTTATCCACAAATATGTGCATATTGTTTATAAATACATATCATTAAATTTCTCAACGAAAAATTGTTAGGAAAGACTTTCTACAAATTTCTCTCTCTATAATCAATTATCTCCATATTTATTGAAATCAAGTCCATAATTAATTCTAAAACATTCATAAAGAACTAATTGAATATCATATTTGACAATTAAGTTATCCACAGATTTTATACTATTATCCACAGTATAAACAAGCCTTATATTTACAAGGCTAAGCCTTAGTTTTATTTTATATCATTTAAGTTTGTCCACAAGTTTATTCACAAAACTTCTTGTTGACGCGTATAATTACAAAATTCGATTTTATAATTAATCATATTTATGTGGATAATAATAGCACTACCAATAAAATACTATGGGCATACTTAAGAATTTCTTAATACTTTGTTAATTTCTAAGTTACAACACCTTAATAAAACATTAAAGTATAAAGTAATATCTTGTGATCTTTTCATTCCTATCATATACTTTTAATCAGGAAATATATTCTGAAGTTAGGTAAAAGGAGATTTATTGTAATGACCCAAAATGAATTTTTCAACATTTTAATGGATGGTTTAAAAGACTTTCCTGAAATAAAGCTGCAAGATATTATTTCTTATTATGAAAATTACTTTAAAACTAGATTAACTGTTGGAAGAACAGAAGACGATATAGCAAAGGAATTAGGTGATCCTAATTTAATAGTTAATAAACTTAGAAATGAACATTTGCATATTACCATTACCTTAGATAATTTAACTAATAATGCTAGCACTGAAACTAGCGACGAGATTTCTAACATAGATGCCACTGATGTGAGCACTGATAATAAACATATCAATGCATGTCACAATTTTAAAACTGATAAAAAGTTCAGTAATATCTATTCAGAAAACAAGAACGATTTAAAAACTGATTCCAACTTTAATGATTTTAAGTCTAATAATTCTTATGCTTCAAATGATTGTTTTTATGACCTTCATAATGAAAATATATCACTTGATATTCAAAAAAGCAATTATAAATGTGCTGAATTAAAAGAATCAAAATATAATATCAATAATGAGAATAACTTTAAACGCAGTAATCATATTTCCTTCATCTCAGAATTTAATTTTAATATGCGTCAAATAATGAGTATTTTTAATAATAAATCTAAAAATAAGATTTCTAACTTCAATATAAATATTATCTTAAAATTTTTTATTGTAATCTTATCTTTAGTAATATTCTTTCCAGTTATAACTGGTGTTATTGGCTGCTTTATCGGACTCTTGGGAATAGCAATAAGTATTTTTATCGCTAGTATTGGAGTATTAATTGGTGGAACTTTTACAAACTTTTTTACGCTACCTAATATTCCGGCATTTGTCTCGAATTTTCCATACCCGGTAATAGTACTATTTTCTTTCGGTTCAATCTCATTATCACTGCTTTTAATGATTATATTTTTCTATCTCTGCAAATTTCTCATATTAATTTTGGCTAAAACATATAAGTTCTTAAAGTTTAAAGGTGGGGCGTCGCTATGAAAAAGAAATTCATTTCTTCTAATATGAAGATATTTATGTTAATACTATTACTTCTATCCATTACATTTTATACTTCTGGATGCATTGCTCTAGTTCAAAGTGGCTACAAACTTTCTAACTACGCCGATGAACTTCATCTAAGCCCCAGTGCCTTTGAACATAATTTGAATTTTAACAATTTCAACTTGGATTTTAATACTTCATATCTGTCTAAAGATTATGTCCTAAATGACAATGTCAACGAGATCGACTTCAGCTTAAACTCGCAAGATATTAAAGTCGTTGATTATGATGGTGATGATTTAAAAGTTCAAATCAAAAGCAACAATAATATTTCTAATGACTTGTATGAAATTGAAAGTGGTAATAGATTAGCTTTTAACGCTAGATATGATACTCCAAGTGACGCAAGTATTTCAGTAAGTATACCTTATAATTTTAAAGATAAGAGCACTTTAAAAATAACCACAAGCAGCGGCGATATAAATATTTCTAGCTTATCATTAAATACACTTAATCTTTCATCTACTAGTGGATCTATAGCTCTTTCAGATTCATTTTTAAATTATTTAGACTTAAATAGTTCCAACGGAAATATAACCTTTGATAACATAGAAACATCAACTGAAACCAAACTATCTTCTTCTTCTGGTGATATTATTGGAAATGGTAACTTAGGAAGTATAAATGGAAATACTTTATCTGGAGATATCAATTTGAGAATAATTAATTCCTTGAACAATATGTCTTTAAGCTCTCATTCTGGATCCATACACTTATCTATACCAGAAGGCTCAGGCTATAAAATAAACTACGAAACGAAATCTGGAAGCTTAAATTCTCCTAACGATAAATTATCTTCCGGCGATGAAAGTTCTCTTATAAATATTACTACTGAAAGTGGAAATCTTAATATAAAGTAAAATTTTAATGCACAATGACAATCTTATACTAATTGTTCATTGTGCATTATATTATATATCCTATAGTTTGAACTTTGAAATAATACTGCTTAGTTCTTCTGCCTTAATAGCTTCCTTACTTATTGTTTCAACTACTTGTTTCATAGCAGTTGATGTATCGTCTATTCCCTGTTGTATGCTATATGTACTACCGGAAACCTCCTCAGAATTTTTTGCAGTATTTGATATAGCTGCACTAACCTGTTCAATTGATGCATTTACATGTTCAGACATCTCGGCTATCTTTTTAGACATTGCACTTACAAACTCACCATCTTTAGTATATTGTAAAGCGATACTTCCGTATCCTTCTAAATCTTCTTTTACATTAGTTTTAATAAAGCCAATTATTTCTTTACTATTCTCTGAAAGATTATTAAATGCTTTTTCTACTCTTTCTATAGTATTTTGTATAGTAATTACAGATGATGCTGACTCCTCTGCAAGCTTTCTCACTTCCTCCGCAACAACTGCAAACCCCTTACCTGATTCACCCGCTCTAGCAGCCTCGATTGCTGCATTCAATGCTAACAAATTAGTTTGCTCTGCTATACTAGCTATTGAGTCCGCCATTACTTTTATCTCTTCTACTACCTTTGATTCTTCTATTGCTTTCTTTATATGTTCTTCCTTTTGGTTATATACAAGTGCTGTATTTTCAATTGCTCTTCTGCTATTTTTTTCTACAGCCTTAGCTCTTTCCTTTATACCATTTGAATTATCATTACCTTTTTCCGCTTGTGCTTCTAATTCTTCCATATTGGCATTTACTTGTTGAATTGATGCATATACTTCTTCAACATTGCTACTATTATCTTGTGTTTTTGAATCGATTTTTTCAAACTCTAGATTTATATTTTCCAAACTAGTTGATATTTCTTGAACAACCGCAGATGCTTCTTCACTTAAAGCGGACACATTTGTTGCGTTATCTGCACACACTTCTATCATATGCCTTAAATTATCCTGAGCTTTATTTAAAGCTTGTCCTATAAATCCAAATTCATCTTTTCTTGTAATTGTAATATTAGTTGAAATATCATATTCGCTCATTCTTTCTGCTAACTTCTTTATTTCATGTAGTGGTGTAATTATTTTACCTAATGTTGTAACTACAAATGCGCCCCCTAATATAACGGCAATTCCTACAGCTATAGCCGTAAGTGTCGTACTAGTTTTTATCCCTATTCCTATCCCAATTCCAACTAATGCCATTATGAAATATCCAGAGAAAATTTTCACTCCAACAGACTGTAATAAACTAATTTTTTTGTCTTCGTTCATTTAAAACACCCCTTCTTTCTACTTTGTCATCTAATTAATACTTATACTTAATTTTATTAAAATCATTTATACTTTGATTTTTAACGACTATAATTACCTAATATCTAAAAGCTTCTCTGACATTATTAGATAATTAATATAGTGTTATATTAATCTATAATAACTATTATCCACTGAAACCGTTCTACCATATCTCAATACCTAATGTAAAATTTCTACTTTTTTGTACACATATTAGCATATCATGCGATTTTTTTATTTTCAACCACATTAATTAAAGTTTCACGTTATTTTAAGTTTCACTAAACTTAAGTTAATATTTCCACACATAATATAATTTCTAAGCGCTCACTAAGATACGTGTTATATTTTAGGAATAAATTTATATATATTATAATTCACAATGCACAATTCACAATTTCGGGTAAAACCTTTTTAATATTTTTAGAATTATGATGAAGGTTTATTTTTGTAATATATACATAAATCTTACAAGTTGAGTTCCAAATTAAAACTAAAATTATGTAAATTTAATTGTAATATATTTCTAAATAAATCACTGTGTTATTAATTATTATTACAAAATGTGATAAACTATATATATCAATCAAATTGAATGCACTTTCAAAAATTAGAATAAAATTTAAATATAAATCGGGGGGCTAGAAATGATATCAAATAAAATGAAATCTCTTGTTGCAAATAATTCCATTATAAGAGCTATGTTTGAAGAAGGAAAAAGATTATCAGAAATATATGGGGAAGAAAATGTTTTTGATTATAGTATAGGGAATCCAAATGTTGAACCTCCAAGTAAAGTAAAGGAAGTTATCTTTGAAATTTTGAATGAAGAAAAGCCAAATTTAGTACATGGTTATATGAATAATTCTGGCTATGATGATGTTAGAACGAATATAAGTGATTTTATAAACAGAAAACACAACTTAGAACTTTCTAAAGATAATATTGTTATGACTTGTGGGGCTGCAGGTGGATTAAATATAATCCTAAAATCTATATTAAATCCAGATGACGAAGTTATTACTTTTTCTCCTTACTTTGGGGAATATGGAAACTATGTAAGAAACTTTGATGGCAAACTAGTAACTTGTCCTACAAATACTGAAACTTTTGAGCCTGACTTAAAGGCTTTAAGTGAAGTTATTACTTCTAGAACAAAAGCTTTAATAATAAACAATCCAAACAATCCTACTGGTGTTATTTACTCAGAAAAAGTAATAAAAGACTTAGCAACGTTACTTAATAATAAGCAAGAAGAATTTAATACATCAATATATTTAATCTCTGATGAACCATACAGAGAAATTGTTTATGATGATATTGAAGTCCCTTGCATCTTAAAATATTATAATAATACTTTCATTGGGTACTCTTATAGCAAGTCTTTATCTTTACCTGGTGAACGTATTGGTTATGTAGTTGCTAATTCATCTATGGCTGATTTTACAAATATGATGGCTTCACTAAATATTGCAACTAGAATTTTAGGCTTTGTAAATGCTCCGTCTTTATTCCAAAGAGTAATTGCAAAATCCTTAGATGCTGAAGTGGATGTAAATATTTATAAGAAAAATCGTGATCTTTTATATAATCACTTAATTTCTCTTGGTTTCACTTGCGTTAAACCACAAGGTGCATTTTACTTATTTCCAAAATCACCAATTGCTGATGATAAAAAGTTCTGCGAAGATGCAAAACAATTTAATTTATTGCTTGTTCCAGGATCATCGTTTGGATGTCCAGGGCATGTAAGATTAGCTTACTGCACTTCATATGAGAAAATAAAAAAATCTTTGCCTGCTTTTGATAAGTTAGCTTCTCTATATAATTTAAAATAATAAATTATATAATTTAGGTAGATATAAATATTACTCAAATAATATTTATATCTATTTTTTATAAAAATATGATTTCTATTATTTTTTCAATAAAATTACTGTATCATTCTAAGCTTCTCATATTCTAATTTCTTTACAGTTATATATAGGTCTATTAATAATATAGAGCCTCCTAAAACTACAAAGATATTAATAATTTTCATATTCTCCATATATAACTCATATAAACTGGGTTGCAAATAATAAAGGCCAATAAGGCTAAGCACCATCCAATATATAGAGAATCTAAGAGTGACAAATCCATGAATATTATACCTAAATTCAGAATAATCCCAGTATACTTTGTTAAAAGAGTGCTTAAGTATATACCCACTTATATATTCTACTGTCGTTGGTATTAAGAAACATAATAATATTAATGGAATTCCAGAAATCTCTAACAGTTCATTGCATATTATAAGAAACATAACTGCCATTCCGTACATCGGCTTAAATGGTCCTACTAAGAAACCATCCTCTTGAAACTTTTTTGTAGTTGAAAAACTATAACCTTCCTCTAATATCCACCCTATAAATGAATAAAATATAAAATTAAATATCAGATAAAACACTACATTCATATTAATCACCTCTTCTAAATATCAAGACATAAAAGATATATATCTTTTTGTACACCTAAAGTCACTAATATTATTTGTAGGGCTTAACTCTTTTATCCCGTAAAAAACTTCTACTATAGGATAATAATAATTTTTAAGGAAATTTTGTACCTATTTCTTGATTCTTAAAAATGCAATATTAATGAACTATCTGCTATAATGATATTATTGAACTTTTCTTAGACTCAGGTTAAACAAACTATAAAAATTATTTATAGCTGAGCCTTAGATATTATTATATTTTAGGAGGCTAATTTACATATGGAAAAATTATATTATGATAATCGATACCTTAAAGAATTTACTGCTGAAATTATTGATATAAAAGAAATTGATAATAAATTTCATGTTATATTGGATAAAACAGCATTTTTCCCAGGAGGTGGCGGACAAAGCTGTGATATTGGAACTCTAGAAGATCAAAAAGTTATTGATGTATACGAAAAAGAGGAAATTGTTTATCATGTGGTTGAAAAGAAACCACTCAAAATACATAAGGTTAAATGTTCAATTGATTGGGATAGAAGACAAGATGGCATGCATCAACATTTAGGTCAACATGTCTTATCAGGATCTTTCTTCAACCTTTTTAACGCTAATACTTTTGCTATTCACCTAGGTTCTGATATAAGCACAGTAGATATTTATGGTGTCTTAACTGAAGAACAAGTTAGAGAAGCAGAAAGACTTGCTAATAAAGTTATAGGGGATGCCTTACCTGTAGAATCTTTTGTTCCAACTAAAGCCGAACTTAAAAAGTTATCTCTTAGACGTGCTCTTCCAAATACTGAAGAGGATATTAGAATCGTAAAAATAGGAGATTTTGATATTAATGCTTGCTGCGGACTCCACACTACATCTACTCTTGACTTAAGACTTATTAAAATAAAAAAATTCGAGAAACATAAAGAAGGAACAAGAATAGAATTTCTAGCTGGCGAACGTGCTATTTCCGATTCTTTTAAGAAAGATGAATTTCAAACTTCTATATGCAGATATTTAAGTTGTAATGAAAATGAAGCTATAAATGGTATAAAGAACTTAAATCAAAGTCTTCGTGAAGCCAATGAAACAAATAAAAATCTTAACATTCTACTAGCTAAATATCAAGTTAAGGAAATTCTTGAAAATGCAGCTAAAATAAATAATGTTAAAGTAATTAAACAAATATTTGATGGTGAAAACCTAAAGTATGTGAATAACCTTACTTCTAAGCTTATCGAAAATGAGAACACAATAGCTCTAATGGCAGTAAAATCTGATGAAAAAGTAAATCTATTATTTGCTTGTTCTAAAGACATTAAAGATATCAAAATGAATGAACTTTTAAAAGATGCTATATCTCTTATCGATGGAAAAGGCGGCGGAAGTCCTTTCCAAGCTCAAGGAGCAGGAAAAAATAATTCAAATTTAGAAAGTGCAATGGACTATGCATTTAATAAAGTATCTCAAATTATAGGTGTTGCGAACTAGGTGAAATATAAAAATACTTACAATATGAAGAAATTTTAAGTTTACTGCTAAACCTTCGAAAGGGAATATGCGTTTGTTTCGGTCCTTTGAAGATTTTGCTTAAGTGTTCTAAGAGCACAATCCACCATATTTATTTCTAATTATTTCGCGCCTAGATATCTAACCCAAACCCAAACATATAATTTTAATTGTAGTATATACCAGAAAGAAAGGTCATACTTTTGTGGAAGTGTTGCATTGAGCATTTAGCTGTAGATATTTCCCTTAGTAGAAGTTGTTCCATTTTTGCTTGTCACGAGCTTGCCTCGGGAGCATGCAGGAATGGTGCAATTTTTGCTATTGGAAATTCACAGCTAAATACTCCAGCAACCTGGAACAAATGCATGACCTTTCTTTCGGTTTTTATCTATAACTTTAGGTATCTAGTACTTCTCAATATTTTACATTTAAGAATTTATATACTATGATATTACGAATTTATATCTTTCGCCTATAACGTACTGTTTTCCTATATGTACCGGTCTATTCTTATCATCATAAATAACAGTCTTTATATAAAACAAAGGTTCACCCTTTTGCACCATCAATAGCGCAGCCTCTTCATCCATAGCTTTTGCAATTTCTATTGTGGTATGATCATTTCCTGAGTTAGGCGAATCAGATGGATTTATATCATATTTATCTCTTAATAATTCATATAGTGAACCACTTAAATCTTCTGTTAGTAAAAAATTAAACCTTTTAAAAGAAAAATAATTATTTTCTAGCATTAATGGATCTCCACCTGCAAATCTAACTCTTTGAATATATATTAACTTATCATCATCATCTAGTTCTAGAGCTTTCTTGTCTTCTATTTTGGGCTCCATTACCTCTCTTTTAATGATTTCATTAGTTACTTTTAAGCCACTGGCCTCACAGGCAGCAGTAAAACTAGATAAATATTCAATTTTCCTCTGAACTTTTGGCTTACTTACAAATGTTCCTTTTCCTTGTTTTTTTATAATAAAACCTGACTCAACTAATTCATTTATAGCTGCACGTACTGTTATCCTACTAACATTATATTTTTCACTTAACTCAACTTCTGTTGGAATCTTATCTCCATATTTTAATTCTCCGCTCGTTATTGAATTACGTATAATATCCGCTAATTGTTGATATAAAGGAATAATATTATCTTGTATTAGCATATAAAGACTCCTTTTAAACATCTATAATATTAACTATATACTATCACAACATTTTTGAAACTTCAATTAATCTATTGTTGTGATAATATCAATTATTTGATTTATTACAGTAATCTTAAAATAGCTGTTGGATACTAGTCATTAAATAATAACTATTCAACAGCCACTATACTTTTAATTAATATTTTTTACCATATCCAAATGAGCCTTCTACTAGACATATTTTAGCTGAAAATATAGCACCTTCATTTAGACTTTCTTTAATTATATTTTCCCTCTCCAATTCATTTTCTTTCATTTTGCTTATGTAATTTATCAAGAATGCTGTTATGAATGAATCTCCTGCTCCCATTGTATCTACAGCTTCAACAAGCTCTGGCTCTTGTGCATAGAAATTAGTTCCATCATATAGCAATGCTCCCTTTTCTCCCATAGTAACTACTACTATTTTACTTCCAAGCTTATGAGCTTTCATTATTAGATTAAGCATTTCATCAGTCTTTAAATGACTACATGAGAAGAAACTAAAATCTACTTTAGGAGCAATTCTTTCAACTTCTTCAATTGTAAAATCATCAGAGAAATCAAAAGATATTGGTATGCTTAATGCTCTTATTTTATCAAGTTCTGGTTCTGTATATCCGTACAAACCTGCATGTAATAAGTCAAAAGTTTTAATATAATTTAAATCATCTTGTGTAAGATTCAAACCATTTTCTCTTAAAACTCCACCTTCGTTGCTTCCTAGAAAAACTCTATCACCATCTTCTAATGTTACTCTTGCACATCCATTTTCTCCATTAAAATGTCTGCACTTTGAAATATCTAAATCAAGCTCATGAATTGTATGTTGAACATGTTCTGCTTCAGCATCTGATCCAAATGCTCCTAAAAATGCTGAATTTGCTCCTAATTTTTTTGCATAGGCTGCAAAGTTTAAAGCATTTCCGCCTGGATACATAGTTCTAATATGTTCATATTTATCTACAACGTTATCTCCTAACCCAATTACTTTTACCATATCATCTTCTCCTATGCTAAAATATTTTAATATTCAACTTTTCCCATATATCTTCTAGTATCTAAATCATGGTTTCTTATTTTTGCTAATTCTCCTCTATACACGCATAAAATGCTATAGAATACTATAGGATTAAAGAATTCAACTACTGAACTATCAATTACACTGATTCCAAGTTCCTTACAATCCACAACTTCAACTTTTGCACCATATTTATTTAAGAATTTAAGTGCTCTTTCATCTAATTCTCTAGTTCTACCTTCATTCATTAATAATAAATATAATGTTTCTTTATCAGTTACTTCAAATGGTCCGTGGAAGTATTCCCCTGAGTGAACTGCTGATGCATTCATCCATTGCATTTCCATTAGTGAACATATTGAGAATCCATAAGCATGACCATATGATGCCCCGCTTCCTAATACATATGTTATTGGCTCATCTTTATATTTTTCTGCATATCTCTTTGCTCTTTCTGCAACTAAGCCTTGACCCCTTTTTACAACATCATTTACGATCTTTAAACCTTCCATAAATTTATTATATCCTTCATAAATTTCTGTTTGATTTAATATTTCAACTGCTATATTTAGAATTATTGCCATTGGATTATCTTCTACGCTTGTATCATTTCCCCATTCGTAAAGGATATTATAATCCGCATACTTAATTAAATCTGCATTCTTATTATGCGTTAATGTTATAGTTGCTGCACCTTTCTCTTTAGCTACTTTAGCTGCTTCAACCGTTTCAGGCGTATTTCCACCATGTGAGCATACTATTACTACCGAACTTTTTCCTAATGATTTTGGTGTCGCATGTACAAATTCATTGCTTGTATATGATAAAGCCCTTAATTCTCTTGCTTCACTTTGTAAAAAATATTGTGATGCATACATATCTACTAAAGACCCACCACATGCTACTAAGAACACTTCCTTTATTCCGTCTTCCTTACTTGATCTAATTTTCCCTACGATTTCTCTAATATTCATTATTATTCCTCCTATATATTTATAATCTCATTCTACGAATTTATATTTTTTACATTGGCAAATGCTTACGATCATTAACCCAAATAGTAATGTATAAGCATATAGCATTTTTACTTTTTTAATAAGTACATTACTTACTGCAACTAATAAGCGATTTATCTCTTTTTACCTTGCGTAACTGTATCATAATAACGTTGCTAGTAATCTTGAAATAAATATTTTTTTAATCAAACTTATAGATACGTATTATAACGTATTATATAATGTTATGCAACTTATTTTGAACTTAAATAGTAAGTATATATTTTCTGCTTAAACAGTGTAATTTGCTAGAAATATTATTCGTCAATTATTTGAGCCTATTATATAGATACTTTTTCTCGAACCTGATTGACCTATTACAAAAGCTTCTCCCTTTAAAATATAAAATTATTGATGTAAGGTATCAATAATTTCCTTACACCAATAATTATGTAAATAATCAAACTTTATTCGGACCTAATCCATTAACTTATTTGCCTCTACAACAAATTCATCAATTTTTCCTTCATCTTTTAACCTTTTTATTGTTTTGTTGATTTCTGTTTGCAATTCAGTCGAACCTTTTCTCATTGCTATCGCTGCTCCATCTTCCTGTGCCTCAATAGTTACAGAAGTCAATTCTATATCATTGTTTTTATCACAATTAAATTTAGCCACTGGTGAATCAAGTAATATTGCATCAACCTTTTTGTTCTTTAAATCAAGTACTAAATCAGTAGCTTTTCCTAATCCTTTCACTTCCGCACTTGGTAGGTTATCTTTTACTAAACCTTCTTGAACTGATCCCTTTTGAACCCCAATTTTCTTATTTTTCAAATCATCCATTGATTTTATTGAATCCGCTTCACCTTTTCTTACTATAAATATATTTTTCTCTTTATTGTATATATCTGAAAAATCAGCATTTTCTCTTCTTTCATCAGTTGGATTCATTGCAGCAAATACTAAATCAGATTTTCCTGCCTGAAGCGATACAAGAAGTCCATCGAAATCCATATCCTTAATTTCAAGCTCTACACCTAAATCTTTAGCAACTTCTTTTGCTATACTTACATCAATACCCACAATTTGATCCTTACCATCTATTTCTTTATGAAATTCATATGGTGGGTAATCAGCACTTGTTCCAACTACAATTTTGCCTTTTGATTTTATATCACTTAATGATGATGACTTAACATCTGAATTTTTGCTAGAACTATTAGTGTTACTACTACATCCTATAATTCCAACTGCTATACTGCTAATTGCCACAACTACTATTAATTTTTTTAATAAAAATTTTTTCATATATTGTCCCCCTTTAAATTTTATCGAAGTATTATTCTTTAGTATTTTGCTACTAATTGAATAATATTGCTATAAAGCAAAAATGTCAATACATTATAATGATGTTTTAATACGTATTAATAAGTAATAGTATTTTTTATCCCTATTACTTTTTCTACAATCATTAAACAGATACTCAAATCAATAAAAAATAGTTAACAACATGAAAAATAAATCATTATTGTTAACTATTTATAAGAACTGTTTAATTTATTCTTTTAATTCCTTAAATCCAGAAACTTTGCATTTACCCAAATTTATTAAAGGAATATTGTATACTTTTATTCTTCTATTTTAACTACATCATAGCCTTCTTCTTCAATAGCTTCTTTTATTTCTTCATTACTATTTTCAGTTTCAACTATTGCACAATTGTCCTTAAGACTAACTTCAACTGAAGTTACCTTATCCAAATTTTCTAGTGCTTCCTTTACATGAGCAGCACAATGTTCACAACTCATTCCTTCAATTAATATTTTCTTTTTCATATTTATTACCTCCCGTTTATTAATGATTAAAATTTAGAAATCAAAATATAGATATTTGAAATAAATTTCTTCAAGCATCTAGATACAATTATCTACTACCTAAGAAATGTCCTAATATGCTAATTTTGCTTGTCATCATATCTTATTGATCAGGCTTTAAAATTTTTAAGCCTTAATGCATTTGTAAGTACTGAGACGGAACTTAAGCTCATTGCTGCAGCTGCTATCATAGGATTTAATAATGGGCCTCCAAAAACATGAAGTATTCCCATAGCAACTGGTATTCCTAGTACATTATATCCAAATGCCCAGAATAAATTTTGTTTTATATTTTTAATGGTTGCTTTACTTAGTTTTATTGCTGTTATAACATCCATCAAATCACTTTTCATAAGAACTATATCTGCTGATTCTATTGCGACATCAGTACCTGATCCTATCGCAATTCCAACATCAGATTGTGCTAATGCTGGTGCGTCATTTATTCCATCTCCAACCATAGCCACCTTCATATTCTCCCCTTGAAGCTTCTTAACCTCATTAGCTTTGTCTTCAGGTAATACTTCAGCTAGCACTATATCAATTCCAACTTGTTTTGCTATTGCATCTGCAGTTTTTTTGTTATCGCCAGTAATCATAGCTACCTTTATTCCCATGTTATGAAGAGCTTCTATCGCTTTTTTGCTACTTGGCTTAACAGTATCTGCAACAGCTACTATTCCACTTAAAGTATTATCAACTGCTACATACATAGGAGTCTTACCTTCAGCTGCTAATCTATCACTTTCATCTGAAAGCATAGCAATATCAATATTTTTTTCTATCATTAACTTTTTATTTCCAAGCAAAATATTTTTTTCTTCTATCTTAACTTCTATTCCATGTCCTGGAATTGCATTGAACTGTTGAATTTCTTTAAGTTCCAAGTTCTTGTCATTTGCTTCTTTAACAATTGCTTCTCCTAACGGATGCTCTGAACCTTTCTCGCTACTTGCAGCTAAAATTAATATCTCATCTTCTAAAATTCCATTTGTTATTATATCTGTGACTACTGGTTTTCCTTCTGTTATAGTCCCAGTTTTATCAAATACAATAGTTTTTATACTATGAGTAGTTTCTAATGCTTCTCCACCTTTAATTAACACACCATTCTCTGCACCTTTACCTGTTCCAACCATTATTGCAGTTGGAGTTGCAAGACCTAATGCGCATGGACAAGCTATAACTAGCACTGCAATAAATATTGTTAAAGAGAATATTGTCGTTTCTCCTGAAATTAACCATCCTATTGAGGCTATTATTGCTAGCATTATAACTATTGGCACAAAATATGCTGATATAACATCTGCAAGTTTAGCTATTGGAGCTTTAGATCCTTGTGCTTCTTCAACTAACCTAACTATTTGAGCAAGTGCAGTATCTTTTCCAACCTTAGTTGCTTTATACTTTATAAATCCAGTTTTATTGATACTTGCTCCAATTACGCTGCTTCCTACTATCTTTTCTACTGGAATACTTTCTCCTGTAAGCATTGATTCATCAATAGATGTGCTACCATCAATAATTTCCCCATCTACAGGTACCTTTTCACCTGGTTTAACTAAGACTATATCACCAACAATTACTTCTTCTATAGGTATTGTAATTTCAGAATTATTTCTTATTATTGTTGCAGTTTTAGGTGCTAACCCCATTAGTGCTTTAATAGCTTGTGATGTTCTTCCTTTTGAAACTGCCTCCAGATATTTTCCAAGCGTTATTAAAGTTAAAATGACTGCTGCTGACTCAAAATATAAGTGCATAGCATATTCAGTTTCACCTATTTGTATTTTATAAATTCCAAATATTCCATATAAAACTGCTGCTAAAGTACTTATAGCTATCAACGAATCCATATTAGGACTTAGTTTAAATAAATTCTTTATTCCAATTAGATAAAACTTATATCCAGCTATCATAACAGGTATTGTTAATACTAATTGAATCACAGCAAAATTTAATGGATTCATCATAGAATCAATAATATATGGAAGAGGCATACCTAACATATGTCCCATAGTTATTACTAAAAGCGGAATTGCAAATATTAGAGATGCAATAAATCTCCTTAATAACAATTGACTTGCCTCTAGTTTTTTCTTTTCTTCAACTTGCTCTTCTTCCTTAATTAGCTTATACCCTGCTTTATCTACAGCAGCTTTAATTTCACTATATCCAATTTCATCTTCATCTATATTTATAGTCAACTTCTCTGTTGCTAAATTAACAACAGAACCTTGAACTCCCTTAAGCTTTTTAGTAACTCTCTCGACTCTACTTGCACACGCTGAACATGTCATTCCTTCAACTTTAAAAGTATAAGTCTTCATATTCTTCTTAACACCGTAGCCAGCTTTAACTACGGTTGCTTCTATATTTTCATTATTAAGTTTGTTTTCATCAAACTCTACGTTCAGCGTTTCTGTTGCAAAGTTAACATTTGCGCTATTTACGCCTTCTAACTTTTTAACAAATCTTTCAACTCTATTTGCACATGCTGAGCATGTCATTCCTTCAATTTTAAATGCTTTTTTATTCATACTTCACCTCTTTACTTATTTAGCCTATACTTTAAAACTTACATTAAGTTCATTTTAACTTTACTAATCAATTTGCAACTTTTTCTCTATATTTAACTAATTAAATAATGCTTTTATATTTTATTTAATATTATCAGCTCTTAATAATCAGTTTTATTTTGAAAGTAACTTCTCTAGAACTTTATTAAATTCTTCTATTTTTTCATCTGGATTGTTGTTATAGCAAGCTTCTTTTACGCAATGACGTAAATGACCTTGCAAAATCATTAAATCTGCTTTTTTTATTAAAGATTGAACTGCCATTAATTGATTTGCAACATCTATGCAATATCTATCGTCTTCAATCATTTTTATTATTCCTTCTATTTGTCCCTTTGCTGTTTTTAGAGATTGTAATGCTTTTTTTCTTTCTTCGCTCATTTCTTCCTCCCCCTCCCCCTGTGTAGGGGGGGCTTATTAATTTCATTATATATTAATAAATTATTTTGTCAATATTATTTCTAATATATTCTTACGGTTATCTTGCTCTTCTATCTATTCTTATACTCACCTTGAATACTCATTTTTTTATTCTTCACACTTAACTCCACGTTCCCCTAATGCCGTGATAAGATAAAATGCTGGCTTTAACGTAGAATTTGCTAAAAAAATAAGCTCCATATAAAATGAAGCTTATTTCTGTAAATATCTATTTATATTCAATTATAGGGCTTTCTTTAACTTTCATAATTTCTCCTATATGAAAATTTAGAATTTCATGATCATTTAAATTTGGAATAATAAGCATTGTTATATCTTCTATTCCTTTTTCTTTTAGGAGTTCTTTATCGAATTCTAAAAGTAACTCGCCTTTTTTCACGTATTTTTCTTCTTCACAATGCAAGTTAAAGCCTTCACCTTTCAAATTTACAGTGTCAAGTCCCACGTGAATTAGAATTTCTACTCCATCCTCTGTTCTTATTCCTATTGCATGTTTACTTTCCTTCATTATTGTAACAATAGTCCCATCACATGGTGAAAATATTTTGTTAATACTTGGTTTAATAGCAATACCTTCCCCCATCATTTTCTGAGAAAACACTTCATCTTTAACTTCACTTATATCTACACTAACTCCATCTGTAAAAGCATATAATAATTTATTTTTGTTTCTTTTTAATATATTTTTAAACATTCTCTATCCTACTTCAATTCTGGCCAATATTCTTTATTAGCTTCAATCATATCATCTAAAATCTGTTTTGCTACAAATGCAGATGGAATTGTTTTGTTCATGGTAAATGCCATAAGTGCTTTTTCATATGAGCCTTCAATAGCAGCTTCAACTACAAGTTTTTCTGATGCTTCTTGTTGTTCAATTATTCCTTTATAGAAAGTTGGGATTTCTCCTACACGTACTGGTTCTGGCCCATCTTTAGTTATATATGCAGGTACTTCTACCATGGCATCGTCAGGTAAGTTTTTTATTGCCCCATTATTTTCTACCATAACTAAGTGCCTCTTTCTTAAATCAAAAGCTAAGCTCATAGCAACTTCAACAATAAATTCTCCATGCACTCCAGTAAAGAATTGTGTAAGATCAATTTGCCCTGTAGCATTATATTGATCTACAGCATCAAATATCTTCTTCTCTCTTCCTTCCATTACTTCATTAGCTCTAGTATGATTTTTATCTGCTTCTTTTACAATTCTATCTCCTAAAAGATAATATTGCATATAAGTATTTGGAAGATATTTAGGGAACATTTGCATTATGTGTTTAGCATTATCAAATGTATGAAGCCATGATGCATCATTATGTCTTACTTCACTTCTTGAATCTGGAGGAATATAACCATGTTCCTTTACATATGCTTTTAACTCCTCAGTTTTATCTTCACCACTAACTCTAATTTTTGTAAACCACCCAAAGTGATTTAATCCAAAATAATCTGCTTCTATATCATGTCTATCACAATCTAAGATATTAGCCATATTTCTCATAATTGCAACTGGCATATCACATATATTTAAAATCCTTGCATTTGGTCTTAGCTTATACATAGCTTTTGCTACAATAGCTGCTGGATTAGAATAATTAACAATCCAATAATTTTTATTTGCATATTTTTCACAAAAATCTATCATTTCAACCATAGGATATATTGTTCTTAATCCATATGCTAATCCTCCAGGACCACATGTTTCTTGACCAACCACATCATATTTTAGTGGAATTTTTTCATCTTGTTCTCTCATCTTATATAACCCAACACGCATTTGAGCGAAAACAAAATCTGCATCCTTAAATCCTTCTTCTGGATCAGTTGTAAGAACAAGCTTTACATCTGGATCAAACATTTCTACTACTTTCTTTACTATCACTCCTACTTTATTTTGACGTTCCGCATTTATATCATATAATCTTAATTCTGATATTTTAAAATCCTCTTTCTTTGAAAGTAAACTCTTTACGATCCCTGGTGTATATGTGCTTCCTCCGCCTACTATTACTAATTTAAACTTTTTCATTTTAATAATTCCTCCTTCATTTTATTCTGCTCTGTCTAATGCTTCATCTACTATTGTTCTAATTTTATTAATTGAAAGGCCATATACAACTTGTATATTATTTCCCTTTTTCACAACACCTGCTGCGCCTGTTCCTTTTAAAGCTTCTTCATCAATTAAGGTGTTATCTATAACATCCACTCTAAGTCTTGAAAAACAATTTTCTACTGTTACTATATTTGCTTTTCCACCTAATGCTCTAATTATTGTTAATGCTTTTTCATCATCGTTATTAGCTTTACTATTATTTTTATTTTCTGATTTCATATCTTGCTTAACTTTTGCTGCATTCTCATTTAAATCAATTACAGCATCTGTATCATTTTCTTCTCTTCCAGGTGTTCTTAAATTCATCTTCTCAATCATAAATTTGAATACTAAGAAAATCACAGCTATTTCAACTAATCCTACTAGTATATACACAGGCCAATGAGTTTTACCTATACCTGCTGGCAAGTTTATTACTAAAAAATCTAATATTCCATTGGTTGCACATACTCTTACATTTAATAGGTATACAAACATTTGGAATAATCCATCAATTACTGAATAAACAAACCATAGTAATGGTGCAGCAAAAATAAATGTAAATTCTAATGGTTCTGTGATACCTGCGATTACTGCTGTTAAAGTTGATGGTATTAATTGTGCCTTTAAATTACTACGCTTTGCTTTTTTAGCAGTGAAGTAAAATGCTAAGGCAACTCCAATTACACCAAAAGTTTTAACTAATCCATATGTTAAAAATCTTGCTGAATCAGGCATAATAGAGATTGTTGAATCATTAAGCAATGCTAAGAAAACTGGTTTTGCTCCAATTACATTCTGACCATTTATTATCATCTGATCACCAACTGCTGAATATAGGAATGGAGACCAAATTAAATGATGTAATCCTGTTGGAACTAAGAATCTATTTAAAAATCCATAAACAAACACTCCAGCCGCCCCTGCAGAACTCATAAATCCAGTAAGAGCTGTGATTCCAGCAGCTATTGTAGGCCATACATATGTGGTACCAATACTTAATATAGCCACTACAGGAATCATGATAACGAATACAAACTTACTATTACCATATGGAGCCATAGCGCCACTAAATTCTTTATCTATATATTTGTTATGAACTATAGCAACCAGTACTCCTAGAATCATTCCTAGAAACACTCCCATATCTGTAACATGAAATCCTAGTTGGATTGTCTGCCCAGTTCCATATAAAGCTGATGCTGTATCACCTTTAATTATTTTTCCAGATAGCTCTAACCACTTACTATTCGCGCCTAGGAACAAAATATATGACATAATAGAAATGAATGCTGCTTCCGCTTTTTTCTTCTTTGACATCCCCATCGCTATTCCGACACAAAACAAAATGCTTAAGTTCCCCATAATCGGTGATAACATTCCATTAAAGAATTTTCCTGTTACCCAAATTGCTCCGCCTTCTTTTACAAACGTTGTATTAGTGAAAACTGCTGTTAATGCAATCAACATACCTACAATAGGTAAGAATAAGACCGGTCCAATCATAGCTTTGGCAAATTTCTGCATACTATTTAAAATCTTATCTTTCATTTAAATATTCCCCTTCACTATTTTATAATTTTCTTTGGGTAATTACCTGTGAGAATAGGATATCATTATTAATAGATATTGTTAATAGTTTTAAACGTTTCAGCAACATGTTGACTCAAAAGTAAACATGTTTACCTTTACACAAAAAAAGCTATCTCATTAGTTAACCTTGAGATAGCTTTATATATATAATTTCGGTAAGTTTCCACATGAGTATGACTAATTTGAATATCTATATTTTATAAATTACTCATTACCTTATCTAGCAAATATTCCATTACAATCATTACCCTAGCATAAAAGTAGTTCGCAGTAAGATTTCTATCATCTAATTCTTTATCATCTAATATCATAAAATTTAAGGTTGCCTTTTTAGCCATATGATTCTCTGACTTGCCAGTAAAAGTTATAATATCCAATTCATTTTTTGATGCATAATCAATCACTTTTGTTATACTTTCCGTTTCTCCACTTTTAGATATTCCAATAACTAAAGCACCTCCTATTTGATTGCTGTCATATACTCCATAAGAATTTGTTTTAATGCATTTAAACCCAAGCACTAACATCTTTCTCCAAAAGAAATCTGCAATCGAATCAGAGAATCCAGTAGCTGTTATAAAAATTATATCTTCTCTATGTCTAATTAGCATAGAAATGAAATCTTCTATTTTCTTATTTTCAATTTCTGATATGAAACTAGTAATATCAGAGGTATGTTCTTGATTGTTTTGATGATTTTTTACTATGAAGTTTAGGCGATATATCATATCTACATAGCCTGTATAACCTAGCTTCTTTGATAGCTTTATTATTGTTGCTGCCGATGTATAGTTAATTGTTGCAACATCTCTTACACCTTTAGTTAAAACAGAATCAATATTAGTCAATATGTATTGCAAAACCTGTCTCTCTGTTTCTGATAGCTTATAATTATCAGCTATTTTATAAATATCAAATTTCATATTACACCTCCAATATAATGTAATTACTTCATATGATATCATACTTATATCTTTATTACTTAATTAATACATTAAAAAATCCCTTAACGTAGGGATTGTAATCAAAATTGCAGCTTTCATTAAGTTACTTATATCTCACATCATGAATATCTTCTCTCTTATTATAAATTCCCAACAGATTTTATTATTCCTCAATTTCTTCTAAGTATTCTATAAATGCCTTAACTATAATTGGATCAAATTGCTTCCCTGAACATCTTTTTAATTCTTCAATTGCTTCTTCTTTATTCAAGCATCTCTTATAAATACCATTGTTCGTCATAGCATCATATGAATCTGCAACACTAACAATTCTGGATACCAATGGTATTTTCTCACCCTCTAATTTAAGAGGATAGCCATTTCCATCCCATCTCTCATGATGAGCTAAAACACCTTTTGCTACATTATCTAGTTGATTTGAGGCTTTTACTATTCTATATCCCTTTTCTGTATGAGTTTTAACTACTTCAAACTCATCTTCTGTTAGCTCGCCCTTCTTAAGTAATATTTCTTCATTTATTCCTATTTTACCTATATCATGGAGCTTAGCAACTATTGTTAACTCATCCATTACTGACATAGGAAGTGATAATTTCTCCCCTATAGCAATAGAATTCGCTAATACTCTATCTGTATGTTCTTCAGTTTCCAGACTCTTGGCTTCTAACCCCATTTGCAAAGAATACATTATAGAACTATTAAGACTGGTTTTTTGCAACAACTTTTGCCTATATACCTTATCATCTGCTTCCTTTAATGCTTCATATATACTCTTATTCAGGCTATCCGCTACTGATGCACCCAAAGATATGCTCACATTGATTAAATCGTGCTTATACATTTTGCAACGATCAAATATATTTTTAATAATAATTTCGCATTCCTGTTCAGTTGTATTTTTACTTAAAATTACGAATTCATCTCCACCAGTTCTGAAAATCAACTGTTTTTCACCACATACATCTTTAAGTGCTTGGGCTATTAGTCTTAAAAGCTCATCGCCTTGATCATGACCTAGCGTATCATTTACTAATTTTAATCCATTGGCATCCCCCATTATTACTCCTACTGGAAGATACTCTTCACTTTGAAACTCTTTCACTTTTTCTTCAAAATATGTTCTATTATATAAACCTGTTAAAATATCGGTAAAACTTAATTTTCTTAATTTTTTCTCTGCTTCTTTTTTCTCAGTTATATCTAATACTAATCCTACAATACCTGCAACATCACCATTCTTATCGATTACAGGTACTTTTACTGCTTCTGTATATATTTCCTCTCCATCTCCTGAGTAAAGTATTGTTTCAGCTTTTATACTTCTTTTATTTTTTATTACTTCATTATCTTCTCTTGAATATTTTGCAGCCAATTCTTCCGTTGGATGTATATCAATATTTGTCTTTCCTACTACTTCCTCTATACCATCCTTATTATAGAATTCATCAAATTGCTTATTTACATATACGTATCTGCCTTCTTTATCTTTAAAAAATACTCTTCCTGGAAGTGTATCCATTACAACTTTTAATATGTTTTCTTGTTTCTCTATAATCTTATCTTTTTCTTTTATAATATCTAAATTTGCATATATGCCAGCTACAGCAAATACTTTTCCCTCATCAATTAGCGGAACTATAGTAATTTTTCTGCGCTTTCCATCAAGGTACCCTTCTTCAGTTAATGGCTTTAAGGAGTTTATAACTTGATTGCAATATTTAATACATTCCTCTCTTACAACACCATCAAATATCTCTGCATCATTTTTTCCAATAAATTCTTTATTTATATCTTTATATATAGCTTTGTATTCTTTATTTACATATATAAATCTCAATTCAAGGTCTTTTATCCATATAGGCTGTGGAAGATTATCTGCTAATGATTTAAATAGCTTGTACTCCATCTCCTCATTTTCCCTCCTTTGAATTCCAATCTGCCGTAATAATTCTCAGAAATGATTCATCATAATAATCTCTAATAAACTATTTGGAGCATTTATGCAACTATTTCCTCAAATTTTACTAATTACAACCAACTTATCACACTTTGTAATTTCTTTCAATCATTGCAATCATTTGTTAGGGACTTATTTTAAAAATTGAAATTCAATTTCTTTATTAAACTTAATCACTAGTAATGTAGCTTTAAAACTTTTAATTCTTTACTATATTACAAAATAAATATTTAAATTAAGTACCTTTATCTACTTAATCTTATGTTTATATTTCTTATCTATTATCTCTTTTAAAGCACCTTCTGCTAGTTGTGCAAAATATTTCGAACAATTTAAAATTGCCTTCTCATCAACTTTATATTCCGGGTGATGGTGCGCATAAGATTTTCCTGTTCCTACAATTATAAATGCACCTGGTATTTTTCTTTGATAATACGCAAAATCTTCACCCTCTAGACCCATAGATATTCTTCTAACATCATATCCAGCTCGTTTTCCAATTTTAGTACTAAACTCTACCCATTCTTCAGTATTATTTGTTGCCGGAGAACCTGAATGCCAAATAAGCTCTGCACTTCCACCAAAAGATTGTGCTATTCCTGATACCATTTCATTCATTCTCTTAGCTATTAATTGACGTATATTCTCATCTAATGTTCTTACTGTCCCCTCAAGATATGCTGATTCTGGAATTACATTCCAAGTATTTCCTCCTTCTATATGAGTCACACTTAATAGCGCTTTTTCTGTTGGACCTATATTACGACTGATAATTGTTTGAAGTGATGTAACTATGTTACTGGCAATTATAATTGGATCTATTCCTTTTTCCGGCTTAGCAGCATGGCTACCAATCCCTGTAATATTTATTTCAAACCTATCGACAGCAGCTGTCATTGCTCCAGTTTTTATTCCCATTATTCCAACTTCTGAATCTGAAACATTGTGTATTCCAAAAATTGCATCCACATCATCTAAAACACCTGTCTCTAAAATTTTTTTAGCTCCATCCGCACTTTCTTCACCCGGCTGAAATATAAATTTTACTGTTCCTATTAATGACCCTTGATGCTTTTTAACTAAATATGCTGCACCTAAAATCACCGCCATATGAAAATCATGACCACAAGCATGCATCATACCATCAACTTTAGACTTATAACAGAGACTTGTCTCTTCTTTGATTGGTAATGCATCTATATCACATCTGATAGCGACGACAGGACCATTAGGATTTCCTTTTACCTGTGCTACAAGGCCTGTATCCAAAGGTAAATCAAGAATATCTATATCTGCTCTTTTTAGCAAATCTTTTATCAGTTGTGTAGTTTTATATTCCTCATTAGACAATTCGGGATTCTCATGTAGTTTTCTATATACTTCTATAAGCTCATCATTTAAATTCTCTATTATAGATAACAATATTTTATTCGTCATATTAATCCCCCTTTAAATTCATAAAATAACATTTTACCCTTTATAATAGGCTACTTTGCTAAATTAGTTGCTGCCATAGTTATAACAATAAATATTATATAGAATACTATATAAGCCCTCGACCACGCTCCACTAAAAGAATATCTTACTTTCTGGTGAGTCTTTAATATTCTTGTATCCTCTTTTACTATTTCTAAAAATTCGCTTTTATACTTACTAATAAATAGCAATAATGCAGCTACACCAACTAAAAAGTACAAAGTTCCAAATGTATACTCCAATATAGGCATCTTTAATAAAGATATTCCTGTTGTAGCAAAAGTTATCGTATTATTAAATATATGAGCTATCATCGACGGTATAATAGATTTTGATTTAATTGCAATAAATGCTAAAACAATTCCCATAAGTATTGGATTTATGAATTGAACTAGGTTTAGATGAAACATGGAAAAAAGAATTGAAGAAACAATCATTGCTGTTAGATTCCCATACTTCTGCATGCTTCTGAGTATAAATCCCCTAAATATAATTTCTTCTAAAATTGGTCCCACTAAACATACATATATTAAAAATAATATTAAAAAAGTGTTTTGTTTAGGGAAACTAAAATCTGGCTGTGGAATGTTTAATCCTAAAATCTTAAAAATTGTTGAGTATATCATATATACCATGCTTGAAATCATTCCTACCCCTATACAAGAAGTTGCTCCTAATAATACAAACATCTTATTTGACTTATTCTTTGAAAATATTTCTTGCCTAAATTTCACCTTTATAGTTTTTATTGCTATGAGAATTGCTATAAGATCCCCAACTATACATGTAAAATATCCAGCAAAAAAATTATATGCGTCACTTGAAAGTCCTAAAATTATATTTTCCTTTAGATTAGTTACTGCATTGAATCCTATCATTGGTCCTATAAATTTTATAGAAAATGTCATTATAAACACTAATCCATATGTTGATAATACTAACGCAAGAAGTATCCTTGCACAGTTTCCGCCACTTTTTTTAATATCCTTTTTTAATGCGAGCTTTCTATATTCAATTTCTTCTTGAAAATCATTTATCATAGCTTTACCTACCATTCATTACTTTAATGTAAAATAGAATTGCAATTACTTATAGCTTCATATAAATCTTCTCTTCTATCCTTCTTTATATCAAACTGTTCTTTAACCGCTCTTATCATATCTATTTTTAACTCTTTTATAATTAATGTTTCTTTCTCACTTATTTCATTAAGTATATCACCATCTGGACTTACAAAAATTGATTTTCCATTATAATGAAGATCATTTCCTATTCCCATTCTATTTATCCCTATTATATAGCATTGATTTTCTATAGCCCTAGATTTCAATAAGGTTATCCAATGCTTCTCTCTTTCTTTAGGCCAATTAGCCGCTATAGTTATTATTTGAGCTTCTTTAGATGCTATTTGAAATATTTCTGGAAACCTTAGATCATAGCAAATAAATGGAGCTATTTTAAATCCATCAATCTCACATGTGAGTATCTTATCTCCTTTATGATATTTATCATCCTCACCACTGTAGGAAAATGGATGTATTTTCGTATATTTAGTTAAGCATTTCCCTTCTCTTGACATAATAATATATTTATTGCTACCCATTTTATCACTTTTTACCGCAACACCAATTCCTATATTTATATTATTATCCTTAGCATTTTTTCTAATCCATTTTATTATTTCATCTTCAGATAATACAAGCTTGTTTATATTCATGGTAAAACCCGTTAAAGCCATCTCAGGAAATAGGATTAAATCAACCTTATTTTTCAAAGCTCTTTCAATGAATTCTTCAACTTTCTTCATGTTTTTATTAATATTCTCCCAGATTATATCCATCTGTGCAATTCCTATAATCAAGTTGTACCTCCTTTAATATTATAAATAAAGGATACTATGTGCATTGTTACATCAGAGTACCCTTTACTTTAGGTCGCCTATATCTAATTACCAGTCGTGGTTAAAAATTCTTTCCATTCCATCCCCAATTTGCAACTTCCTCATACTTGACGTATATCTTATCTTGAGGTATGTCTAATTCCTTTTCATATATGTTACAAATTTCTGCTGTTAAAGCATCATATGCATCCTTACTTGATTTTCCAAATATTTTCACTTCTATAAATGCACCCTTTTCTAATTTTTCTCCTCCGAAATATAATGAATAGTCATCTTCGAAGCCTACCATCAAAAAGGTTTCACTTTTTCCTGGAATCAATTTTATTGCTTCCCCTAATTTTTTCTTTATAATTTCCTCTTTTTCCTTTGAAATTTTCACACTAACTTTTGATCCTATAAATGGCATCTCTTGTTATCTCCTTTCTACATATACATATATAAATATACTAAATTATACCATAATTCTATATATTTGATTATTATTTGCAAGTACATACTTAATTTATATCATAATTCCTAATATCACATTCATTTCTATTACTACAATAAATACCACATTAAAAATTGATTATTTAGTTTTAATTATATCACATCTTGTACTCGACCTTGCTACTATGTTTGATTCACCCTTCTTAAGTTTTATAAGGATACTATATTAACTTAGGAATACTATAAATATTCTAACCTCTTACCTTCTAAATATAGTATGTATATAATTTAAATATGTAATTTATTCCTTTTGTATATATTCATCACTTCTCTTATTTTTTAGTTGTTGAACTTCGTTTGTTAATCTCATAATTATTTTAATATTAGATACTGAAATAATTATAAGAAAAAACTAAAATTTGGTTAAACTTTTTTCTAAAATATGTTATATTATTCATAGTAGGTATTAATTTTGTAAGTATTTAGGTGTTGACTTTTAAGTTTTTTTGAGAGGGGATTAAATTATGAATGTCGATAAATCAATGTCAAAAATTTTGATAGTTGATGATAATATTGCTAATGTTTTACTACTTGAAAGAATGCTTAACATATCTGGTTATAATAATATAAAAACATTAACAGACTCTAGAGAAATTTTAAGATTATATTCTACATATAAACCTAATTTGATACTATTAGACTTTAGGATGCCATTTGTTGATGGACTTCAAATTATAGATGAACTAAATCTTATAAAGGATGATAATAAACTATCTATAATTATGATCTCTGCTGAAAACGATAAAGAATACTATGATAAAGCGTTGGCTAAAGGTGCTGCTGATTTCATTACTAAACCATTTAATTATAATGATATAATTTCAAAAATTACGAGTACCTTGGACTGTTTATGATTACCAGGCATAGTGGATGAGGTGATATTATGAATAAAACAAATACTAATAAAAATATTTCTCTTTATAAATGGATTTGGCAGTCCTATATTCGTAATGTGTTAATTCCATTGATAATTATTGAAATAATTTTTATTTGTATATATTTCATCTCAAATTACTGGTCTCATAAAAGTTCAGTTGCCTTTTACAAAGATCAATCAAAAAGTGAACTTAATAAAATCATTAAACAAGAAATCAACTTAATTGATCAGCACTTATCATCTATTTCAAATTCTACAATGTTTTTCAGTTTGCAAATGGGACATGCTTTATCAACTCCAGCTTCTTTAACTCCTACAGAATACAGTAGGTTATCATATTTAAATGATAATATTTACTATACTAAAGAGAATAATTCGGCTGATGAGGCAGCGATTTTTTATAATAATTTTCTGCCTGCTACAAGAGATGATAAAGAAAAGAAAATAGCCAAGGTATTAACACAACAAAAATTAATGGCAAATATTAAGAATTCTTGTCCATTAGTTAATTCCATATATTTTAACACCTTTGATTCCTTAAATATAACTTACCCATACGTTGATGTTTTTAATAGCTATAATTCTTCTTTACAATCACCTTCTAGCAAATTTTATTATGAAGCTGATGCTAACCATAATCCAGATCAAAAAGTAAAATGGGTGACTCATGATTTTAATTCAAGTAACAACAATTTTATAAGTTCTGCTATATGTCCTGTTTATAACGGCAATTTTTTGGAAGGTGTTGTAAGCATTGATATAAATATGGATTCAATTGTTGATAAGATTTTAGAAATTGATATTCCTTGGAATGGTTATAACCTATTGATTGGAAAGGATGGCAATATCCTTTCACTTTCTGATGCAGGAAAAAATGATTTAAATTTAGATCAACTCGTTTTAAAATACGGAAACGGGTATTATCATTATAACTTGTATAACAACAATGATTTGACCACATTAATGGATGAAATTCAAACTAGTGAAACTGGATTTTCAAATTTTACACTTAAAGAAGAACCTAGAATTGCATGTTGGTCCGCTATACCTAATACGGATTTAAAATTATTAATAGTAGTTCCAACAAAAAATATACACTCTAATGCTGATATGCTAAAAAACAATTTGTTAAGAATCGGAATAATTACAGTATTAGGATTAATTTTATCATATTTTTTACTTTTCTTAATCACTTATAAGAAAGTGAAAAATATGAGCTATATTGTTTCTGATTCCTTGTTAAATATTAATAATATTGTTCAGGAGATTAGTAGTGGCAAATATGATATAGATGATCCACTATTAAAGATCTCAGAATTAGAAGATATAGCATTAAATTTGATCGAAATGGGACATCATATCGGTGAAACAAATAAAAATTTATTAGTTACCCAATCTGAACTCAGAAAAAAAGAAGTTGATTTCAGGTCACTTGTTGATTCAATTAATGACATAATCTCAGAGATAGATATAAACGAATATATCACTAAGTTATGGTCCAGCGTCCATACTTATTTGTATAAACTACATATGCACGGTCATCTTAATTCTATCTATGATATTTTAGATGAAAGTACATCTAAAATTGCTAAAGAAAAGATAAATTATGTAATTAAATCAAGAAAATCTACTACTATGGATTTTAATATCCAATCCAAGGATGGATTAAAATGGTTTGAGGCATGTGTCTCTCCGCATCTAAACTATAAAGATAGAGTAGTAGTTCTAACTCGTGATATTACAGAACAAAAGAAAATGGCTCGTTCTATTATTACGGCAAAAGAAGAGGCTGAAAAGGCTAGTAAAGCAAAATCCGAATTTTTATCTAGTATGAGTCATGAGCTTAGAACACCATTAAATGCCATATTAGGATTTTCTCAAATCTTAGAATTAGACCCTGAATCTCCATTAACACCTTCTCAGAGTCAGAGTGTTAAGGAAATATCAAAAGCTGGCAATCACTTACTAGAATTGATCAACGAAATACTGGATTTAGCTAAAATCGAATCAGGGAAACTGAGCATTTCAATTGAATCTGTTCCAATTAAACATGTAATAGAAGAGGCTATCTCCATAATAAAACCATTTGCAGATAAACATAAAATAAAAATTATTAATTATCCTATAGATAATTCAGATGAATTTGTTTCGGCTGACCATACACGATTAAAACAAATTTTGCTCAATTTACTATCTAACGCAATTAAGTACAACAAAAAAGATGGCCAAGTAATCTTTTATCATGATAAGGTTAATGATAAGTATAGATTTCATGTTATTGACACTGGCATTGGCTTATCTAGTTCTGATTTAGAATTGATTTTCAAACCATTTTATCGTCTAAACAGAATTAATAATTCAATTGAAGGGACTGGTATTGGGCTTGCAGTTGCTAAACAACTAACTGAATTAATGAATGGTGAAATATTTGTAACTAGCGAAAAAGGTGCTGGCAGTCACTTTTGGATTGAACTTCCTTGCATCGAATCATCTATTTTGCAGACTTCTGAAAATATGATGACATCTGAAAATAGAACTTATTTCCCTAACGATAAATTTCGTACAATATTATATGCTGAAGATAATCCTGCTAATTTACGACTTGTTGAACGTGCTCTACACCAAATTAGTAATTTAAAAATGCTTTCAGCAAATTCTGGTGAATTGTGTTTAGATTTAGCTGTTTCCCATAAACCAGACATTATATTACTGGATATAAATTTACCTGGGATAGACGGTTATGAAGTCTTCAAAAGACTCAAAATGCATAAGGAGACTAAAGATATCCCAATAATCGCTGTTAGTGCTCATGCAATGCCTAGAGATATAGAAAAAGGATTATCATTAGGATTTTCTGATTATATTACTAAACCAATTGATATTCCAAACTTTATCGAAAAGGTGTGCATAATATTAGCTAAAATTAACAAAGAAGACATCGATTAATAAGACATAATACTATATTTAAGAAAGAGGCGTTATCTAATTTATGAATTATGACAAAGATTATGACATAATTGGTTTTTCAAATGATTTAGGACTTAATCTTCAACAGGTATCTGAGCTTTATGCCGAATTGATTAATGAATTTAATATAGCATTATCAGATTTAAAGGCCTCCATGATGGAAAGTGATTTAGAAAATATTCAAAAAATAATTCATAACTTGAAGGGTCTTTCCGGAAATTATAGAATAACTGATGTCTATGAGGAAACTACCCAAATTAATAATTTATTGAAAAATAGCAATTATAATAATATCCAACCGCATTTAAGTAATATACTTACTGTCATCTCCATAGCCTTAAAAAAAATCAGAAGCTTCTTTTATGAGATGTCTATACTCATATAACTATATAATAAAAAAGACAGTACTAAAGAATTATTATTTAAACTGAACCTATGAAATAGCTCTTTTAAGAATGGCTATTTCATAGGTTTTATTTTAATTCTTAGTACTATCTTTTTAAATTATCATCTAATTTCTGCGACTACTTATTAGAAATTCTCCTAAATCTTTATCTGCGTTTAGCATATGTTTTCTACACCATTTAAATATTTTTTGTTGCATATGTATAATAAATAATGTTGATATTTCCCTAGTTTCTAAGAAGCTTCTTATGTCCCTTAAACACTCTTTGAATTCTTCATGCTGCATCTGCTGAATCTCTAATCCTGGATAGTTATTTTCCTTTTGAATTGCTTCTTCTTCATTAATATGACGAATTGCATGTTCTTCAAGAGAATCCAACGCCTTAATAATCTCTACCTTGCTTTTTTCTTCATTCATGGCACTTACCAAATTATTAATTAATCTAAATATTTCTTGATGCTGTCTATCAATGTTATCAACTCCAGTGGATAACACAGCATCCCAATTTGAATTCATAAAATGCATAAGTACCTCACCACTAATATTGATTCTGCTAATATCCATAATAACCGAATCATTATCTTCATGAGTAAACTTTACCATTGATGACGCTATTTTATTATTTATTAATCCTCTTTCATCCTTTTTCAATACTTCATACATATTTCATACACCCTCTCATAATTTATACTTCTATACCCAAATATCATTATCTATATATAATCCTTACCCTAAGATTTTAAATTTTTAGCATAATTAATCTACACAAATATATTCATTAACAATTTCTTCTGGTAATTCTTTATAATCAAATGGTGATATATCATCAATTTCAAATTTGACTAACTCCATAACCTTTATTAATACCCTATCCATTTTTACTAGAAATTCTTCCTTTTCTTCTGCCTTAATAACAAAACTATTGAAAGGAACATTATATTTATTTACAAACTTTAAATTTAAATTTACAACCCAACTTCTCATATATGTATCCCCCTTATCAAAAACACCTTAGTATTGTTTAGAATTTTCTATTAAAAAGTTTCCTAAATCCTTATCTAAATCTCGTATATGATTCTTCCACCAAGTTGACATTCTATTTTGTACCTTTATTACAAATAATGCAGATGTTCCAGTAGTTTCAAATGTCCTCCTCAATTCTTTAAGTTCCTCTTTAAACTCTTCATGCTGTTTATGTTGAATGCTATATTTAGGATAATTATTTTTCTTTTGAATTTCTTCTTCTTCAGTAAAATGCTTTATAACATAATCTTCAAGGAAATTTAAAGTTCCTATAACCTCATCCTTACCCTTACCTTCTTTCATAGCAGTCAATAATTTATTAATACGATCAAATAATTCTTTGTGTTGATTATCAATATTTACAATTCCCGTTGCTAAATTATTGTCCCAATTTAAATTCATAATAAAACACCCTCTCATAAATTACTTTTAATAAGATTCTTTCTTTATATAAAGATATCTTCTATACGAATACAATTTAAAACACCCTTGCCTATACCAGATACCTATATAATTCAAATTATTTTTTATCATCTATATCTAAATTTAATTTCTTCATAACTTCAATTAATTTATCAGTATTTATTGGTTTAGTTACATACACTTCACAGCCTAGTTCAAAAGCATTTTGGACATCTTTTGCATTATCTAGGGCCGTAATCACAAATTTTTTTGACAAATTCTCATAAGTTATTTGTTTTTCTTTTTCAATTGAATTAATCATCTTCAGCGCCTTTAACCCATCTAACTTCGGCATCATTATGTCAAGACATATAACATCATATGGATCTTTCTCCTCCACTGAAAACATAAATGCCTGGACTGCTTCCTCTCCGTTAACTACCATATCACAATCACCATATTGTGAAAAAAACTTAAATAAAAATCGTCTATTTACGTAATCATCTTCCGCAATAAGAATTCTCATATACCAACCTCTTTTCAACCCAAATTTTATATATTCATTAAACTAATAATGCGTTCTCTTAATTGCTCAAAAGTTATTTTCACTTTTTCCTCATTTCCCCTTCGTGCATTTGCTTTCAACTTAAACCCCATCATTACTAGTTCATCAAACTTAGAAATAACTATAGAGTTATTTATAATCTCTGCTATCTTTTCAATTTTAATTAGATCACTATTTGCCTCGTCCATTTTTTCAACTAATCTTTTTAATTCTGTATTTAGATCTGTGCTTCTATTTATTTCATTCGCATTTTTGAAATTTCTTTTCTCTTGTAATTCATGTGAATTAATATTCACTTTTCCTCTCTTTGCTAGTCTGAAAGCTGCTGTAAAACTAAATGTACTTCCTAGTCCCATATGGCTTTCAACACAAATCCCTCCCCCCAATATTTCAACCAATTGTTTTGACAATGCAAGTCCTAATCCGGTTCCATTATATTCACGGGAATAGGAATTATTTAATTGACTAAAACTTTTAAATAATAAATTCCTGTCTTTCTCATTAATTCCTATTCCTGTATCTTTAACTAAAAACCTTAAAATAATCTTTTCCCCTATTATTTGCTCCCTTTTAATTATTAGCGAAATTTTTCCTTCCTCTGTGAATTTTATTGCATTACTTATCAAGTTATTAAGTATTTGTTGTAACTTTTCAGAATCTCCGTATAATAAATCCGGAATTTCATCTGAACCATTGTATTCTAAAGTAATTCCTTTTTTTCTTACATCGTATGAATAGATTTTAAGTACGTTATGTATTAGATTTTTAAGATTAAAATTCGATTCCCTCAATTCCATTTTTCCTGCTTCTGATTTTGAAAAATTTAGTATTGCATTCACAATATTAATCAGTGAATAAGCACTATCTTTCGCAATTAGAAGATTCTCTCTCAATTCATCCTTTAACTCACTATTCATTAATGTAAGTTCAATCATTCCTATAACACCATTAAGTGGCGTCCTTATCTCATGACTCATATTTGCAAGAAAATTACTTTTTGCTTTATTTGCTGCTTCTGCTTCTTCCTTTGAACTTATAAGAAGATTTCTCATCTCTTCCTCTACTCTTTTTCTCTCAATTCTTTCATGCAAATCCTTAAGTTCTCTTTTTACAACCATTCCAAGACGTGCCATTTTATCCTTCATTATATAATCCTTACATCCAGCACGCATGGCTTCAACAGCTGTCTCCTCTCCTATTTCACCTGATACTATAATAAATGGTATATCTAACTTTGTTTCATTTAATATTTTTAACGCTTCAATAGAATTAAAATTCGGCATTACATGATCAGATAAAATTATGTCCCATTCCTTACAATTTAACGCCTTTCTTAAATCTTCTGCATTTTCTATTTGTTCATAGTTTACATTAAAACCACTTCTTTTAAGTTGTGCTACCTCAAAATTCAAAGAGGCTTTTGAATCTTCTATTATCAAAACTCTAATATCATTTATCATAGGCTTCACTCCACAGAACAATTTTAAATCATTCATATTTTTACATTGTATCTAAATTAATATTTCTAATTGAATCATTTACTAAACAGCTTTTAGTTTCCCTTAATTTAAATTTTGAAACTTGATCTTTTAACATCTCGGCTTGAGAAGCTAACTCTTCACTTGCGGATGCACTTTCTTCTGCCGTTGCTGAATTATTTTGCACCACTGCTGATATCTGAATAACTCCTTGATTAATTTGCGCTATTCCTTCTGCCTGTTCATTTGAAGCTACTGATATTTGATTTATGAATTCAGCAACTTTCACAGTGTCTTCTACAATTTTATTTAGTGCTTCAGATGTCTGTTTTGCTATCTTGGTTCCCATTTCTGCCTTTCTAATAGCACCCTCAATCATCTCTGCAGTTTCCTTTGCTGCTTTTGCAGATCTTGCTGCTAGATTTCTAACTTCCTCTGCAACCACTGCAAAACCTTTTCCATGCTGCCCTGCCCTAGCTGCTTCAACCGCCGCATTTAAAGCTAAAATATTAGTTTGAAATGCAATTTCATCAATAACTTTTATGATCTTATATATACTTGTTGAAGCATTGTTTATATCTTCTACCGCCATTTTCATTGCTTTCATTTGTTCATAGCCTTCTTCAGCATTTATTTTTGCGCTAACAGCAATTTCATTAGCATTTGTGGAGTTCTCTGCATTCATTTTTGTTTGAGCAGATATTTCTTCAATAGATGCCGTTAGTTCTTCAATGGAGCTAGCCTGTTCCATAGCTCCTTCTGAAAGTGCTACACTTGAATCAGAAACTTGTTTTGCTCCTGCTGTAACTTGTTCTGTTGCTGAATTTATATTGCAGATAGTATTGTTTAATTTTTCAGTCATTATCCTAAAAGAAAGGGCTAATAATCCGATCTCATCTTTGCTCTCTATATTAACACTTATATTAAAGTCTCCATCTGCAATTTTATCTGCTATTCTTATTATCTTATTAACTGGTCTACTTATGGATAAAGAGATAACTACTCCTGTTAGTATTGATACAGTTACTCCTATAATTAAGATTATTGTTGTTAATAGTGTTGTTTTATCTGCTGTTTTACTGTTCCCGTCCGAAGTTTCTCTAGCTATCTTTAGCTTTAAATCTGTATATGTTTTTAAATTTAATTGCAACTTTTCTAAAATTGGCTTTCCTTCTGAATATAAATTATTAACTGCTTCTTGATTTTTATTTTGATTCTTTAGTTGAGTTATTTTACTTATAAGATTCATATATTCTGATTTAGAAACCTTTATATCCTCAATAGCTTTTTTCCCTTCAATAGTTAAGGTTGTTTCTGACAATTTATTTAAGCTATAATCAAACTTATCGCTATTGTCCTTAATTTGACTAATATAATCCTGAATTTCCGCTGTATTATCTGAAAGCAAAATGTCTCTGGTGTTAGCTCTTATATTATTAAAATCATTAGAAACCTCAATAACATCTCCTAATGGCTGAGTCATTTTATCATATAATTTAGTATCTAGGTCATTAATTTTATTTATATTTGAAATACAATAAATACCCGTAATACCTGCAATAAAAGCTGCAACTAAAAATCCTAGAAGTATTTTCAAACCTATTTTCATATTTTTGAACCATTTCATAATAATGTCCTCCCTCTATTGTTCAATGTTATTTAGAGTTTCAGCCTCCTCATCATTTATTAACTTATTACAATCTAAAATTAATTTAACTTGATTATCTATTTTTCCTATTCCCTTTATATACTTATTGCTAACTTTGCTTAGATTAGGTGGAGGTACAATGTCTTGATCTGGTATTATCAGAACTTCTGAAACACTATCAACAATAAGACCTATTGATAATTCATTAATATCTATCACGATTATACAAGTCCTGTCATTATACTCCCTAAAATCCTTCTTAAATCTTAGTCTCACATCCATTACGGGAATTATCTTTCCTCTTAAATTAATGATTCCTCTTATATAATCTGGAAGTTCTGGAACTAAAGTTATAGGTTGTATTCCAATAATCTCTGTAACATTATTAATTCCTATACCATAAGATTCATCATCAAGTATGAATGTAAGGTATTTCCCCTTCTGAGTATCTTCTTCCATATCTGCATTATCATTAATTATATTTGTATTCATGCTAACACTTCCTCTCTTCTACTAAAAATCAATACTAATACTTTCCAAACTCTGTGTCATCTAAATTAATACTAATTTTTTTTCTTATGTTAGATACTTGTCCAAAGTCTCTCTCATCTATAGCATTTTCTAGCCTTGATGCTTCCTTTTCTTCTATGCTATCTAAAAATATTTTATTTGAATTTCTCTTTTTTAGATTGAATTGAGCAACCCTTTGTTTCAAAGTTTCTGCCTGACTAGACATCTCTTCACTCGAAGAGGCAGTTTCTTCGGATGTCGCAGAATTTATCTGAGTAACTCTCGATATTTGTTCAATCGCTTCATTTATTTGTGATACTGCAGTCGCCTGTTCATTACAAGATGCTGCTATTTTTCTTACTATTTCAGAAGTGCTACTAATATCGTTAACTATTGAATTTAGTGATTCTGCTGTATTGTTAGCTATTTGAGTTCCAGAATTCACTTTTCTTATTGATCCTTCTATCAAAGCGGTTGTTTCTTTAGCTGCATTTGCACTTCTACCTGCAAGATTTCTAACCTCTTCAGCAACTACCGCAAATCCCTTCCCATGCTGTCCTGCCCTTGCGGCTTCTACCGCTGCGTTAAGAGCCAATATATTAGTTTGGAAAGCTATTTCATCTATCACTTTTATTATTTTAGAAATATTTTCAGATGCTTCATTAATCTCATTCATAGCCTTTAGCATAGTACTCATTTCTGTATTTCCATTAATAGCATTAGTTGTGGCTTTTGTAGCCAACTCATTAGCTTCATTAGCACTTATAGCATTTAATTTTGTTTGTTCTCCTATTTCTGAAAGCGAAGCAGTTACTTCCTCCACAGCACTTGCTTGTTCCGCAGATGCTTGCGATAGATTTTGGCTTGCATTTGAGACTTGTACTGATGCCGAAGCCACCTCATTTGCTGATATATTTATATCAGTTAGCACTTGATTAATTTCTTGTACTGATAAATTTAAAGCATTCATTATATTTCCATAATCACCTTTATAGGAATTCTCAATGCGAACATTGAGATTACCTTTTGACATTTCTTCTAAAACACTTTTTATTTCTCCTATTGGCTTAGCAAAAGCATCCATGGCTTTATTTATTATACTTATGAGTTCTTTAAAGCTTCCTGTATATTTTTCACTTTCACCTCTAATATCTAAATTTCCTTCAGCCGCTGCTGAAAGAACCATTATTTGTTCGTCAACAACTTTAAGAATATTAGATTTTAATCCATACAGACTTTCATTTGCAATTCCGTATCTTCCCGGCAACTTTTCAAGCTCAACTGAGAAATCTCCTTCTGAATAAGATTTTAATACCGCAAATATTTTTATTAATACATCAATAGATATCCACATTCCATCATTAACGCTTTGGGCCATTTGCCTATATACCCCATCGAATTTTGAAACATCTATTCTATCTCTTGTATTACCTAATTTAAATGTATCATTCATCCAATTGACTTCTTTAACAAATAAATTTAACGTATCAATTAATGTGTTCAAATTGTTCTTTATTTTATTAAATTCACCTTGGTATTCATTTTTAATCTTTTCTGGTACATCCCCATTACTTATCCTTTTCACATAATCAGCTGTGATATTAATAGGTTCAATAAATGCTTCAATTACATCATTAATTCCATCAATCATTTTAGCCCATGATCCATTAAACTTGGATGAATCTATCCTTTTTGCTAAATTTCCTGATTTAATTTCATTGGCTATGTTAATCTGTTCCTTAGATATATTTAATAAATTATTTCTTAAGTCTTCTATATGCTCATTTACTAATCCATACCTTCCTGGGAATTTTTCAAGCTCAACTGTAAAATCTCCTTTTGAATATGATTTAAGCACTGCAAATAACTTAATAAATACTTCTATCGATATCCATGTAGTATCATTAATACATTCCACCATTTCTTTATAAGAACCTTGAAATTTTGTAGCATCTATTTTATCTCTTGTATTCCCTAATCTAAAGCTTTCTTTGAACCAATGAATATTTTCCATTAGATTATTGAAGTTATCTATAAGTTTATTAATACTTGTTTTTATTACATTAAATGATCCTATTTCCTCTCTGGTGTATTTCTCACTAAATTCTCCTTTACTTATCTTTTCTATGTAATGTGAGGTTGCTTTAATATTCTTTATAAACATATTCATTGTTGCTAAACTCTTCCTATGTACATTTCCCCACGCCCCTGAGTATTTTGATAAATCTAAAGCTATATCAAAATTACCTTTTTTAATGCAATCTTCAATCAAATTAGAATCATCAATCAAATTATTTATATTTTTTTGTATCTGTTTAAGTGAATTAGCCAAATCACCGAATTCATCAGTAAAATCTGCCTGTATATCTTCATCAAATTCTCCGTTAGCAATTTTCCTTGCAATATTATTAATTTTTCTCATATGCTTGTAAATAAAATTTATTAGTAATAATCCCATGATTGCTGTGATTATTATAGACAATAGTAGTATCATTATCATATTAATTCGCATTTCTTTTATATCTGCCGCGTTTCCTACTTCAATATTAAATGCGACAAACAAAGCAATTTCCATAGCTATAATACCTATAAATATTAACCCAATTTTATTTTTTATTTTCAGATTACTTACCTCAAACATCTTAATCCATCCCATCTAACAAAATTTACTCTTATGATGTTATCTTAAATTTCAAGTTAATTTCCTAATACTTTCAATTACATGCTTATCTTAAAGTTTTATTCGCTAATATTTCTTTCTATATTTAATAGTTGTTTAGATACAAGGTCTTCCCTGAAAGGTTTTACTATAAAAGATATAGCTCCTGCTAACATAGCCTCCTTAACTTGGATTTCATGCGCTAATGATGAAATAACTATAATCTTTGCATTTTCATCTATTGATTTAATGATCTTTATTGCCTCTACTCCTCCAAGTTCTGGCATGGTCAAATCCATTGTCACAATATCTGGTTTTAATAAATTATATAGTTTTACGGCCTTTATCCCAGTATCAGCTTCACCTATGATCTCAAATCCGCAATTTTGTAAAATAGATTTTAACGCCAATCTCATGAATTCCGCATCATCTACCACTAAAACTCTTTTCATATAATTTCACCCCCATGAAATGCTATAAAAATACCACTTTTCCTTTAATTTTATTTTAAATGTTTTTAAAATTGGTTTGTAGTACCACAAGTCATGTAGTATCATGCAAATTGCACGATTAATTTGTATAAATATGCCGATTGCATTTTTATTTAAAATCCGCTTCATATAGTTGACACTTATAAACTATTTTTACCGCGAATAGTGACCTAACCTTTATAATTTAATTCAAAAATTAAATTAATAAATCTCTACACATAAAATTTTATTAGTTTAATTAAGATTAGCTTTATACATTGTTCATGTATTTGTAAAATGTTATAATTTATATTAGAATCTACAAACGATTAATCTGTGTTTTCATTAGATTTAATAAATATTATTTGTCTACTTTTCACGAAAATTTAATATATTGCTTATTTGGGTAAAGAGAGGGTTCGTATATGACAAGAGTAATTATTGCAGAAGACCAGAAACTTTTACGAGAAAGTTTTAAAAACATAATTGAAAATAACAGTGATATAAAAGTTGTAGCTTGCGCTACTAATGGAAATGAAGCATATAATCTATGTAAAGAATATATGCCTGATGTTGTTTTAATGGATCTGTCTATGCCTATATGTAATTGTACGGAAGCCACAAAACTAATAAAAGCAGAACTTCCATCGGTTAAGGTACTAGTTTTAACTGCATCTAATGATAAATCTGATGTCACAGATGCTATAAGTAATGGTGCTGACGGATATATCTTAAAAGATATAAGTACTGAGGAACTTATACTATCTATAAAAAGCACCTCACTAGGACTTGGCATAATTACTAAAGATATCTTAAGTCCTATGATATTAAATCTGCGTAAAGAAAATAAAAAAGCTAAGAAAAAAATTATTGATATTAATGGTATAAATATATCATTAACTGAAAGAGAACTAAAAATAGTATCTATGATTGTTGATGGAAAAGATAATAAAGAAATTGCATCATCTTTATTTATTGCCGAAGGTACTGTTAAAAATATTATTACAGAAATAATTTCAAAGCTTAGTTTAAGAGATCGTACTCAACTTGCAGTTTATGCTGTAAAAAATGGACTAGTATAAATAGTCCATTTTTATTTTAACATATCACAAATAACATTAGGTATGTTTGAAATAGCTACTTGCTTTTCAACAGCTCCAATTTCAAAAGCAACTTTTGGCATACCATATACAACAGAGGATTTCTGATCCTGCCCTATAGTTCTTGCCCCTGCTCTTCGCATTGACATAAGCCCCACTGCTCCATCATGCCCCATTCCTGTTAGAATAACTCCTATGGCATTTTTCGATGCTACCTTAGCCACTGATTCAAAAAGTACATCTACAGATGGACAATGTCCATTAACTTTATTACCTTGAATAGTTTCTACAATGTACTTATCCGCAGCCTTCTTAAGTTTCATATGTTTATCTCCTGGTGCTATCAAAACTTTACCTGGCTCAATAGTATCTCCCGTCTGAGCTTCTTTAACAGTAAATTGTGTTTGCAAATTTAATCTATCTGCAAACATTTTAGAAAACACTGGAGGAATATGTTGCACTATAATTATTCCAGGAATATCTTTTGGAAGATTTTTTAATAGATTATAAATAGCTTCTGTTCCTCCAGTAGATGCTCCTATAGCAATCACTTTATTTTTAGCATTTATGCTCTTTTCCATTCCCCCATTGCTACCACTCTTTGAAATCTGCCCTAAATTAGCAGATAGATTTACATTTGCTGCTCCTCTAATTTTGACTATCAACTCATTAATAAAAATTTCAAATCCATTAGGAGTTCTAGCATCAGGCTTACTTAAAAAGTCTACTGCTCCTGCATCCATAGCATCGAAGACTACATCGCTTATAGAACTTACAACTATTATTGGAATTTTATATTGAGGAAGAAGCCTTTTAATAAATTCTACACCATTTAATTTTGGCATTTGTACATCACAAATCATAACATCAGGATTTAATTCTAATAGTTTATCTCTAGCATCATAGGGATCTACCGCCTTTCCAACAACATCTATATTAGGTGCCGTCGATATTCCTCTTGATATTGCTTCCCTAAATACTATACTGTCATCAACTATTAAAACTCTAATTGATCTCATTAACTTCACCTTCTTAGCCCTTTAAATTATCTTAAGATAACCCTATTCCTTTCTATATACAGATGGCATTATATACTTAAATCCAGCTGTATCACCACTTAGTGATTCCGAATGCCCTATAAAAAGATATCCACCGTACTCCATGCTGTTATAAAATTTACGGATTAGCTCATTCTTTGTTCTATTATCAAAATAGATCATTACGTTTCTACAGAAAATTACATGAAACTTTTTCTTAAACGGAAATACTTCTTCCATTAAATTAAATTTTCTATATATTATTTCATTTTTAATATTCTCTGAAAATACGAAATTTTCCTCATCATATTTTTTTAAATAAGTCTTCTTCCACATCTCCGGTAGTGGTGCGATTTGTTCTTTATGATATATTCCATTTTTAGCAATGCTTAATACCTTTTCGGATATATCTGTCGCTAGTATTTTTTTATCCCACCATAACTTTTCTTGTTTAAAGAATTCGCTTAATATCATGGCAATAGTATATGCCTCTTCGCCAGAAGAACACCCAGCTGACCATATTCTTAAATCTTTATCCCTTACTGAATTAACCAAATAAGGAAGTACCTTTTCTCTCAAGTAGTCAAAATGTGCTTTCTCACGCATAAAATATGTATGATTTGTTGTAATTTTATTGAGAAGCGTACTAACTGCCTTTCCACTCTTATCAGAAACTACATATTGATAATATTGAGAGAAATCTTCTATATTATGCTCTGCTAACACGTTATGGAGCCTTCCAATTACCAACATTTTTTTCTCTTCTCTGAGATTAATCCCATAGTTCTCCTTTATATAATTGGATAATTGAGCAAATTCTTTTTCTGTAATTGAAATCATATAATCACCTTATCTCTAATATTTTCCAAATTCATTATCACTAAGTATTATCTTTTTAGTATTTGATGCTTTTTTCTCTAAATATTTATCATTTTCCTCAATTAAGTTTCTTGTACTTTTACTTATATCATTATGAGCACTATGGTTAATATAATCATTGTTAAAATTAGACACCGAGCCTCTATCACTTGCTAATCTAAACATTTGAACTTGTTCTTTTAAAACTTCTGCCTGACCTGCTAATTCCTCACTTGCAGCTGCACTTTCTTCTGAAGTTGCTGAATTACTTTGTACAACTTGTGATATCTGTATTATTCCTTGTGATATCTGTGAAATTCCTGTAGCTTGTTCTTCAGAGGCATCTGATATACCATTAATTATTTTTGCAACCTCTTCTATATCACTAACAATACTTTCGAGCGCATCTGCAGTTTGATTTGCTATATTAGTTCCATCTTGAATTTTAATAATTGATTCTTCTATTATTTCTGTAGTTTCTTTAGCTGCCTTTGCTGATCTTGCTGCTAAGTTCCTAACTTCTTCAGCTACCACAGTAAATCCTTTTCCATATTGACCTGCTCTAGCAGCTTCTACAGCAGCATTTAAAGCAAGTATATTCGTTTGAAATGCAATTTCATCAATCACCTTAATAATTCTTGATATACTATTAGAAGAAACGTTAATTTCATCCATTGCCTTAAGCATTAATTTCATTTCATTATTTCTTTTCCCTGCATTTGTTTTAGTACTATCTGTTATAATATTGGCCTTTTTAGCATTTTCAGCATTTACTGATATTTGAGAAGATATTTCTTCGATAGAAGCTGTTAATTCTTCAACAGCACTTGCTTGCTCTGTAGCCCCTTGTGATAAAGCTATAGTTGAATCTGCTATTTGTCTAGATCCAACTGTAACTTGTTCTGCTGCAAAGCCTATCTGACCAATTACTTCATTTAATCTATATTTCATTCTTTTCATTTCTTCTGATAATATACCAATTTCATCTTTTGAATTATTAATAATCTCTACATCTAAGTTTCCTTTGCTGATTTCACTTGTTACAGTCATAAGCTTCGATATAGAGTTACTTATAGCTTTTGAAATCATAATGCCAAGTGATAGGGCTATAATTATAGCTGCGACTATTACAAAAATCATAGTCACAACAGCATTATTAACCTCTGCTGAATATTCATTTGATCTACTAAATCCCCCTGATTCCTTTAATTGAAATAAATTATCTACAGAATTATTTATTTGATCAGATAGCTTTTGTGTTGAGTCCTGTCCCATTAAAGCAAGAGCTTCATCTTTCTTGCCTGAAAGAGATAACTCTATAATCGTATCCTTTATTTCATCATATTTGCCTAAAAGTGTATTAAGATTAGAAAACTCGGCTTTTGCTTCATCGCTTTGAAGTGAACCTTCAAATTTTTTTAAACTTTCCTGAATTTTTGCATCATAATTTTTTATTCTATTAGCATAATCACTCATATCTCTTCCATCTCTATACATTGTAATATTATTCAAATTTATCTTAAGTCTTTGAAAAGATATAGATACATTAGCAACATCCGCAATTGATGCTCCATAATTAGTATACAAGTTAGTATAGTTTTGATCTATCTTTTTTATTTTTGTAATTCCTATACCACCAACTATTCCAGCTAATAAAGCCACTACAATAAATCCAATTATTAATTTTGTTCCAACCTTTATATTGTTTAACCACCTCATATTCTTTACCTCCATTAACCACTTATTTTAAATTAAACTTAAATTTTACTATTTATACTGTTGTCATTAATCCGTCCATATCGATTATTAAACTTATATTCCCATCTCCCAAAAGAGTACATCCAGCCAAATCCTTAATATTTCTAATGTTTTTTATATAGTTCGGAAGCGCTTTAACAACTACTTGCTGTTGTCCTAATAACTCATCTACTAAAATGCATACCCACTTTTCATCCTGCTCTATCATTATTAGAATCCCATCTGGCAATTTATCTGTATCAGTTCTTATAGAAAAATGCTCGTTCAATCTAAGTATAGGATAGCATTGACCTCTAACCATAATCATCTCATTATTATCTGGATCTTTTATAATATCGCTTTCTTTTGGTCTAAAAAATTCTTTTATAGAGCTAGTTGGAAGAGTGTATCTGGAATTTCCAACTCTTACATTCATTCCATCTATAATTGCAAGAGTTAATGGTATCTTAATAGTGATACTTGTACCAAATTCCAACACACTATCTATACTGACCGTTCCCCCTATCTTTTCAATATTTTTTACTACAACATCCATCCCTACTCCTCTGCCACTAAACTCTGATACGGCCTCTTTAGTTGAGAATCCCGGCAAAAATATTAGACTAAATATTTCTTTTTTACTCATTTCACTTTCATCTTTAGTAAGTAATCCATTGTTTCTTGCTTTTTCTAGTATCTTTTCTTCATTTAGACCCCTGCCATCATCTTTTACTATAATTAAGACATCGCTACCTGCATTTTTAGCTTCTAACACCAGATTTCCTACTTGCTGTTTTCCTTTATCAATTCTTTCTTCTACTGTCTCTATTCCATGATCAATAGAATTACGAACTAAATGCATTAATGGATCTGATATATGTTCAATTATATTTTTATCTACTTCTGTTTCTTCTCCTATGATCGTTAATTTGACTTCCTTATCCATTTTCTTGCTCATATCTCTAACAATTCTATTCATCTTTTGAAAAGTTGCAGAAAGTGGAACCATCCTTATTGACATTACTGTATCCTGCATTTCTGCTATAATTTTACGAAGTTGCCTTGCTGATTTTTGAAAATTATCTATTTCAAGCCCAATTAAATCTGGATTTTGTGTAACCATTGATTCCGAAATTACTAACTCCCCAATAAGATCCATAAGCCTATCTGCCTTAGCTACACTTAGACTTATAAATCCATGATTAGAAGATGTTTTTTCATTTTTCTTTTCCTCTGCTATATTTTTCTTTTCTTCTTCCTTCTTACTACATTCTTTTTCTATCGCAACCTCTTCAATAACTTCTTTATTATCTAAAAAGGCGTCATCGTCTTCCCCCATTAAGCTAATATCAAGTGCACTTAAAAAAACAGTTTCATTCAGAATTGTTTTTACATCCTCTAGATTTAAATCTGAAGAAAAATATATTTTAAACCCATTCTTCCTGATTTCTTCACAGGCTTTTTCATCATCGTCTATTATATTTTCTGGTGAGCTACATATTATTTCAGCTACTTCTGATAGTTTATGAAGAATACCAAAACACCTTATGTTTTCCATTCCGCAATCTTCTGAAAATTGAATTTTAGCTTTGTATTTTTGATTAGATGCGTCCCTTTTACTTTTTGCGCTGGTTATAAAAAATTTTTGCTGCTCAAATTTATTCTCATTAGGAGCTGTATCACTATCAATTGTTTCTATTCCTTTGAGTTTATTTAAAAACTCCTTTATACTAGTAATTTTATTTGTGCAATCTCCATCTGGCGTATTTCCTTGCTGAATTTTAGAAATTTCGCCTTTAATAAAATCAATTGAATCTAACACAATATCACTTAATATATTATTATCCACTTCTTCTGGCTTATTTTCTCTAAGATAATAAAACAAATCTTCAACAGAATGAGAGAGTCCAGAAATGTTATTAAAAAGCATCATAGCTGATGATCCTTTGACTGTATGCATAATTCTAAATATTTCATCTATCGAATTTGAGAACCCATTTTCTTTTTCTCCATCAATAACTAGTTGCTCTAATTGCTCTATAAGCTGGGTTGTTTCAAAAATATACATATCTAACATAGATTCATTTATAAAGCTTTCTGACATTTTAATTCCCCCCTTTTTTGCATATTTCTTATATAAAACGTTAATCTCTCTATATTCTATATTAAATTTTTTATTGCAATCTTTTAAGTCACTTAAGTCATTGATTTTGATGCAAAATGCACTACTATACTACATATAAATGCAAATTGCACAAAATATCCTGAATTTTATATAAAAAGAGCATTCAATCTCTATAGATTGAATGCTCTGAATTAGCTATATGTAAAATTTCTTATTAATCTCTTAGCTCCTATTTAGTTAATTTGATTTCTCCTCTGTAGGCACTGGGTATTTACGTACCACAAAAATTTCCACTCTTCTATTTTTAGCTCTTCCATCCTCTGTCGCATTAGATGCCTTAGGCATATGTTCTCCATAAGCCTGTATTGATATCTTCTCCTGATTAATACCACCTGTACTAACCATATAATTCAACACATTTATAGCACGCATAGCACTTAAATCCCAATTTGAACGAAACTTCCCATTATTAATTGGCACATTATCAGTATACCCCGCAACTTTTATTTCATTATCTAGCCCATAAAGCATATGCGAAATTTTTAAAAGCAATTGTGATACATCTTTTAATACATCTGCTTCACCTGAATTAAAAAGTACAACATCTTGTATAGAAATTGCTAATCCTTCATTATTAAGATCAACTTTAACTTTATCAGAATAGCCTTCTTTTTTAATTTCCTCTTCTATCATCTTTTTAACTTCAGTCATTTTATCTTCTTCAGTCTTATTATCACTAACACCAGACTCCTCCAAAGGAATTGCAGAGTTACCATCTTGATGCATAACACCAGATCCACCGGCAAATATTATATTAAATTCTTTAGCCATTGACTGAAGTTTTGCCTTATCTGTTTGTCCCATGGCAAACATAACGATAAATAGCGCTAGCAGAAGTGTTAACATGTCTGAATATGGAAGAAGCCATGCTTCATCTACATGCTCTTCATGATGTTGCTTTTTCTTACTCATCACTTTTCTCCTTTTAACTAGTTATCATTATTATTTTCTTCAAATCTTATTCTTTGTTTTGGCTCAAGCATTCCCACTAGCTTTCTTTCAATACTCTTTGGATTATTTCCTGCCTGAATAGCTAAAATTCCTTCAAGCATAATATTCATATTTTTTATTTCTTCTTGGGATTTTCTCTTTAACCTATTTGCAAATGGATGCCATATTAAATATCCAGTAAAGATACCATAAACAGTTGCAACAAAGGCTGATTTTATACTCTCTCCAAGTTTTTCGATATCATTAAGATTTCCAAGAGCACCTATTAATCCTATAACCGCTCCTAGAACTCCAAGTGTTGGCGCGGTACCACCTGCTGTTGTAAACGCTGTTGCGCCAAGACGATGCCTATCCTCCATACTCTCAATCTCTATTTCTAGAACTTCCTTTATAAGATCTGGTTCTAGCCCGTCAACCACCATTTCTAATCCTTTTTTCATAAATTTATTTTCTAATCCTTGTATTGTACTTTCAAGAGATAATAATCCATCTCTTCTAGTTGTCTGAGACATCTCTACAAGCTGTGCTATAATTTCAGCTGGATCTTCTTGCCCCTTAGCACTAAAAAGAACACCAAAAATCTTAGGAAGCTTAGTAAACTCTCCTTTTGGAAAAGAATTTAGCAAGGCTATTACAGTACCACCAATGATTACCAGCATCGCTTCAGCACTCATAAGTACTTGAAGACTTGCTCCCTTTTCCAGCATGGCTGCAACTACAATTATTAACCCTCCAATAAGACCAATTACTAAAAATATATCCATGTTTGTCCCCCTTTATTGTTCTTCGCACGTCATATGATTAAATGTTATTTTTTATTAGCAATATAACATATAATTACATTTTTTGTCGTTTTTCTTAATCATTTGGAATCTACAACCTATAACTATAATACCATAATCTTGAACAATCGAAAACTATATTTTGACATATTATATAACATAAATTCTATATAATTTGACTATATGACATCTTTATTTTCCATTATTCATTTAATTTGTTAAAGATACTAAATTCAGATAAAAACCCCTTTGTTAACGTTGTCTTGATTGTCGAAATATAAAGTACTACCATCATTATGAATTAATGTACAATTCACTTATGGAAAATAATCACTTGAAATAATTAAAATCTTTTATATGAACTGTACATCTATTTCTTAATATTTGATAACTGAAATTCCTAGAAATTATATTTTAAATTTCTTTATAGTCTCTTCTAATTTCTTTGCTAGCATAAATTGTTCTTTTGCAGTAACTGAAATATTATTCATGGAAGAGATTGAATTACTCGAACTATTTTCTATATTGTTAGTACTCTCAGAAGATTTTTGAGACATTTGAGCCATATGTTGAACTGCATCTGATACTTGACTTATTACCTCATTAATTTCTTCAGACATCTTTGCTAATTCAGAGGACATGGAATTTACGAAGTCTGCATCCTTATAATACTGCTTTCCTATATGCGAAAATTCCTCAAACTGTTTATTTACATCCACATCCATGAACTGTAAAAGTTCATTACTACTTAAAGATAGGTCATTGAAAGATTTTTCTACTTTTCCAATAACTTTTTTAACATTTTCAACTGCTTCTGAAGATTGATCTGCAAGTTTTCTAACTTCTTTTGACACTACAGCAAAACCTCTTCCTTGTTCTCCTGCCCTCGCAGCTTCTATTGCAGCATTTAATGATAACAAGTTTATTTGCTCAGCTATTTCAGAAATAGCATTAGCCATAATCCCAATCTCATGCACTACCTTTCCTTCTTCAATGGCTTTAATAATCTTTTCTTCCTTCTCATGATATACTTTACTTATAGATTGAATTGCCTTATTACTACTATTCTCCACGGTATTTGCCCGTGCTTTTATATTTGTGACATTACTTGTCCCATCCATTGCCTTTTCAGATAATATATTAACAGTCAAGTTTACTTCTTCTACAGATGCAGATATCTCCTCTGCAATTGCACTATTTTCTTGAACACTCGTATTTATTTTCTTTGTTTCTTCATTTACTGCAATTAAATTATTACTTATTTCATTTACAGATATAGTCAAATTTTCGCTGGACGAATTTACATTATGTATATTTTCAGTTATTGCACTTATAAGTTCACGTACATTTTGCTGTGCCTTATTCAAAGTATCTGCTGTTTGTCCATATTCATCATACCTCTTTAAAACTAAATCCTCTGAAAAATCGTAATTCGAAAGTCTAGTTGCTAAACTCTTTATTTTAAATAACACTTTTGATGAATCTCTTGATATTGATATTCCAACAAACAAAGTTATTAAAACAGAGAAAATTCCCAACACAACAAATTGAATTTTAGTAAAATCTATGGATTCCTTCATGTTGCCCTGAGTTTCACTTGCTGCCTTTTCCATTACATCTGTTATCTGATTTATGTCCTCCCTAGATTCAGCAAACTTTTTATTAAACTGTTCCTTATTTTTTACCTCTCCTGTATCTACATCAAAACTATCTAACCAGCCTTGATAATTATTTTTAAATTCATCGTAAAGTTCAAACACATTTTTGTTGCTTTCATTATGTTTAATATCTTGTAAAGATGCCTTAATTGGAAGTAACATATTTATAGCATTACTTGTTCTATCTTTTGCTTGACCTATGTTATCTTTTAAATCTTTTATATTCTTATTCTTATCAGATTCACTTATGTTCGCATAACTTAAATTATTCTGAGCAACAAGAGCCTGATACATATCTCTATCTGCATTTAGTATAAGACTATTTACCTTATATAATTTTTCATAATACATATCTGTTAATGTACTATACGTATTTGTGATTTTTAGTATTCCTTCTATAGACAAAAATATAACTGCAATCAATGGTATTATCACCATTAACATCAATTTTGTTCTAATCTTTAAATTCTTCAATACATCCCCCTCCATTTAGCAACATTTTTCTTATTTTATTTCAAAATTTCTTCTATTTTTCTGCGATAATATTAATAAAATAAAATATAGTTACTAAATTCCACATAATATTAATAATTCCTTTCTATTTTTGTATTCTATTTTAAAAATTTAGTATTTCTAATCTTATATACAGTTATTAATCCGCTAATTTTTGACCATTAATTTATAAACTAAAATAGATAAGTTTAAAGGAGTTATTGATAAAATCAACAACTCCTTTAAGCTTATCTATAAACTTACCTATTTTATAATTCTTCTCCATTTGTCTTTATGACATTTTCATACCAATAATAGCTATCCTTTTTATAACGATTCATTGAAGCGCCTTCTTCTTCTTCACGATCTACGTAAATGAAACCATATCTTTTTTGATAGCCATTCAACCAGCTTAATAAATCTGTTATAGACCATGTACAATATGCAATCACTTCTGATCCCTCATTAATAGCTTCTTTTAATTCTTCTATATGTGCCTTCAAGTACGCTATACGATAGTCATCATGAATTTTATTATCCTCAGTCTTTTTGTCAAATGCTCCTAATCCATTTTCAGAAATAACTATTGGTAAATCATATCTACTTGTAATAGTTCTACAGCACATTCTTATACCCATAGGATCTATTGTCCAATCCCAGTCTGTAGTTTTTAAATATGGGTTTGGAGGATTTTTAAATAATCCAGGAGTTCCACTAACTTGTGCTGATCCTTTTTTTCCTGTTGTATTCATTTCAGCCATTCCAACGCCATCAATTGGGTTATACTCAACAACTGCTGTTTGGTAGTAATTAACTCCCATAAAATCTACTTGGGCTGCTGCCTTCATAAGTTCCGCATCCCCATCCTCAAATACAGGTGCTACCCCTTGACCTTGCAGATATTTTAATGCAGCTTTTGGATATCTTCCGTATGCATAAACATCCATCCACCAAAATGATTGCAAATCATCATAATCTGCCTTTGCTATATTGTTTACTGGATTGCAGTCTATTGCATAGCTAGGTGAAAATGCAAAGCTTGCTCCTATCTTACCATCTGGCACTATTTTTCTAAAAGCAAGTACTGCTTTTGCATGAGCTAAATTTGCATGGTGATTTACTTGATAGAACATCTTTAAATCGTTCTTCTTTCCTGGTGGATGCACTGCCATTACCCATCCAAGACTTGTAAATATGTTTTGTTCGTTTAATGTTATCCAATACTTAACTTTATCTTTATATCGTTTAAACAAAGTAATAGCATAATTCTCATAATCATCAATTATGTTTCTACTTTCCCAACCATTATATTCTTCCTGTAAAGCTATAGGTAAATCCCAATGATATATTGTAACCATTGGCTCTATTCCATATTTTAGACATTCATCTATCACATTATCATAGAATTCTAATCCCTTCTCATTAACTTCACCTTTTCCTTTTGGATAAATTCTTGGCCAAGATATAGAGAATCTATATGTTTTTAATCCCATTTCCGCCATTAATGCAATATCTTCTTTATATCGATGATAATGATCAACAGCTACATCACCATTTGTTCCTTTGAATGTTTTTCCTGGGATTCTTACAAACTCATCCCAATTACTTCTTCCTTTTCCATCCTCTTCTGCAGCCCCTTCTACCTGATATGCAGCAGATGCACTTCCCCATAAAAAATCATCCGGAAAACCATGTTTTTCTTTAAAATACATTCTTTTATCCTCCTACCAACAAACTTTATATTACATCTTTATTAAAATTCTTTTAACAAAATACTATCCTTATTATTAACGACTACTTACAACTCTAGACTACCACAAACTTATTACACTTGTCCATATAATTTATAACTTTTATTTTAAAATGTAATATCTTTTACTAAGCAATAGCATCATTTAATATCCACTCATAAAATTCTGTCTATCCTAATATATGTTGTGATAGTAAATTTACATTTAAGTCTCTAGTAATCTACAAGCTCAGTTATTAATATAATTTATAAGCTTAATCGCAATATATATTAATTTTTTAAAGTACCACGTATGGCTTTTGTAATATAATCCATTTACTTCAATCTAATGCAATAAAATAATCCTATGCCAAATTAATAATACATAATTTCAGCATAGGATCTTTATACTTGCTAAGACCTAGAAGTTTCCCTACTATTTTCACGTGGGTTTTTAAAACTAGGAGGTGTTGGTTCAGGATCGTCAAAATACCTTCCAGGCGTTGATAAGTCAAAGTATAATCTAGAATCCTTTGTTACACCAAAATCTTTATTTGATGCTCTATCTTGCACCTTATTTAATGCTTCTCTAAAGAGTGCATTATGTGCTTCCTCTCTATTTAATAGAAAATCTATTGTCTCTTTTACGTATTTATCATTAATTTGACGATATAAATATTCATATACAACCTTTGCTCTTTGCTCAGCTGCTATATCAGATAATAAGTCTGCTGCAATGTCTCCTGTAACATTAACATAATCTGCAGTCCAAGGATGTCCTGATGCATTAATAAGTCCTGGCGCAAGACCTGTCAATACGTGAGTCTCTATTTCTCCTCCAGGAGTTTTAGTATAATCAACTTCATGTCCATTTAGTAAATTTATAGTTTGTGCTACCATTTCCATATGACTTAATTCTTCAGCTGCAATATCTAAAAATAAATCATGAATTTCAGGATCTTTTACCCTAAAACTTTGTGAAAGGTATTGCAGTGCTGCCTTTAGCTCACCATTTGCACCACCTAGCTGTTCTTGCATCAACACAGCATATTGTGGATTTGGCCTCTCTACTTTTACATCTCTAAGTAATGGTTTCTCGTGTTTAAACATTGTACTTGCCTCCATTCATCTCAGTTAAAATTATTTACAAGGTTAGTATTTAATAATCCAATGCTTATTATTCAAAACTCTAAATACATAACTGTGATAAATTTACATTTAGTATTCTAGAACGTTAGCACTTTTAATAAAATTACATTACAGAAACTAAATTATAAAATATATAACGCTTTTCTATTTGATTTGATGCATATTTTTTTTAATTTATAAAAAAATACCTGCATCCCTGCAGGTATAAATCTATATTTTTTTATTTGTAGATTACTAAAATTAAATAATATAATTTCTAAAATTTCAGAAATATGTTTATCTCTAAATTGTTATCAACTCATATTCCTTACTGCCTAAACCTAATTCCACAGCATAGTCAATAGCAACTTTCCAATCTGTTTCTGGACTAACATCAGTAAAGTGATCATTATGCTTACAACCACTCTTTTCAAGAAGGCTACCTTTCATAACTGGCTGCTTATTTACTGCATCTGCACAAGCTACATCTAATGCTACTGGATCAAAGGATGCAAACATACCTACATCTGGAACAATCGGTACATCATTTTCCGCATGACAATCACAATATGGTGATACATCAATTACCAAGCTGATATGAAAATTTGGTCTTCCATTTAATACTGCCCATGAATATTCAGCTATTTTCTTATTTAAAATATCATTTGATTCATCTGACGCTGGCATAACAGCATCCATTGGACAAATTCCTATGCAACGACCACATCCAACACATTTGCTGTGATCGATGAGTGCTTTTTTATCTGTTAAACTTATTGCACTATGTGCACAGTTTTTAGCACACATACCACATCCAACACATTTATCTTCATAAACACTAGGTTTTCCACTACTATGCATTTCCATTTTTCCTGCGCGCGAACCGCATCCCATACCTATATTTTTTAAAGCGCCTCCAAAACCTGTTAACTCATGTCCTTTAAAATGATTTAATGATATGAATATATCTGCATCCATAATCGCATGTCCTATTTTAGCTTCTTTTACATATTTCCCACCAGTAACTGGAACCAATGCTTCATCAGTCCCTTTTAAACCATCTCCAATTAATATATGGCAACCTGTTGAAAACGGACTATATCCATTTTCATATGCTGAATTTAAATGATCTAAAGCATTCTTTCTGCCTCCTACATATAGAGTATTGCAGTCTGTTAAAAATGGATTTCCTCCTAATTCCTTAATAGTATCTACCACAACTTTAGCAAAATTAGGACGCAAAAATGCTACATTTCCTGGCTCCCCAAAGTGAATTTTAATTGCTGCATATTTCTTCTCAAAATCAATTTGATCAATTCCTGCACTCTTGATTAAACGTTTTAACTTCTGTAGCAAATTTTCCTTAGCTGTTGCTTGCATATTAGTAAAATATACTTTCGATTTTTCCATTTTAAGTCCCTCCAAATTATTTATAAGCTAATGTACTAATTTAATTATAGATTTTAGAGTTAACTCTAAGTCAATACATATAATAAAAAAATCTGGTAAAATTAAAAAGTAATATTCTAAAAACTAGTAATGTTAAAGTTGAGGAAATTGTTTTAGATATTAAATAATATTGAAAGAAAAACAATATTTAATTAGACCTATAAGACATTGCAATTTGTATTATTCTATATTAAAAAAATCACGACATTTGATTATTAATTGTCGTAATTTTTTAATTTTCTCATTATAATATTATTCTATATGATTATTTTCTATTTTTTTCAATCCATTCAACTGCAAAATCTACAATTTCTCGTTGTCTCATGAATCTTACATTCGCATTCCCTATTTTTGTATTTTTAACTCTATACTTTTTCTCAAAATCTATTCCTATATCTACAAAATCTTCACCATCAACATATAAAGTTGAATACGTAACCCATTTACGCTCACCATCTTTCATCATTGCACAACTGTTTTCCTCCATATGCTTTGATGGGTAATCAGCTCTTTCATCTGCTAAATGAATAGATGTATTTTTATCATATCCAGTTCCCAATAGTAATACATATCCATCTAAATCATATAATTTCCCAATTGGAGAACTTTCGCCAAAAATATCGCTTAAATCATGGTTGTTTATTAAATATTGTGCATTTTTTCCCCATGCAGCAAAAGACCTTACAGGATGATCACTTCTTAAAACACCTGGCCACTTTCTAAACATTTCTGCTACTGCTCCCATTGTATTTGTTGGAGTAATATCCTTATCATAAGCTGGCCAATTATCTCTTATAATATCCCACCACTCTATTGGTTCCTCCCAATGTACACCATATGTTGGGTCCATGTTTTTCCATGTCTGTGTAGGCATAATTATGGTTCCATCTTTTCCAACTAGCTCTATTAACGCTTCAATTATGATCTGTGGGCCTCCACAAACAAATCCAAAGCTTTTCATTGAAGTATGAACTATGATATTTTGTCCACTTTTTACACCAAGTTGTTGCAGCGCATTTACTATATCTTTTTTAATTACAATTTTTCTGTCACCCATACCCTTTCCCTCTCAACTTTAATATTTAGTTTTTATTATCTCTTCTATATTTCATAGGCGTGCAACCTGCTATATTCTTAAATAGCCTATTAAAAGTTTTAATGCTATTAAATCCACAGTTATAGGCTATCTCTGCAATAGTTTCATCTTCCTCAATTATACGCCACTCTGCTTTTTTAATTCTATAATTATTTAGATAATCTAAAAATGTCACTCCAGTATTTTCTTTGAAAAACTTTGTAAAGTAATATTTACTAAACCCTATAGATTTTGAAATATCATCTAAATCAATATGCTCTTGATAATTACTATCTACATATTGAAATACACTATCCATTTTCTTTAATCTTTCCTTTTCGCGGCTTAAGTCTTCAGATGAATATGCTTGCTTAGGTATATATCTAAGTAGTATACCAGCCAAATCATATAGTCTGGCTTTTATTATTAACTTGTATCCTTCCTCAGCCTTACTATATTCATTGATAATCTCATTTATGTGCCTCTCCATTAGTGCATGGATTTCATTCCCTATAGTTAAATGTATTGATTGATTCCACATAGGTTTTATTATTTTAGTATCTTTCGTTCCAGAAAGAAAATTATCATATATGGAAGTTCTAAATTGTATTACAGCTCTATTACTAAATTTTTTCTCTTTAAAAAAACAATGTATTTCTCCACCACCAATTATAAGTATGTCACCTTGCTTTAAATTATAAGTATCTCTATTAATACATGCCTTTAGGGTACCTTCCACAAGATAAATAATTTCTATATCTTCATGCCAGTGATGTGGTGTATTAGAATATCCATCATTAAAAAACAATCTGAAAGGAAATTCAGGTTCTAATACTGTTTTTTCAAAACTTCCATGCATAAATATCTCCTCCAAAATAATTACAATTAAGCTTCTTTATTAATTTCTATAACTCTACCAATTTCTTCTTGTTAGCTGATTCACGAATACTCTCCATAAGCTTAATAACCCTCATTACCTCTGTATTCTTTACAAGAATTTCTTCTTCTCCTCTTATAGCTCCCATAACATTTCTATAAAAATCCTTAATATCAGAATTAACAATTTTAAGTGCTTCTTCTTTAATTGTTTCTTCTGTCCTAGGCGCCATAGTTTTTGTTAATCCGGCAGCTGTTCTAATAGGAATTGCATCATTTTTACGGCTATCAGTTATACGAACGACTTTGCCTCTTAAATTCCAGTCCTCTATCACAGCTGTGCCATTTTGACCTAACACATACCAGCGTGGTAAATTTATAAAATTGCTTGTTCCAACTTCTACAACGTAAATTAATCCGCTTTCAAATTCTAACTCAGCAGTAAATCCATCATCCACAAGTTCATTGGTAACATGAGTGAATCTAGCATATACTGATTTTATCCTTTCATTAATCATTATGCATGCCTGGTCAATAATGTGAACGCCCCAATCTAAAAGCATTCCACCACCATGTTCTTCTTCTTGTCTCCAATCACCTGGTATGCCACGGGATCCATGTACTCTAGACTCTATTCTAAAGACATTTCCTAAGATAGCTTCATCATATATCTTTTTTACAGTTAAAAAATCCTCATCCCAACGTCTATTTTGATGAACAACCAAAACTTTATCCATTTCTTCCGCTATATCTACCATCTCTTTAAATTCTAAAGATGACATTGCTGCTGGTTTTTCACAAATTACATTTTTGCCAGCTTTTAATGAACTGATTACTATTTCTTTATGTACATCATTTGGTGTTGCACATAAAACAATATCTACTTTCTCATCTTCTAAAAGCTCTTTAAAAGAATTATACGGATTTATTCCATGCTCTCTAGCAAACGCTTGTCTATCTTCTTTAATATCATAAGTACCGCAAACAGTCAAATTATCAATTCCTTCAATTAGCTCACGATGCCAATTTCCCATGCCACCCAATCCAACTATTGCTAAATTGAACATCTCATTACACATTGTTTTATTTCTCCCTATCAAATTTTTATAATTATGCCCAAAACATATCACCTTTAGATTCAAAAATAATTGCATCCTTTAAACAATTTATTGCTTTTATCAACCCTTCTTCTGTTGTCATCAAACTATCCTCATGTTCTATACTCAACGCATGATCATATCCAACCATTCTCAATGCAGAAACAATGTCCTTCCAATAGCCAACATCATGTCCATAGCCGACAGAGCGAAAAATCCAGGAACGTTCAATTTCCTTACCGTAGTGTCCTACATCTAGCACACCGTTTATTGGACAATTGATTTCATCCATCTTTGTATCCTTTGCATGAAAGTGGAAAATGGCATTATGCTTTCCGAGCTCCCTAATTGCTGCCACTGGACTAACTCCTTGCCAAATTAAGTGACTTGGATCAAAATTAGCACCAATTTCTGGCCCTACAGCTTCACGCAATCTTAATAAACTTTTAGGATTATATACACAAAAACCAGGATGCATTTCAAGAGCTATTTTATCAACACCATGAGCCTTTGCAAATTTCACTTTTTCCTTCCAGTAAGGAATTAAAACTTTATTCCATTGATAATCTAATATTTCAATAAAATCCTCTGGCCATGCGCAAGTAACCCAATTTGGTTTTTGGGAAGTCTCACTGTCACCAGGACAGCCAGAGAAACAATTTAATATTCTTACTCCCATTTTTTCGCACATTAAAATTGCATTAGTCAAATCATCATCAAATTTTTTCGCTATTTCCTTATTTGGATGAATTGGATTGCCATGACAACTAAATCCACTGATTTCTAAACCGCTTCTTTCTAAAATAGATTTAAATTCAGCAAACTTTTCTTCATCTTTTAACAAAATTCCTGGGTCACAATGGTGTTTCCCTGGATAACCTCCGCAACCGATTTCAATTGTTTGTACACCTTTACTTACCAAAAAAGAACAAGCATCTTCAAAAGATCTATCTTGTAAAACTGGATTAAATACACCTAATTTCATATAAATTCATCTCCATAAAATATAATATTATTAATTATTTAAAATATACAGCCTTACCAGTTTTAGCAGACTCATATATTGCTTCTAATATTTGAGTAACTATTAAAGCTTGTTCAGGCTTAACCACTAATTTATCACCATTAATGATTGCATTATAGAATGTACTTTGTTCTATATCAGGAGCATTATCTTCTTCTCCATCATAAAAAGCAACCCCAGTAGCATCTAGTGCAGGCTTTTCTATACATTGTTTATTATACTTAACAGAATTTATCCTCAAACCATCTTTCATATCGGCACCAGCTTTTGTACCACATAAAGAAGTTTTAGCTTCATCAATATCAAGACTATTTAGTGCCCAGCTTGATTCTAGATTTATTGTAGCTCCATTTTTCATCTTAATAAATCCAAAAGCTGAATCCTCTACTGTAAACTCATCCTTATCCCAATCTCCCCAAGCATTTCCCGTACATGTTTGATCTCCTAACTTGTGGTATACAGATCCTAATACACACTCTGGTTCATAATTATCCATCATCCAAAGTGTTAAATCAAGAGCATGAGTACCTATATCAATTAATGGACCTCCACCTTGTTCATCTTCATTTAGAAATACTCCCCAAGTTGGAACGGCTCTACGTCTTATTGCATGTCCCTTTGCATAATAAATCTCACCTAAATCACCATTTTCGCATGCAGCTTTCAAATATTTTGAATCTGCTCTGTATCTATTTTGATAACCTATAGTTAAGATTTTGCCAGTTTCTTGCGCTACTTCAAGCATATCTTTAGCTTCAGCGTATGTTTTAGCCATTGGTTTTTCACACATAACATGCTTATCAGCCTTCATTGCATCAATAGATATATAGCTGTGTGATTTATTTGGAGTTAAGACGTAAACGGCATTAATTTCTTTTTCTTTTGTTAAAAGAACTTTGTAGTCAGTATAAATTCTACTTTCTTCTTTGCCATATTTAGCTTTTGCCTCTATAGCTTTTTCTTCTATTAAATCACAAAATGCTTCTATTTCTATGTTGTTATTCTTTTTTATTGCTGGTAAATGCTTTCCGTTTGCAATACCTCCACATCCTATAATAGCAACCTTTAATTTCTTTTCATTGCATGTATTTTCCATAACAGTTCCCGACTTTCATAGCTTAGTAAACCTTAAAGTTTGAAGTCAGTTTTTCACTTCCTTTCATAGTAAATTATCATAGTTTATTACTCTTATGAATGATACGTATCATTGTCTTTCATAAATAATTTTATACTTAATTTTGTCTATTTACTCGCCATTAATTGCTTAGTTATTCTCAAATATTGTTTTGAGTATATTCTTTGAATGCTATGATACATTAATTTACCACTTTAGGTTGAAATCAAAACATTTATTGTCTATATTACAACTATTAATAAATTTGTTACTTTCAAAAAAATCTTTCCTCCTTCCCTCCCCCCAGTCTTTCTTCGTCAACAATTCAAACATAATTTTTCTTTTTTCCTTCACCTAATCCATTGTTTAAAACTACATAAAAAGAAAAACCTTATTTTATTAAAATAAAGTCTTTCTATTCCTCTTATATCTTATTTTTTTTCTTATCCAGCAACTCTTAATTGATAATTAGGCTTTACCCTGATCCTACTAAAATCCTCTTGTCCCCCTGCTATACCTTAAATACCCAATCAACTCTTAACTCTACTTTCGCTACAATGAATAAATAATACAGTTGATATATTTAGATATTCTCTAAAGGGCACTAATAACAAAGGAAATGCTTATTAATAAACTATTATTTTAATTGCCACCGACTGTTTGTTATTGGTGGACAAATAGTCGGAATCGCTTCATCCACTCTTTGAATCGCTCGTAATTCAAGCTATTGTTAGTTTCAAAAAAAGTCTTTCCTCCACACGCCCCTCAATCCCGCTTTCCTCCGTAACCAATTCAAATAAAGTTTTTCCTTACTCCCTCTTCCAATCCGTTATTTAAAACCACATAAAAAGAAAAACCTTATTTAATTCAAATAAAGTCTTTCCTTTTCTCTTGCAAATCTCTTGCCTTCTATTCTGTTTTTTCTTATCCATTGACGCTTGTTCGATTGATGATTGAGCCTTGCCTGATCCTTGCTAAAATCCATCTAAACCCTTGCCATTCCTTTATTCTAACATCTTACTTCTTATCCCTCGAAACGCTCTAACGAGCGAGGCGGATAGCCCCCTTTCTGGTTAAGCTTCAAGCGTTCTTTTCTTGCATTATTCTTGCGTGGAAGAACTATTTTTGAAATATGGAAGAGGTTTATTGGAATTGGAAAGGGATTATTGTGTGGTTACATAGTAGTATTAAGGATAAAACTATTTTTCTAATTTATAAGTTCTTTAATATCAATTTCATCTAATGTAACTCCTCATAACATATCTGTAAAACTTTAATTTTCCTTGCATGACGAAAGCTTAAAAGCATTAGAGATATTACTTGTTACTTTTTCTGAAATCATCCAATGCAAATACCTATAGTTTTTTAATAATGATAAGACCTTCTCTGCCAATCTTTGTGTAGATTCATCTATTGTTAACGACCCATCAACTCCATATTTAAGTATATAATTCCAAGAACCAACTAAAACATCTGCCATTTGTATATATTCAGAATCTACAGATTCAGCAAAATCTAATTTTGTTAATTTATTTTTTATTCCTCTTAATGGATTGTTTTGAAAGTGAGTTACATAATCCTCACCTTTTGTGACAACATTAAACATACTTAAAAATGAAACATCATATGTTTTCTGTTCATCATGTACTATAGAAATAAACTTATTATTTTTATACGCATAATCATCTAAAATACTAATCAAAGTATAAAAAGTAAACCAATTTACACTTTGGATAGCCTTTTCTTTATCAATTTTGTGAGAAAAAATATCATCAGTATTGTCATTATCAGAAGAAAATGCAGGATTACTATTTATAAACCTAAGCGAATTCTCAACAATTTTAGCAAATTGTTTGTATTTGTTAGTATCAAAATATTCTATCATTCTATTTATACAATCTATTATTCCAGAAATATCGTGTTTTGAATAGTTCTTTGCAAAATCATTAATAATGTTATCTGGTAGTTTATAAAACATCATTGCTAAGTCATATTTTGAAATGCTCATTTCATCATAGGTAGCTGAATTAGGAACTAAATCATTATATTTAGGGTCAAGAAGTTCTTCAACCATTCGTGCAGATATTGCAAAACGTTTTTCTACAATACAATATATAGGAATGAAATTATATTCACTTGCCATATTAATTAATTTTAATAGAGTTTCTCTACCTTTTGGGCTTCTAACAAGCTTTGAAGACTTAACCTCATTACCTGCTCTTAAATTATGAAAAGCTGATTTAAATTCGTCATCATCCATGTTATCAGGCTTTATCCACCCTCCTAAAACATAAAAAGGTTGCGTAGTGTCTAAATAATTTGAACCTGTTTGTCCTGATTCATCACAAAAAAATTGCATTATACTTTCCCCCTGTATACTAATCTAATCAAATTTAATAATATTGATTCTATTCTGATAATAAACTTTCACATACTTTATTAGTATATTTTATAATTTTCTTAACATAAAATAGATACATTACAATTAACATCGTATAATTATTATTGTTCATTCTGTAAACATATCGAAAAATAACTTTCTAAATGGTTCGTCTAATGTTAATGAAACCAACTTACTCCACGTAGAAATGCTTATTGTTTCATCTTCAACACACCAAACTTTATAATGTGTTGTGCAATATTTATCAATCGGTACTCCTGTTATATTAACTATATCTGCATATTTCAAAGCATATATTTCCATGCTATATTGATTTACAGAAAAATCAATATGTTTAAAACTTTTAACATTAGGATAGTATTTGGCATGAATAAAATTTGTTAGCACAATCTTATCCTTTATTATATCTTTATTCCAAAGTTCTTCTACTTCGATATGATAAAATCTTTCCCCATCCTCAATGTCAGGTTTTATTATCATTACAATTTTATGAAATGTTTCTGGACAGAAATGAACTATTACTTCTTTATTACTAATCAATTTATCAATATCTGCAAAATCCAGTAAAATCCCCCGATAAACTTGAAAATCTGTACTTGCTGTACTTATCATTTTGTCAGGCATAGTAGCCAAATTTTCGTCTAATCGCATAGCAAATTTACAATTAGGTATTTCATCATTAATTACTTTAATAGTAAACGGAATTTCATCCATCGGTAAACCAATGCTTGTATCGAAAAATATGTTATATAAATAATATTTACTATCATATATAAATCCCTGTCTCATAAACTTTGCATTTTTTATGAGAGATAACCCATATTTATTATGTGTAAATGATAAATCTTCACGAACCTCTATATCTTTTAAATCTCTAATCTCCACCATATCACCATCTAATAGAAAACATACCAGTGCATAAATCGCTTTTTTTTCGTTAATATCAAAATATTTCTCAAAGCTTAATTTACTACTTATTACTTTAAAAATTAATGGACATTTCTTGTTTTCTTCAATATATTCAGTTTTGGGTTGAAGTATTTTCATTCCAACATACCAAAAGCTATTATTGTCAAAACAAAACATTAACAGTTCCTCAATATCTATATTTAAACTACTATATAATGCAAAAGCTTCATCTGTTACTTTTTCTAAAAAATAAGGAATATCATTTCCATCTCTCATAAAAAGCCTAATCATTTGTTTGGGATGATACTTAAAATAATAATTTGGATAATTTATATGAGCAACTCCACCATGCGGTTGTTTTTTCATGCTTAACATATAATAATTTGCTTTCCAAAATGTATCTAACCCTATTATTTTATCTACTAATACATCAAAATCGTTCTTCATTCTATCACCTAAGTATTTTATTTATATACTATTATATCATTATCTGGAAAATAAAAAGTATTTGAAACCTAAAATTCAAATACTTTTTACTATAATTTAAATTAATTATCTATTATCTTTTCAATTTGCTCTCTAAGTTCTTTATTGTTCATACCACCAAATCCTGCATATAACTGAACCTTATAAGGTGTCACCATAATATCTTTATCTATTATTTCTTTAATAGCCCACCTTATTTTTCTCACTCTAAATGAATTAATATCTTCCGTAGCAGAATCAATGTACACTTGTGTTTTTATTAATTTCTTATTGTTTAAATATCTTGTTTCTCCACATTCACGTCTTATTGAACTGCTACGTATTCTTATTGGTTTTCCTGGTTTACTTAACAACATTTTGACTGCATTTTTCACCATATCCAAACACTCTTCATCTCTTTTATTCCAATCAACAACAGCTTCTTTTTCCTTCCTCTTAATATATCTTGGTGTTACTTTTTCATACCACTCTCTATCATATTTATAAATATATGTGTGCAATCCCTTACCAATACGTTTTAACTCGCTTCTTGGAATTGACGGATTATCTTCAATAATTTTTAACCATTCCTTGCGTTTTTGTTTAAGACTAAAAATCGGGCTATGTACCTTCCTTTTATAGCTCTTACCAATTACAATATTACATTTGAAAAACTCTTGTAATTTAACATCCAAAAACTCCATTATCAATAAGTGCCTTAGTACACTTCTGTTCTTATTATTTTTTCTAACGAAAAGCCTTAGCCAATTTGTCTCGTCATCAACATCAAAGTTGCTCTGCATAAGCTTTAAGTATTCTTTTGAATAATAATCTCCAAATTCTTTTTGAAATTCCTTCATATATATATTGCCATTTGAAGAAGCAAGCTTTCTTTCTCTTAACTTATCTATATAGAAATCAATTATAAAATCGAGTTCTTTTCTTTGTACATTATTATTAAACAAATATTCTGTTTCCTCAATATACTTGCTATTTATACTAAAAAAGCTTTTGCTTTTTTCCTCTATATCTTCACATATACTAATTTTGCAAATATCTTCATCAGCACATATGTAATCAATTGTATTATCATTCGTTACAACCCTACTCTCTATAAGTAAAGATTTATGTTTTTTACAGTACAAAACTCCTGGTATCTGATGTAATCTCCTCCAATATGTTTCACCATCTCTATCAATATCTTCTTTACAACATTGGGGACAATATTTTAAGTAATTGCTGAATTTAACTTTAGCTCCACTTAGCCCACTTTTTATAAACAAATTCTCTCTTCTACCTTCAAACATTGTATTATAAATTTCAATTGACTTTTTAGGTGATAAAAAAGAAGTTATATATGGATAAAAGGTATGGTTCTTTATTAAATAATTTTCTGTTATTTTTGAGGTCGGTGGCATATTTCCAACAATAGACTTAAAATGCAATGGAAGATACATAAAAGTCTGTCCTAAACTTGTATTATAGAAATCATTTATAAATGATCTTTTACTAATAATTCCACACATTCTTCTATAACGAGCCACTACGCTATAAAATAATTCATCATCATATAAAATAGGAAAACAGTTCATCATAGTTCAACACCATCCTGAAAATAACTCATATCATCTATATATTCATTTTCATTTAGAATATTATACGGACTTTTACCTTTAAGCCCTCCTTCATGTACAAGCTTTCTCAAGTCATCATCATTTAACTCCTTTACTTTAATACTTTTTATTTTATTAATTAATGGATTTTTTTCTTTTTTATCTACTACAATACTCTTTTCATTTTTTACTGTCTTTATATTAGGTTTCTTCTCTTCTTCTACTGTATTATTAATATCTAACCTTCTTATATCTTCATATTGCTGTATTTTATATGTGTTTCCTGACCTGATTGCCTCAATCATTGGTTTCATTAACCTAAACTCTTGCTCTGCTACTTTTGCAATAAGTTCTTTTGTAATCTCCTCTTTACCAGTAGTTATAGCTACATATTGACAGTTTACAAACAATTTAACAACTAAATCACTGATACCTTGTGTAAAATAATAAAACAAATTTACTATTTCATCAGTTAATGCAACTGGTTTTCTTGTCCATTGATACCTCCAAAGCCCTTTTAATAGCAAACTGAATTCTTCATCGTTATTCATATTGTTCCATATTATTTCACCGTTCCCTGTAACCCTGCGTGAAATCCTTAGCTCACTTTGAAAAATATCATATGAAGCAGGAGTTCCTATGAATAAAATTGGTACTCCAAACAAGTTTATCAAACTAACTAAAAAGTTCATTATTTGGCTTGTCCCGCCTCTGTTGAGATGTTGTAATTCATCAATTATAAGCATACCAAGACCTACATTATTAGCTACCTTCCCTATTAACGACATCATAGAATCAGTAGATAAATTTCTTGATACAGACCTTTTAAAATTGTCAGTTCCTAAAAGTTCATCAATTTTAATGAAAAACTGATGTGCCAATGACTTAGGGCTTGAATTGAATGGTGCTTCAAGTTTAAGCCACGATAATTGTATCTGATTAAAATTCATACCATTATACTCATTATGACAAATTATCTGAGGAATACATGAAACCGTTAGATTAGTAACTGTACTTTTCCCCATACCACTATGCCCCACTAAAAGACCACAACTTGCTGTAGTCCTAAAGCTTGATCTACTATTAATATCAAAAGTTCTATTTATAATCTGTTTGCCTGTTTCATTAACAAATCTTTTGTATTCCTTACTAAATGGATTTCTTGCTACATATCCCTGTCTAATTAGTGTATTAATATTGTTCCAAACTCTAACATGTATAGGTAAAGCCAAAAATACCTTATAAATTCTTTGAATTAAGTGAACCCTTATTGAACTATCAAATTCTCTTTCATTAACATCAAATGGTTGGTTAATCATTAGACTTTTTATAATTTCTTCTTTGTTTTTTATTTGGGGCAAAGCTTGAATATATGGATTACTATTGTATTCAAATATCGGTAGTTCACTATAAATGGCTTTACTTGCTTCCATGCCATTTGGTAAAAATATTTTACTCATATATATCCTCCCAGTATTTTTCTTGAATATTTTCAAACATATCTAATTCATTTTCTTCAATTGCTGTTTCCGTATCCTCTCGTATAGTTTCCTCACTTTCTTCTATAGTTTCAGCTAAAGTTTCCCTATACAATTCTTTTTCTTTTTTATTATTTTCACCAATACCCATTAATCTTTGTCTCTTAGATAAAGTAGTATCTTTATCTTCTTTTGTTACCTGCCTTGCATTATCTACGATAGTTTCAATTTCATTAAAAAGCTTTATTTTATTAGCTAATTCCTTCTCTTTAGCTTTTTTATTCATTTCTATTTCCTGCTTTAAATATTCATCTATCTCAAATTCACTTTTATTCTGGTATTTTTGCAAATGCTCTACTAAAGCTAATGAGTGAAAGACCTTACCCCCATCTTCAACAAAATAGATAACACTCATATCTAAAGGATTGTAAGATACTTTAATGCTCCAACCTCCTTTTGCTCTTGCTTTTGAGAACCATCCATTCTTTAATGTATATTCTGAGGCATACAGCATTTTCTTTAGTAAAACACCCTTAGACGTTACCTTAGCGGTAGTTGTAGGGTACAAATTAATCTTTATAAATTCATCAGGTAATGTACGAAGTATTCCTTTTTTATTATGCACTCCATAATTCCAAATCTTTATTGGAATTTTTTCGATGTTTTCTTCAAACATCATTTCTTGTGCTACGTCATCAGAGAGTACATGGGAATTATTATGAAACAATACACACTTCAGTATAATTTTAGTTAATTCCTCTAACGTAAGTGTTGACTGTAATCTGTAATCAATCTGGCCTCTTTCAATCCTATTTTTTCCGTTAACAACTACTCCGTCAGCAAAAGGTTTGACTTTTAAGTTCATAAGCCGAAAGCTCTGTTCAATTATTCCTTTATAATCGGCTCTATAGGCGGGACTATTCTGTATGGATATACCAAGATTCTGTATAGCTGTCTCTATCTGCGAATTCACTATTTCTCCTCTATCAGCCAATATAGCTTGCGGTATACAATATGGAAAATCATCATCTGTAATATCAATTCCGTATTTTTTGTAATAATCAACTTTACTTGTCATAGCGTTTGTTAATGCTATCATTGCCCCAGAATATGAATTAAAAGATTCAATGGTTACATTTACCCCAATAATAAGTCTTGAATATACATCAATCACCAAGTATAACACAGGTCTGGAAATAATATTATTTCTGTTTAATGAGCTAACAAGGTATATATCAAAGATTGTACTATCAATTTGCCACAATGTTCCTGGTCCAAGTTCTGCTTCTTGTGTGGAACTTCCTATTATGCTTCGATAATTTTGATTATAAATTCTTTCCCCGTATCTTTTTGATACTTCATTTTTAGTATTATTCAATTTGGTAAACCAATAAAAAAACTGTCCATATGTTGGCATTTGAGATTTGTCCATTAATACAGGTATATTTTCGCCTTTTTCCTTAATATATTCCTTAACAAAATTATCCCTAATTATTAACTCATAAGTAATTTTCAAATTATTTTGCTTTTGATTGTAATAATATTTGTTTAGCCCTTTTATAAACATTTCTTTAATTTTGTGGTCTACATTTACACCTTCTTTGTTATTAGCTGATGGTCTGCCTCTTTTTTTATCACTTGAATTTTTTTCAATTCCTTTTAGGCCGCAATTATAATACTTAGGTAGCAATGCGTTTTTAACTTTCCCATACTTGAAATACCTAATTAAATAATTCTTTATAGTCTTATTATTAATTCCAAATATTTTACTCGCTTCTTTTATTAGGGGACTTCTATATTGGCTAAAATAAAGCTCATATCCTTTAGATTTATCTAATAGAAACCTTAAAACTTCCCATGCAAAATCTCGTTTTTCTCTTTCTTTAATAACTATGTCATCGTCTGTTACTTTTCTGATATAATTATCTTCAACAACTTTAGCTTTTTTATTTTCTATGTCAGCGTATATCTTTTCTGCTGAAAAAATGTATGGCATTTTTTCAGCTTCCATATTTATAACAAACAAATTTTTATTTATATTGTCTACATCTATAATTCTTAATACTGCTTTATCATCATATTGAATCAGCATATTCTCACTTATATACACTTCTTAGTCCTCCTCAAAAAACTTTAATAACTTCATAACCGTGATATTAAAATTGATAGGTTGTGTCATATCCATAGTGATTCTTTTTATAGCAAGTAAATATCTAAATAAATACAGTGCAGTTCCTTTAACAACATCATATCTTGATTCAAAATCCTTTAATACGTCCTTAACTATAATGCCTTTATTGTTTGATAGATGAAAATATAATTGTGTTGATAGTTTATCCTTTTCTTCCACTCCCCCTGAATTGTCTAAAAGAGTTTCTCTCACCCACTGAATGTTCTTACATAATTGACGGTCGAGTTCCTTATCAGTTATAACTTTGAATTCTATACCTCTTGCTCGCCAATATCTTTTTTCAATCTCTAATTTCTCAATTGTAATTTTTTTATTTAATTCAGAGCAATTCTTAATAGCTCTCGCTATATATTTTATTTTTTCATCTGGTTCTCTTAAAGTTAATAAGAAGTTTGTTGTAATAACAAATTGATTTCCTGGTTCGCTGTCCGAAAATTTGTCTAAAGCTAAATTATCTTTATCATCAACAGTCTCCATCAAATCTAATAGTGGATAGCATTCTCTAATATCTGTTACCTTGTTACTCCACTCAAAAATAAGGAATGCTCTTAATTGATTGTCTGAATGAAAATGATGTATTCTTTTTGTTTTGATTCCCATTATTCTTGTAGCTCTTCCTTTAGAAGAAAACTCATTAATCTTCGTCCAGGGAATATAATCAGCACCTTCCCCTATTCCACGATCTTCTTTAATATGTTTTCTATACTTATTTGATATTTCAATTTCATTATTCATGGATACTAACCACCTTTACTAAAGTAAATTTGACAATAAAAAATACACTATAGTAAAAAAATCCTCTTTTTTTTAAAAGGGATTACCATAGTGCATTATTTATTCTATTACTTATGATTACAAATTTAAGTTTACATAAATATCATCTAATTCCTCTTGTTCAACTGAAATATAATGCAATACTTCTCTCGGAGAAGAGTGATTTAAAAGTCTCATCAGGAAAGTTATGTCGGTCCCCCTCTTCCATAAATGGTATGCAAATGTCTTTCTCATCCCATGACTGCCAAAGTTTATGTCTGATAAACCACACATATCTAAAGCTTCCGTAAGTATCTGAACAGCTCTCTGTCTTGTAATTGGTTTGTTATCACTTTTTCTGCTTACAAATACATATTCATCTTGTTTTAGCTCATAAGCTTTTACAAACTCTTTTATACTTTTTTGAAGATTTGGAGACGTAGCGAATCTTTTACTCTTCCCCGTCTTTTTCTCCTTCACATCAATATATTCTTTAGGCTTCTTTCCATCATATATGTCGGAAACCTTCAAATTTAATATATCAGAAATTCTAAGTGCGGACGAGATTCCCATTGTAAACATTAGGTAATTCCGAATTGATTTGCTTTTTAAATACATCTTAACTAAATCTATTTGTTTTTTCTCCTTTAACGGATATGTCATCTTCAAAAATACTTTCCCCCCTATCAATTTCTATATTTTATCTCAATTTTACATAATAAGCTTATCAAAGATATTGTGTAAAATTCACCACAAGTTTAAAAAGCATTATTTTTATAATTGGCTTGTTTATTATATTTGTATCTTTCCTCTCTCGGATTCTGTAAAATTCAAAAATGCTAATAAATAATGCAGATAATATAGTAAGTATCCGCATTGTTTTTCTAATAGGTATATGAAAATTATAACATTTTATAAGTAGTGTATTCAATGTAAAAGCTGTACATCCATTGTTGAAGATAGTCAACATAAAAACTTAAATAATTATAATAATAGACCATACTAAAACAGCTATAATTTAATTTGCAACATCATAGATTCATTTTATCAAAAATAATGCTTTATACAAATATGACACTATACTCTACCAATTTATATATATCTTAGATATAATATTCTTTGAATGGTGGTGGTACAATGAATGACTTTGATATTCTTATATCTAATCTTAATGAGTCATTATTGGGCTTATGGAGAAAATATACAACTGAAACTCAAAGGGCTGAAAAAATTTTTAATGATTTTTATGACCTCGTAATTACTATGAGTTTTATGAAAATTCTTCCTGAAAGCCGATTAGCTATGGATATACTACATTTCTATAATCATTACAGACGTTTTAGATATGTAAATTCAAAAGAATATTCTCAATATTTCTCAGAAGAAAAAATTGCAAAAAAAGAATTTAGTAGACTTGTTGACCAAATAAATAAACTGTAAAATAAAAGAGCTTCATATAGCTCTTTTATTTAGAATATAAATTAAACTTATTATTTAGATTCTTCAATTTTTTTCGCCAAATATTCTAATGCTTTATGTATCTTAGACTTTAGGTCTATATTAGTATTTTTTTTAGAGTCTTTTTTTATTATTTTATTATTGTCTTTTATAATAGCCATCTTAACACATCCTCTAACCCTTTATTCCTGTCTTAACTATCCTGCTCCACTTAATTTATACCTATAACTCCTTTTCTATATCTCCCGCTATCCTTTCTCCTTTATCATTTGTATAAAATGCGACCTTAAACCCATGTTTCTTATAGAAATGTTCAAGCCTATCAAAATGGTCTTGATCCACTTCTGATATAGTTCCTATTATTTTCTTAATATCTGAATTTTGGTTTACATATTCAAATAAGTATTTCATCAAAATAGAACCATTGCCCCTATTTTTATTACTAATAATTATATCAGCTATTTTTATAATTTTCTTATCTATATCATTAGGATACCTCTCTGTTATTATATTTAATTTTGAAATATCCCTTTGGTTGTCTATACTTTTTAGGGCTATGAGCGTATATTCATCTTTATCCTTTATTGCACAAGCAAAGAGACACTCCCTTACTTTATTCTTTTCCTCTCCTAATATAATATAGTGACGTTTCAAGTCATTCAAATATTCTAATTTATCCATACATTACTCCTTTAACCATTTACTTTTATTTTCTTATCTTATATATCTATATGCAGTATCCCCATTTTATAAAAAGAGCATTAATGTTCTTTTTTAGAATGGCATATCTGTAAGTTCTTCTTCATTTACAAAACAAATGATGTTAACTTCATCATCTTCTTTCTCTAATATTACATTTCTTTTTTCATCTTTAGTTTTCTCAAATATAGCTTTATTTTTCTTTGGTCTTAACAGTGCATTTTGGTATCTTTTTACCGAAGCACTATATATCTTTTGAGAGAATTCTATACCCATGACTTTCTCTATTTCTATCCTGCTTATATTTTCAAGTGTTATTCCACCTTTAATTATTTTTTTTGCTATTCTTTCAGCTTTTGCAAATATAATGCTGTCATATTCAGGTATAATATAGAAGTATGTATCATAGAAATCTTCATGGGCTTTTTGAGGCATTAAATTAGTCATCCTCTGGGGAACATTTTCAGGATTTACTACCACTAACAATCCCAATACTCTATAAAGAACGAATAATCTTGCAATATAATTATACGACAGCGTTTTAATTTTTTGCTCCTCTTCTATTATTTGTTCTGCAATATCCTTTAGTCTTGCTTCCATATGCCTTGTAGAACAAAAGAACACAGCTTGCTTATCATAACTTTCTTTAGATGTTAAAGTGCTTTCAAGAGCCTTTAAATTCATTTCTTTTAATACAAACAGATTTCTACTTATTAATTGGCTTACGTTAGGGTACGTATCACCTACATTGCTAAGATATAGTATATTATTTGCAAACTTAACTTTCTGTTCTCTTCTATATTTTGTATCTTTATTATTAATCTCTATACCTAACATCTTTGCTAATTCCTCCATAGCTTCGTAATAATTCTTTTTAAACATAGCTCCATATATGTCTATAAAGTTTAGTGATATTTCAAACTCCTCTATTTTATCCGTTCCTATTATTGCACGTTTACCTGTTCCTATAAACATCTTGAAGGCTGTGTATTCTCTTCCATTTATGTCTTTTACTTTTATAGAATTAATATACGCAGGATAAAAGATTCCTAATTCCCTATAATAAAAAAACGTCTGAAAACTCTCTCTTAAATCATATGTTAAATTGAAGAATGGTCTAAAATCAATTTTACATATCAACTTTTTAACTTCATCGAACGTTTTGGCTTTCTTTCCACAATAGGAATACTCTTTTGCTATTTGTTTAAAGTTATCTTCAAAGTATTTATATATCTTATGTTCTTTATATATAATAGCTAAATCCGTTGCTAACCTAAGTGTAATTCTTTTAGAGAGTAGTCTATTTAAAATATCAACTTGTTTTAAGTCATTACATTTCTTAGCTTCACCTATACGTTCTTTAATTGCACTTATGTTTTCTATCTCAGTCAGTGTTTCATCAAAATTAATAAAGTATCTGTCATAATTCATAGTTATCCTCCAAACATTTTCTTCTTCTGTACTTTCATTTATTATTTACTGCAACAATGACTTACAAGTGATACTATCAATATATTGTTTAAGTAATAATAAAGCTTGTTTACTATATAATATACACTTTGAGATGTCTCGTAAATATCTTTTAGGTTCTACATTGCTTGACCAATAAATTTTATATATTTTCGACTAATTTTGAAGATATAAATTACGTAAACCTTAGTAATATCAATACACTTCAAACTTTTAAAACTGAAACAATAACTAACTCTCTATATAGCTTGTTAATTTATATTTTTCAATTATCGGATATATAGTGTACTTTTAACTTATTCCATGCCCTTTTAAGAAGGGCATTACTTTTAAAACATATTCACCCTTCGGGGATATACAGCAAAAGGGATTAACCCTTTTGTATTTTATAATCATTATAGAATGTAACTTTATAAAAATGAAAGACAACATCAATATACATATAATATCATGTCTAAAGAGGTGTCGTTTGTAAATATTTTACATGCAATTATTAAAGAATTTTCATCAATTTAAAAATAAAGTGGGTATATGATATTCTCCATAATCATTTTAAAATATTGTGATTTTTTGATGAAAAAGAAGAGCTACTTGAACTCTTCCTACTCCATAAATATATCTTCATCTTCTATTGTTCTTTTCTTGGTTTCTTTTTTAGCCACAACAGTAGCTTCTTCTACAATTTCTACTGGATACTTCTCCATCAATTCTATAATAGCTAATTCCATTAATTGTTTATTACTAACACTTTTTTGAGCCTGACAGTATGCTTTAAATTTAATGAATACAGAATTAGAAACATAAAATGACCTATTTTGGCTCTCTTCCTTAGCACTTCCTATTCTTTTATCTACAGCCTCTACTATCGTAAGTTCCTTTTGATCTTCATGCGTATCTTCTTTTATCATAACGCTATTTTTTTCTATATATAGCATTTGAATAAATCTAATTTCCTCTGTCGTGAACGGATTAGCAATAATAATTTTTTTTAAGGAAGCTACGTAATAAGCCCCTTTATCCGCTAAAATCTGCGTAACCCATGTCCAACTAAATCCAAGCTCATTTGTTATTTTATTAGTGTCTTGAACCTTCTCCAAAGCTTTATTCACAACTTCTACTTGTCCGTTTAAGTCCAATCCCTTGAACCATTCCTGTCTATCTTTATTTATACTAATTTGCTTTCTCTTCTCCATAATTTTCTCTTCTTTCGTTTACTTATTTTGTGAGGGGCCAAAAGCCACTCAAATATGCTAATCTATAAGACTTTCTTTGTTTATCTTATATTGTATTATAGATTATTAGAGACAGTTTAATAACTTTCATAATCAGAAAGCTAATCAAAAATGCTCCATCAATTTAAATTGACTATTTAGGATTAAGAGATAAGTATATTGACTATGATATTGGTGACATAGTGTATAAAACTTGATATACTAAATTAAATATATCAATCAACTCCCTTTTAAAATATAAAAGAGACCTTATTGATCTCCTATGTATATGAATATGTGATTACAATATGATTTTAGAAACGCTATTTCTAAAACATAAGAACTATGTTCAGCATAAATGCTGTTGCAAATACAGCTATTCTACAAAAGTTTTGATAATTTTCCTGTTTAATATTGTTGCTACCATTTAAACAACCCCTTTCTTATTTTGCTTTTATATATTATAAGCACTTGGAAGGGGTTAATAATTTTTAGAATAGGATTTTGATTAGGTAATTGGTTGTCAATTATAATTGACAACGCAATTGGCTTAAAATACATGATATAATAAAATGTGACTGCAAAGGATACTCTCTTTTGTATATTCTATGGGTTTATTTATCGGAGAAAATGTGGCGAGGAAGGCAGTCGATTAAATGGCTGTCTTTTTCGATTTAATGATTGAAATGTAGATTGAGCTTACAGAAGACCTTATCTGTATGTAGTTGTCATTTAAGGCGATTTAGAGCTAATTAAAGAAAAAGTTTATATGGTAGAATATTGGAATGTTGTTGCTGTAGGAGGAGATATGTGATGTGATGGCATGAGATATAAAAAATAAGCTACCACAAATGTAATATCTCATTATTTATTACCTTCAAACTCATCCCCCTCTATTTACCTCATAACCAAATCATACTAATATAATTACCTTAAAAAAACATATGACTTCCTCTTACATATAGACTATTTTTATTATTTCATTAAAAAAGAGCTATTTCCCCAATAGTTACTTAAACTAAAATCCTTGTCATTAATATAAAAACACACTGACTCTGTATTGATAATATTATAGCTTTTTAAAGATTTATTCGCCATAATTTTCATCTAATATGGTATAATGTAAATAAAGAATTCGTAAAAATAGTGGGGGCATTAGCATTTTATGTAGGAGTGTGTTCATCATGGATGAAAAAAAAATAGTTTGGTATAAAAATTGGTTAGACGTAATATTCAATTTAAGTATAGCACTTACCCCTTTGTGTATTAATGGAGATAATAGTATTCAATACCCTTATTTTCCAATTGTTATGTTTATGCTTACAGTAAGTGGTGTATCATTATATGCTCTAAAAAGAGAATCTAAGTATAACTTAAAAGTTAATACACTATTTTTGTTTCTTAAACCATTTTTACTGGGTGTTGTAATTCAAATAATAACAACACACGCATTTGATCTAAAAACTACAATAGAAAATTTTCTCAATATATGTGTAATAGTAGTGTTATACATGTGGTGTGAAAGACCATTTTTTAGTCTTTACAAGATAATAGGGAAATGGGCTATCTTCGATTTTATCATAATGGCTATCACTCTATTAATAACAGTAGAAGCCCACCTACACTGGCTTATACAAGTAGTTCTATCACTATCAAGTTTCATAATAGCAGTAAAACTAACATGGAAGTATAAATTAAAGAACAAAAACCTCTAAAAAACATAGCCTCCCACCATAAAAATAACCTCCTTGTTTAGAACTTGGAAGGTTATTATTTTTTCTTTTTAAAAGCTGTAATTTATTCTCTGTTTGGATTTCCCTTTAAATCTCTTTAATTCTAACATAAATAATGTATTTGTTATATTGACTAACTACCAGAAAGTCGCATGAGTTATTAAAGTAAAGCGAAGCTTAGAAGTTCCCTAACCCAAAGCACTTGAACTATCTTTTAGTCTTAATGTAAATATATCGCCTAACATTGGAAAGCTATCCATAAAGTCCTGCTCGAATTTCTTTCCTTCATTCTTCTTTATTGCTGTCATAAACTATCTTCTCCTCTTTTGTTGATTACTTACTTGATTAGTTTTTATATTATATACACTTTAAATAAAATAAAAAGAGAATAATCGGTTGATTACCCTCGTAAATTATATTTGACGATATTAAGCTAAAGTATTTAGGATAGCTATTGTTATCTGTCTTATATTATTTTGTTTATTTGAAGCTGTGTATGTTTTTACCTCTCCATCTGGATAAACTACATTCAAAACTCGGTGTGCTGACCCTTGTGGAGCTATAACTTTTAATGTCTGCCTTACTTTATTTAAGCTAAACCATATATCGTACTTTATATCTTTACTATTTTCATCCCTATCAATCAACATCCTTGTTGCAATTATCTTACCTCTTCCCGCACATATAAAATCAAATACAACATCTGAATTTTGACTTCCACATACCTTGAAAGTTGGACTATTAAAATTGGCATTAATTTTATCTTCTACAGCTTGTATCTCTGCTATATTCTTTTCAATAACATCTTCTGACCATCCATAGCCTCTCATAATCTCTCTATTCTTAGCCATATTAAATATTTTCATGCTTGTAGGTTCAAATGATGTTAATTGCTCTTGTTTTTTTTCTGCCTTAACCTCTGCCTTTATTTCATACTTTTTCATCATTTCATCAAGTTTAATCTCAGTAGCTTCTTCTAATTCAGCACCGCTAAGACCTTCATCATGTTTTTGGCTTCTTGCTCTTCTTCTAAGGTTCGCTCTAATTTGGCTTAATACTTCTTTTTCTTTTGTTATTCCTGTTATATCTTCGCCCTTTTCTACCGTGCTTTTTAATTCCATGTACTGATTATAAAGGTTATTAAATTCGTTCATTCTTATTTTTAAGCCTTCCAAGTGTTCCTCTTCTAACTCTTGGTTTGTTGAAGCTCCAAATGGCATTAAATCCATTTCATCTACTTTATCTGGAAAGTAATTTTTAGGTAAAGAACCAAACCAAGGCTCTGTAAGTAATTTATTTTTTATAGCTGTTTTTGTATTTTCTAAGATAGGATATAGCTCAGTATATATCTCTTTAAAGATTTCATATGTTTCACCTGTTACAAATTTAGCCCTTGCACGGTTCACACGAATTTCATCTAATGCTTTTGACCCATTTAATCCATAACGGTAGTTATAAAACTCTTCGATCTTTTCTTCATAAGCTTTTACTATATCCCATTCTTCAACCCTTTTAAAATCACAATACAATGTCATTCCCACCACGATAAATGAATTTTGATTATTTTCCCTAACGCCTAAAGATGGTCTATATGTCTTTATGAAGTCATATAGTTTATCAAAAGTTGAGAATTTTTGGTGTGTACTATATCCCAATATAGATGTTATAAAATTCTCCTCTAATCTTGCTAACCCAGGTTCAGCTACGCTCACTAATCCATTCACATTTATAGAGAATTTAGGGTGTATATATCCTTCTTTATCTATGTTTCTCTCAAAGTTTTCAAATCCTTGTAGATTTCTATTAAGTGTTTTTAATTCGTTTATTAAGATATATATATGTTTACCTGTAGTTGTAATCCTTTCTTCTAATGTGTTTCTATTTATATTTGGAAGGTTTAGAGCTTTTATTACTTCCTTTTCTTCATATTTAGAAAAGTTAAAGCCCATTTCCTCTAATTCATCTAATATTTCTGATTTCTTTTCTTTTATTTGTTCTTTCTTAGTGTATATAGAATTTTTTAATGTACCTATCTCATGTACTTTTACTTTACTAAGTTTATTTAAATTTTCTACGAATTTTTCAATATTCATAATTTTTCTCTCCTCTTTTTTCCTCTTTAGTTTTTCTCCAAATATAATTGTAAATTGTTTTATTTTATCTATCCAGACTTTAGCTGTTCGAGCTTGTTTAACTAAGTGGTATATAATATCATATACGATTAATCATTATTTAATAACAAACATAATCAACTTTTGAGTATATTTAATACAATCAATTATAATTGACGAGTATGGGTAGTCCTTAAAGGACTACCCAAATATACTGCAACAATAGGGTACACCTATGTGAAAAAGAATACGCTTTATATGTTAAATTATATTTCTTAATAAAATAGCCATTTTCAGCTTTAAAATATTGCAGTCATTTTATCATTAGGGTATAAAATTTATTTTTTAGCACTTCATAATTAATCACCTACCCTATTGATAAAATATATGGTATAATTTTCATATCAAGGAGGTAGATGTAATGGCAGTATCAAAAAACTTTGGATATATTAGAATTTCCGATAAATCCCAAAATGAAGCCCGTCAAGTAGAAGCATTGTTGACTTACGGGATTGATGAAAGAGATATTTTTACAGATAAACAAAGTGGGAAAGACTTTAACAGACCTCAATATCAAGCATTAAAACAGTGCTTGCGTCAGGGGGATATTTTATATATAAAATCTATAGATAGATTTGGTAGGAATTCAAAAGAAATAAAAAAAGAATGGGAAGAGATCACGCAAGATATAAAAGCAGATATAGTAGTTTTAGATATGCCCTTGTTAGACACAAGACAGCATAAAGACCTTTTGGGAGATTTCATCAGCAGACTGGTCTTAGAGGTGTTATCCTTCGTTTCAGAACAGGAGCGAAACTCTATCAAAACTCGCCAAGCTGAAGGAATAGCTATAGCGAAGAGTAAAGGGGTCTATAAGGGCAGAAAAAGAAAGGATACATCAAACTTCAACAGCTTGTACCCTAAGTGGAAAGAAGGCTCCATATCAGCTTTAGAGGTCTGTAGACAGCTCAACATATCCTCCCCTACATTTTACCGTAGGGTTAAGGAGTTAGAGCAGAGATAAACAAATCTCTGCTTTAGTTCATTCTCCTTTATCTCTTTGTATTTAATTAGTAATTCCATATCTTCTTCGGTTAAATTAAGTATATCTTTTAACCTTTCAAGTTCTACTGCACAACAAAACATCATCGCACAAAATAATCTACTCTCCCTTTTTGCCACTATTTCTTCTTCTGTCATATTTATCCCCCATTATTATAAACAAACTACAACCATTTTTTTGCAATGTCTAAAATTAGCCCTGCAAAGACAAAGAACACTACGAAGATAATAATAAGGATAAGTAAGCTACTATCTTTATTAACAATTGCAGTATAAGTTAGATAGCAAGTTGGTAAAATTGCCAATATTGATAGAAGTTCGCAAAATTTTATTAACTTTCTAAGTATATTTCTTATCTTTTCTCGTTCCATGGTCTATGCTTCCTTATCAACTTCTTTCATACCTTCTTTAAACTTTATTAAATCTTTTAATTCTTCTTCATTCAACTCTAATGTATTTTGTAAATATTCTATATTGAAATGATCACAGAATTTTCTTGCACAAGACATTATAGCCCCTCTTCGTATTGCTTCTTCAAATCCCATCTCTGTAACCCCAGTAGTCTCCATAATAAATTCTTTTGAATACACTCCCTTTTTCTCTAAAAACCTTCTTGCAATGGAAATTACGCTGTCTTTTATAACAAGCTCTTCTGCTTGACTTTTGTCCCTTAAATATATCATTTAAAACCACTCCGTTCTAATTTTTAACTAATTTAATAATAAATAGAAATATGATAATGTTGAAAAGATAACATTATCCAAAATAAAAAGACTATACCTATTAACGAATTCATGCTTTTTTTCGCTAATGGCACAGTCTTTTATTCTTTCTACTTCTTCAATTTCAAGCTTTGTATATCTGGCTACATAATAAATATCTTCTCCATTTTCAAACATCCGTATTGCTATTTCTACCAATTCAATTTCATCTGCCGAGGCTTCTGTAACCTTTGCAATTAAATCTTGGTCATACCCCTGCATTAACAGAGAAGTTATTACCCATAACTTAGCTAACTTCACCCCTCTCTGGTATCCTCTTTCAAATGCCTTTTGGAGTATTTCTTCTTTATATTCTGTCATACTTAGCCCTCCTTTCAATTTCCCTTTACTATCTAACTTCGTCAGGTTGGCAGTTTGCTCATGTACGCTATCCAGTTTCTTCTCAATTCTTTTTTGCCCTTCTTCTAATTGCTCTAATCGTTCATTACTTTTTATCTGTTCATCTTTAATTTGCTTCAATATTTCTAAAATTTTATTTTCCATAAATATCACCTCATACATTTATACTTAAATAATTTACGACATATATACCATCTCCTTTATATATAGTATATCTATTTTAAGCTCCTACTTCAATCGAATACAGGCTCTATCTACAATTATTTCTTTATCTTCTCCGTAAAAAGTACGGATTATTTCATTTTGTTCATCCAGACCCTCTGCTGTTTAAACTTGTCTGAGTAAGTAATATATTATATCTTATACATATGCTAATTATTTAATAGCATATATACTCAAATTTTGATTATATTTAACGCAGTCACTATATAATTAACAACTCTTTTAGTACAAAGCTTAAAAATAATTAGAAATATATTCATCCATTCATTAGAGATAGTATAGAATCTGTATCTGTTTTATTTAATATGAATACTCCTATTTACTATAAAGCCTACCCAATCCCATAATAATAGAAGTGTTATTAAAACACTTCTTATTTACCCGACAACTTATTCAAATATGCTATTAATAGCTTTTTTATTTCAATTGTTCTATTATTTAAATCTATGTATTGTTCCTTTGTAATATATTTCCGTCTTAGAGAAACTTCCAACCAACACTCTACTTCCCCACAACTCCCCAGGGAATTGTTATAAAACGAAAATTCCTTTTTTGTATATAATTGAGATTTTCCCTCTGCAAGATTTCCAACGATACTGGTAGTAGCACGTCTAAGCTGACTGCCCAATTCATATGTCTCAAACTTTGGGAAATTCAAAGTTACATCATATATCATATCTACCAATTCTAAGCCCTTTTGATACGCTATAAGCGTGTTAAAAGCTTTTACATGTATTTTATCTTTAGTTAATATTTCTTCACTCATTTATGTTCTCCTTTGGTTCATACCTTAGTCGTTTACTTACTTTATTATAGATCAAGATTTGATAGATTACTACGTTAAAGACGTTCCACAAAGTTTAACTAAATTGCTATTTAAAATCATCTCGTAAAAGTTGATGTAAGGAGATTAACAACATTAAGTTAAATAAATAAGCCTATATATTTCGTACTCAAATGTCATTAATTTACATTAGCATTACAAATTAGCAATTTATCTTGTTACACCTATGACAACTTCTATTAATTCTTCGTATTTGATTGTCACAGTCTGTAACCTTAATGTCATTGTTTTTCATTCATCGAAAATATATATTAAATAGGGGTTGGCTATTTGTATATTTATCTCCCCCTGTCTGTAATTTTGTTAATAAAAAAATCTTAATTTAATGATTAATATGCCACTTAAAAGCACATTAATTACCAAATTAAGACCTCTATTATGATTTATACACTTTATTATTAATTCCTCATACATTTTAAATGATTTACACTTATTCCAGTTATCTCCGAAATGACTGTATCATCCAATATCCCGATCAATTCACTGGCAATCCTCACTTGTTCTGACATAATTGCAAAAACAATATCCTGTTCTCTTCTCTCCTTATACCTTTCCTCCATTTCAACATATTCAGAAAACTTGTCAAGTTCAAGTCTATCCAATCCATGACTTCTCGCTTCTTCCACCTTCATTCCTGCTTCCCTCCTTAATTCCTATCTTCCTAATCTATATCTTCTTTATTCTTTTTCAAATACATTAGCTCTTCGATAGTCAATCCAGTCTCTAATTGAACCATTTCCAACATTTCCAATGTCTTAATCCCCAATTCAACTGCTATATGGTAACGCCCCAACGATTCACCCTTTATAACTCCATTTTGAAATTCAATTCCATCAGAGGAGAAATCACCAGTCACTTCATCAAAAACTTCTGTTATCACCAACTCTGACCCTATTTTCTTCTTAATTTCATTTGTAATAATATCCTTCTTTCTCATTGTTACATCACCACGTATCTTATCTGTTTCAAATACTGTTAGATGACACTATTATATAATATACGAACATATATTTCTATGATATTTCCTATCTTGGATGAATTTATATATTATTACATATAGTCAAATAACTCAAACGATCTAAGACGTTTTAAATGTTTTAACTTACTTAAAAACTTCCTATAATGGAATTAACACAAAAACGAACAGGAGTTGCTATAACAATGCTACAAGAACTATTATACAAACTACAATATACCCTAATTCAAAAATTTGTTAATATTAACATAGAGAAATTTGATTATGTTCAATGTCAGGAATTATTCTCACAAGTTTTAAGTACAGCTTCTTATTTACTTCCAGACTTTTATTTAACTACTGATGAAGTTACTTACAAACCTGAAAGTAATTATATTATGATGAAATTTAATAGCTCAGTCCCCCTGTTAAACGGGCAGTTATTAATCCTACTTAACATAAATAACTTCATTATTACTGGTCTTGAAGTTTCAATAATAAACTAACTGTCTACGGTTATCTCAAATTAGCAATGTGAAATATTAAATCGAAGGGCTATAAAAGCCCTTCCCCATTATTGTAGATGACTAATTCATCATAACTTCCTTATCCCTTAGTTCTTTTCATAATTTAAGCCTACTTAAACTATAATTAACAATACGGTCTATAGCTATAGCGGCCACAATTATACTTTTTTCAGTTCTAAGACAATATATATACTTCCCCACATCGTTATTAATGCCATCTGCGTCTCTAATTTCAATTTCCTTTATTCATCAAATTCTCGCACTACTAAATCAAGAAAAAGAAATGAAAAAATATACACAATACCCATTAAAATTACAAATATACCAAGCCTAAAATCATTAGTTTGAATACTTTTAAATGCTAAATAGCAACACAACAACATCGAAAATATATATCAAGTATTTGATTGCCTTTATTATGTCTAATAACAACTTTTTTATATCCATATCAATTTTCCTTCCCACTAATCTCCCCCATTCTGAGTATATATTTTGTACAATGCAACAATAGTTACCGCTACTAATCCCACAATACATATAATAATATCCGCCACTTTTTCACCTCCCTACCCATAATGTTTACCTTTCATCTTCAATAAAAGTACATAAGAAATGCCCTGTCAAATGACAGGGCATTTTATTAAAAATATTGAATTTTTTAGATATTCACTATTACATTTTTTCATAATTATCACCAATTTTTCATAATATTAAATATATAATACTATTTTAAAATTATAAAATCAAGCATATGTACCAATAGTTGCGTTTAATATTTAGAGAGTTCCTTAAACGGGAATATTCTAAGCATTACTTTTCCAATAACATCTTTCTTGTAGTCAATCATTCCAACCATTAGGCTTCTGCTATCAAGACTGTTATTTCTATTGTCCCCCATTACGAAGATTTTACCTTCTGATACAACTAATTTCAGGTCTTGATTGTTAACCATAGGTTCTCTGATGTACTTTTCATCTAACTTGTTGCCATTAACATATACTACGTTATCTTTGACTTCAATTGTATCACCTGGAACACCGATTACTCTCTTAATAAGAATTCTGTCATTGTCAATGTTTGTGTTAAGTACAACGATGTCTTTGTATTCTGGTGCATGAAGCTTATAGGCTACTCTGTTTATTAATAGCAAGTCCTTGTCCTGTAAAGTGTTAGTCATTGATTCCCCTGCTACTTGTCCTGGTTTTACAAATATAGAAATTATAAAGGTTAATGCTATAGCACCTATAATAACAATTGCATATTCTTTTATTAGTTGTATAATTATTTCATTCTTAGTTTTACTGGCATTCATTTATCATCTGTCATTCCCTTCAAATGCTTAAATCAACTTCTAATCCAAGAAATCCTTTAAGCACTTTAATTTTACATTGTAATCTTTTTCCCATGTCTTATATGATTGAACTTCTAAAAATTCAACCATTCTGGATATTTCGTTCTTTGTATTAAAATATTCTAATGCTAAATAATATTCTTCTTTATCCGTATAAAATACAATAATTGGAGGAAAATTGTTTCCTATAAGAAGATAATTTAATAACATCCTTCCCACTCTACCATTACCACACGCAAAGAGATGAACCTTTCCTAACCACCAACAGCAATGAAAATAACTAACTACCTTTAGAACATTATCCTCATTAATCTCTACCTCATTTATTTCTTTAATTAATAAATCCAAATTCTCTTCTATATCTACTGCTCCCTGCAAGCTTCCTACATTACAATCGATCTTAAATTCTCCTGGCTTTTCGCCTTTACTTAGTAATTCTTCTAAATAACATCCTTTCATCAGCTCAAAATGAAACCGTTTAATTAGATTAATTGATAACTTTCCATTATTTTCTTTACTTAATTTAAAAATATTTTTACAAAGATTCTTGTGGTTTTCAATCTCTTTCAGAGTTATTGTATCCCCATTAAAACCACTTACTCTTTCTTCGCTAAAAATACTTTCAACATCTCTAAGCCTCGTTTCAATATTTGCTATTTTATTAGAAGAATAGGTGAATTTAACAAAAAATCTATTTAATAAATCTTCTGCCTTCCTATCTCTCCATGTCCTTATAATATCATTATACAATATTTCCACCATCCTGCTGAAAGTTATTAATAGAATAAATTATACCACATATTTTTACCTTTATTGTAAAGAAGATAAAACGCATTATCTTATAAATATAATTAATTCCTTATTAACACAAAAAAATCAAGAACTAAGAACATCCATCCTTATTCCTTGAACCCAAATCTCCCTTATTCCTATTCTGTATTGAACAGCATATGTTTGGTATCCTGGTTGGTAAGGTGTTTCTGATACTGGTTTTACAACAACACTTCCAACAGAGAAATCATATAATTCATGCCACTCTGCAAACAATGCGTGACTTCCATATTGTTTACTATTATCATCTTGCACAATTGAAGATAAGTTTGAAGAAGCTTGTGCTAAAGTTCTTATAACTGGAACTTCATATGTGTGATAGTCCTTTGTAGTATACACATAAGTATCTCCTGCATGAATTTCTGATGATTTAGGAATTGTTTCTTTATAAACATCTGAAAATCCATGTACTGGTGGTATATTTCTATCAATCTCAATATTTAGTGGTATGCTCTTTACTGGGAACTCCCAATGGTCAAATACCTGTCTTGAGTGTGAGTGAGAATGTCCTTTACTATCATGTGTAGTATAATGTTCTGTACGATAGATAGCTTTCTTTACATCTGCACCACTGTAGCCTACATAATATCTTATTTTATAGTCTGCTCCTGGTGTGGCTCTATCATATTCTCTACCATCAGTACCTACAAGTTTTATGTAAGTAGTTCCAACAGTTGTAGAAGGTTGTTGCACTTTAAACAGAATGTTTGAGGTGTCATCATTTCTATCAAGGTTTTCGGCATTATCATTGTGAACTTTGTCTATCAATGATGTAACTCTTAGAGCTTTACCTACATTTTCATCAAAAGCTAAATTCCAAGTGAATGTTTTTTCTTCTCCACCTGCAAATGTTTCTGGTTTGTCAGCAGTAGTTTGAAACTGATTATCAGTAAATCCATAAACGCTTGAAGTTGCTACTGAACCATATCCATATCCACCATCAATTAATGAAGGATTTGATGTTGTCGGAATAGTTGACATATTTTTAACTGTAACTTCCACAGTATATTCATCTCCTGGTACTAATGGTTTTATAGGGTTAACGCTATGTTGATAGTTGTATGGGTCTGTTTCACTCATATTGTCATATCCCATAATCTCATTAGTTGCTTTATCCCTAACAACTGTTGAAACAACACGCAAATTACGAACATCTGGATTATATGTAGCAAGAGTTCTATAATAGCTATATCCGCCTCTTGTACCTACAAATATAGCAGATGTCTTAGTTGGATCTGTTCTTAGAGAAAGCTTATTAGCCCATCCATAAGGGTCCCATCCACCATAATAACCCATGTCTGGATTTTGACTTAATAATAACGTGATTGCGTCTATTTTATTTTGATACATTTGTGTATTATCTGAATTATCCCACATACTTTCACCACCTGGACATGCCATTCCCATATTCCAAGGAGCGTCATCATAACCATAATTACCCGCAGTATAATGTGAATTATAGTCAGATGGGAAATATGGATTATTGATAGCTGAACCGAAACTTGAATATCCTAAATAACGATATTCTCCCCAAGTGCCTGCATATGGGGCAACCGAGTTATATGTTTTTCCACCAGATAAATTATCTAATGATGTATCATTTAATTGTGAGGCATATAACTTATAATTACCATAACTACTGTCAGCTAATGTCCATGACTCAGGAATATATCCAGGGTCTATATTAGCATTTTCATAACTTTGTGCTAAATTCCTAATATCACTATATTGAGCGTCTCCTGGATTTGGTAAAGGAGAATACATAGTTATCCCTTGATATGATTGCAAGAATAGTTGATTACCACCATACCAATTAGGCAAATATGAACCATTGTTACTGTTAAAAGTAGCTCTTGTCATAGTACCATCTTGTGATACAGCAACAGGGTCTAATGCACTATTACCACCAGTTGGCATACCACCTAAAGCATGTACTTTGACCGTTGATACCGACAGTGCTATTAACGTCAAAGAGGCAAGCGTTAAAGCTTTTCCAAATAACGTTTTTTTGTCTTTTATCTTTGTCATCTTTTGTTTACCTCCCATTTTAGGATTAAGGAGTTTAGGATTAAGTGGGTTAGAGTTAAGGTTTGTGCCTTATAAACAACTTCCTTATTCCTATTTCTGTTTCCTTTTTATTAATCTATTATATTGTCTAAGAGCAATATTTAATAACATATTAGGTTTAAGAAGTTAGGGTTAAGGGTTAAGCCTTGCTACTGCCCTCTTATTCCTCACGTCCCTTACTCTTAATTAGTTTACAGGATTTTTATTTTTTTATCTATGGTTTGGAGGTTCTATAAGGTTCGAGTAATGAGGTTTAAAATTTGAGAGGTTTAAGATAAAAGAAAAAGCCCAAGTCATACAACTTGAACCTTAATTCTGAACCCCTAAACTGGTATTATTGAGCAAAAAATATACTTTCTAATTCAGCACCATCTACTATATCTATAAAATCATAACCTTTTCGTTTTAGATAATTTATCTGAAATCTTCCAGGTGCTACGAATGACGGGAATATGTACTTTACATCGTCTCTATTGATTTTTGTATTAAGTTCTTTAAACATTGTCAATTTATCCTGAGTATGTTTATTTACTCTATCTCCCTTTAAAATGTAAACAAATGTATTAATATCTTGCTTACATTCCAAAAATTCAATATCCTTTTCAAAACAAATATAATCTTCGTCTATTGTCACATTATCTAAATTATATAAAACCACATCAACATTACAATTATTAGAGCAAATATTTACAAGACTTTCACCATCATATATAATACACTCATTCTCGTAGTCTAAATTTTTAAAATCTAACTTTAAAGGCTTTTTGATTTTCGTGACAATATATTCTAATAGGTCTCCTTGTTTTGCCTTTCCGCTTTTGACAACTGCGTTAAAATTATTCCACAAAATATTAAATTCATCATATTTTTCTTTGGTTACTATCTTAGCTGAAACATATCTATTTTCAATGTGTGCAGATATATCGTTCTTTTTTACATTTATGCTTCTAATAAAAACATTAAAAAATGTTTTATCCGAAATTAAAAAATCGCCTAATTTTTGAACCTCACCTATGTATGGCATTTTATTTATTTTTATTTTATAACCCATTTTAAATCCTAAACAACCTTATGATTACCTAATATTAAAGCAGGAAATCCCATTCTTGTTGTCATTGAGTTTATTATTTCTCTTCCATAAGGCCATGTTATTATAGGTAGATTGTTTTGAACGTAGGTATCAATACATTCAGACTGCATAAGTTCCTTATTATCTATGTAATTAATTACTGTAAATTCACATTCTATTTCAAATAAAACCTCGTTCTCATTTTTTGCTGTAACGTGAAATTGAGCTACACTTGTGAATTCATTCTCTTTTTGTTCTAACTTATTAAAATCTGGTTTGAATTCCACATCAACATTGATGTCAGAATTATTGGTTTCTAAAATACTTCTCTTGCTTGTAATTTTAGATAAAAAAACATCTTTCAATTCTATCGCCTTAATAAACTCCTTGTATACATTCTTGTCCATATTCAACCTCCTTATTAGCTAACCATCGCTATTTTTTGACAATCATTACAATTAGGTATATTGTTTGCTGAACCATCATCAAATACGATAGGTGTGTATATATCATTTTTAAAAACAACACGACTAATTACCTGTTCATGCAAGTTTGTAGAAGAAACTAAATGAACCCATTCTTCTTCTCCTTGTTTATTATGTAAACTTTCAATAAACATATCAGTTTCAGACGGAATAGCCTCATACCAACCAAGTAAGCTATTAAAATATACAAAATCTTTCTCTTCATCTGGTAAATCAATTATAGTATAATATTCTTCTTTAGTAGTTTGCACGATATATTTAAGTCTGTTTGTTGAATCTATATTAAGGTTTCCTAACATTTTGTTAGTTTTAATAGCCTGTCCTTTTTGAGACAAATCTTTTATCACTTCACCATAATATTCACCAAAATCATCATAACAATCGCCTTTTAGCTGATTATAAGTATCTTTAGCAGTTTTTAATAACCACTCATATAAACCATCTATAATTTCATATGCTGTTTGTTGCCTATATTTCAACTTAAACCCATATTCTCTAATCATATTATTCTCCTCCTTTATTATAAAGGCTTGTACTTTTTTCTTCATTTTACCATACTCCCTCTTTAAAGTCTATAATTTGCCAACGTTAGTACATTATAGTTATCATTTAAGCTTATTATAATATTACCATTATTTTACATTAAAAACAATTACATTGCATAGAAATAAAATAATTATTTACGGAATAACGGGTTAGGACGCTTCGCTAAAGGAGTTATGGTTAAGTTAACCTAAATGTGATTAAAGATTTGGATATACCCTATAATATATTAATTTTTAAAAAACAAGGCAATAATTAAATTATTTATTTTAGAAGGCGTGTATTATGGGACCTTATCAAAAATTGAGAGTGGGAGTAGACCAAATACTTCATCGCCCTCTACTCTCAAATATTTTCCTTTTGTACCTGACTACTCCATCTCTCTTTAATTCTTATAATATAACAAAAGGGATAAAGTTATCAGGTAAACAACAACAATATTAAGAGCAAAAGAAAGGATTAAGATTTAAGGTTCGTCACCCTAACTTCTTAATCCTTAATTCCTGTTACGCAGGAGGAGATTTTAAAAACAGCTTTGCTTTATATTATATATATTAGGGTTTAAGGATATAGCACGTGAATACTCTCACCACTTAAAGCTAAAGATTTAGAAGTGGGAGCTTCTGTAAAGTGTAGTATTGAAGTTTCCACTTAGTAATTTACTAAGCCACTCTTAACTTTACTGGGCTATTCACATAACCCTTATCCTTTGCTGTTTGTATCAGCTTAGGAATACATTTATCTTTTGTATAGAGCATTAATATATTGAGACTTCCATTTACATCTGCATTTATTTTAATTCCAGTATTGCTTTTAAATAAGCCTCTATATATGCGTCTATTCTTATTATAATGAGCTTTATTAATAGGTTCTAAGTCTAATGCACTACAACCAGAGCTATATGCTTCCTTTTGTGCTATAACCTTGATACCTACAAGTTGAGCCTTATATAATATTAACTCCTTGAACCTTGCAACTGGTATTTGTACAAAAGTTTTGGCATAATTCATATTTTGCTTAATACCCTCAATGTCACCAATAACTATGGTACTGCACTTATGTTTTAAGGCTAAGTCAATAACTTGTCTACTTGCTTTGTGAAGGTAGTTATTAATATAATCATCTCTATATTTTCTTAACCCTGTAATTTGCTTAGTATCCTTAAATTTATCGCTACCTACCATGTGCATAGTAATACTTTGAAGGTGTGCTATTTTCTTATTAACAAAGCCATTTACAGCTTTAAGAGGCTTTCCGTTAATTATGTAACTTTCTTCATCATTAAGAAAAGTTACAGTAGCAAGGTTACTTAACCCTAAGTCAATTGACATTATGTTATTGAAATCATCTGGAAGTGTTTCTTCTGGCTTAATATGTATAAGAATTAGATACCATTCTTTAATACTGTTATCCCATTTAATTTTGACCTGTTGTAAGCTATTCCAGTTTAATAGGCTTTGAAGTTTTTCAGAAACCTCAAAATTAAGACTTTTTACACCGTATTCAACCTGCATAGCTTTAGATAATGACAGCATTAATGTATTGTCTTTAAATCTAATTCCTGCGGAAGTAAAAATAATTTCATTTTTCTTATCATTATGATTTTTGTATTTAGGCTGTCTTGGACAACCTAAGTATTTAGAATGATTTTTCTTATAGTCAGCAATTGCTTTAAAATAAGACTTCCAATTTTGTTCAAGAACTCTCAAACAATGTTGATAATTATGACTATGAAGGTAATCCTTATGCCAATTAGCATTATACATAGTGTTCATGTCATAGTAAGACTTGAAACCATTTTCTAAGTTGTCATGGTTGGCAATGTTATATAACTTAGTAGTATGATAACTAAGTTCTTCAATAACTTTTAACTGCAAATCATTTAGTTCTGGCTTGAACTTAAATGCTAATTTCAAAAGAAAAACCTCCTTACATAATTCATTGACTAAATTATATAAGAAGGTGAAGTAATTTCCTATAGTTAACGAGTTCTATAATGTTCGAGGTTATATTTATGCCTTTACAGGCAGGAAAATTCAGCTCCCACTTAAAGAATTGGGAGTATTCTTTTCAGCTTTTGATAAATATTGTTAAGAAAAGAAAGTTCAAGAACCAAGAGTTACAAATCTTTAATCCTTGAACTTTATATCCTTTAGCGAAACGTTCAATTCTCCTTGACACTATTTTCGTCAAAATCAACTACATAATACTTATCAGCATTTCTGTAGTCACCTTTTAACTTGTAAGCCTGATTGAACAATTCTAAAACCTTGGCATTTTTTAGACCATTTAATGTTTTCTTAGTCTCTTCTTTTAATTCCTTTTCGCTCTCTTCATCTAACATCCCATCAAATACAGGGTCATTTGGTCTGGATTTAAGAACTTTCATAAGGTCGTGTTGAGTTTCTAATGTTTCTTTGACACTTTTAGTTCTGCAAAGTTCTATAAATAGATATTTAGGATAGGTACATCCCATATTGTCTGCTTCTCTTTCACTCATTTCTAATGATGGTGATACCCACTTTGCTTGCTCAAATAAATTCTTTGTTTCTTTAAATCCTAATTCTGCTACAATGTTTTTTAAACTATCATCTTTTTCATAAAAAATTCCATACAGCTCTCCATTTGCTATATATCCATAAAAAGTATCCTTCATACAATCCGCTCCTTTATTCTAATATCTTAATGTAATATATTCTATCATACTATATATCAAGTTGCACGAACACCATAGTCAAAGCAGGAGCTTCTAACAAAATGAAGCGTTTGGAGGTTTAAGGTTCAAGGTGTTAGCAAGTAAAATATTCATTTTTGACTATAGTATTTATATTTTGCACAAAGAAAAAGAGCTAAACCATCTGGCTCAACCCTTATCCCTAATTTCCTTAATCCTATTATCTACCACTTAATCATCTTATTAACCTTTAATTCAAAGGCTAAATCTTGAATTCCTTCTTTAGCTTTATTCAAATATTCAACAGAATTTGTTGTTCTTGTAGATATACTTGAATGTCCTTGATTATTTTTCACTTTAATAAAGTAGTCACAAAGCTCCTTTAATTTAGGATTATTTGTAACGTCCATATTAATAGCTTTCTCTATAGTTTCATCTACCATAGATAATGTTTTATTAGCTATTTTTGAACCCTTTTTCATACTATTTTCTAATTTCTCTGCCATTTCCCATAAAAGAGCTAATGCACTACCAACAAAAGACTTTTGGATAGCTTCGTTCCCCTCAATATCCATATCTAATTCACAAAGAGCTAATGAAAATCTATCCATATAGATCGTCTTGTCTGGAATATCATTTCTTAACTTTGCCATTATAGTCTTCTTCTTTTTATTGTTAGCAAGAAATTGTTCAAATAAGTTAAAAAATTCCTCAGTTATTTTATCATAATCTCTTAGTATTTCATCTAATTGAGCGAAATACTCCTTTTCACAAGCTGTAAACCTTTCTTGGAAATCTTTATACATTTCACTTGTCATAAAGCTTAATTTTTGGTTTCCCCATTGAAATTTAACTACTGACCTACTAAATGCAGTTCTGATTTTAGCTTCAAGGTTATGAACATCTTTCTCTCTACTTTTGCTCATAATATGTAGCTCTCCAAAAGAAATATGTTCTTTAACGAATTCTTCGCTAACTCCTTTTAAATCAAGACCTAAAATCTCCTCATTTAATTGAATTGTCATTCTTGACCTATTTACATTTACATCCACCATTTTTACCATTTTTGACATAATAAAACTCCCCTTTATAATAAAAAATATATACTTTTAAAAATAAAAATCACAAAAAATTGATTTACCTGTTTGTTTATTAAAAACTTTTATATTATATACGAGTTAGGTTTAAGGTATAACTGATTAGGAATAAGGATGATTGAAGGTTAAGACACAGGCTTAGGACGCTTCGCTTAAAGGAGATAGGATTAAGGTTTGTGTGAAAATAAAGTTATCAGGTAAACAATAATAGTGGCAAGGAAGTTTGGAAATTTAGCAACAACAAAAAAGATTAAGAGTTAAGAGCTTTGCCCTCAATTATTAATCCTTCATGTCATTCATGTTACATAGGAGGCGACATGAAAACAGATTTGCTTTATATTATAGGGATTAGGTATTAAGGATATAAGCGTTATATGTCTTACCCCTGCCTTATCTATAACGCAAAAAAGCCCAAGTTCTAAGAGCCTCACCTCTTAATCCTTGAACCTATTCTCCAAGCCATAAGCTTGAACCTTAACTCCTATCTTATTGAGCCTTATATACTTTAGTGAAGCGTCCTAACCTGCGTCCTATTTTCTCTTATGTCTAATAATAGTCACAATACCACCAACACCAATAATAACCATAGAACTTATTATAATACTCATTATAGTAATTAATGTGCTATCCAAACTCATGCACCTCTTTATTAAAAATTTTCCATTACACTATTTTTTATTATATTTTCTAAATTAAAAATTTATTTATTCTGTTATAATTTTTATATTTTGTGATATAATAAGGGTAGATAGAGGCGATATGCCTTTAAGATTGTTTATTTATTTGTTAGAAAGTAGTGGGAAGGTCTGCAAAACTAAACCCACTATTTTCTTTTGCTTTTATTTTGATTACCGCCATCAATGTCAACTGACATCTCCGCTTCAACTTTCCCATCTCGCAAATTTGTCTTCAAGTTAGTATCTGATTTAATACGAAGATTTTCGTATTTGTAACAATATACTCCGATTATAGCTACCACACCAATAACAACCAATGCAATAGCTATTATGCCTACTAAGCAAATTAATGTATAATTAACTTCCAATGTATCGTCCTCCTACATATCTTAAAGCATAACGCCTCTACCCATGTTAGAGATATAGGAGTTTTAAAGACAAAAACAATATATAAACATCTCTCTACAAAACAAGATTAACTCTTGCACCTGTAATACTCATATATTATACAATGATTAAATGCAATGAACAAGTTTTTCTTAGGTAAAAGAAAAAAGCCCAGGTCAAATGACCTAAGCCTTAAATCCTAATTTCCTTAACCCTATTTAAGCCACCTTTTTAAAACTTTCTTCCATGACATCTTCACAAATAATTTTTAAGAATTCGGGAAATGAATTCCAATCCAATAATTCTAAATCAATGTCTGATAGATTGAAATAACTTGCACTTCTTTTAACAAATTTCTTATCTACAAAATTATATGGATTTTTCATAGCCTTATCTAAGAAAAGACATCTACAAAACTTTAATACCGTGCTACAACTATGTGTTTTTGCTAAAAACACTATCTCATATGGGAACATTAAAGACTGATAAAGAGTTTTATATATATCCCCTTTTTCTACTGAATGTCCAAGCTTATACAATCCTGAATTTAGGTCTTTAACTATGTAAACATGTCCACTACCGAAAGACCCAAAATAACCATCAACTAAGAAATCAATTAAATTACCCATATTATAATGAATTCTGCACATATGAATATTGTTATTCACAATTTCATCATTAAACATTGTCCAATATTTTGAATAAAGATTAATTTTCGATTCATTGTTTTTTTTAGTCCATTCACTTTTATTCTTTAGTATCTCTACTCTCCTACGGTCATATCTGTCTTCTGATTGTAATATTTCGTGATACTTTTTCTCAGCTCTTTTTATTCCGTCTCTTAAACTTTTAATTAAACTTTCAAATGATTTTGCCATAATAAAAACTCCCCTTTATAATAAAAATATACTTTTAAAAATAAAAATCATAAAATTTGATTTACCTGCTTGTTTATTAAAAACTTCTATATTATATACGGAAGAGGTGAAGGGTATAACGGTTTAGGGAGCTTCGCTAAAAAGGTTAGGTTCAAGGAACAAATGATAAAGCTGTTAAGTAAGTAAACAACAGTAGGATTAAGGAAGTTATATAACAAAAAAGACTAAAAATTAAGAGCTTAACCCTTAATCATTAGTCCTTAATATCATTCCTATTGTATAGGAGGACGTGTAAAAACAGAAAAGCCTAACTCAGTTAGATATTTTACAAAGTTTTTTATCTTCACTACATTAACAGTCATAATGATACTGCCTCCTACAAGTATTTGTTCACCAATGACAAGCCTAATCGCCATCTGAAAGATAGTCGTATTTAGAAAGATTTCCGACATTAATTTTAAGTTCTTTAATTTCTCCAAATTCTACACCTACGCTTCTTGTATATTTCAATTCTATATTTGGATACGACAAGTCCAAAATATCTTCATTTATTCGTTTTAGTTCTTTTTTCGTATTTTTCATATTGAGTTGCCCCCTTCCTGTTAGGATTACTTAATAAGGACTTCTTTAATTCTAATCCCATTAATCCTTAACTCTTATTCCTCGAACCTATTCCCTATTTGACTTAACAATATCAGCAATTACCTTCATTCCAAAACATACCATTACTACTATCCCTACAATTCCTACAATTGCAATTAATATCATTCCAGTTTCATGTGACATACTATATTCTCCTTTACTGAATTAGATTTTTTATATTATATTGAGAATTAGCCAACCATATAAGAAATTAGGCGTAGTAAAAGTCTTTATTAGTTCAGAAAAATAAAAAAAGTCCAAGAAGCAAAACCTTAACTCTAACTTCTTGAACCTATTTCCCAGTTCCTCCGTTATCAACAAACTTACTCAAACATATAATGTTATCAGCAACTTTATTGAAAAAGGTAATACATCTATACTATATGTATTTAATTGAACCAAGGCAAAAAATAATATCTAAGCAATATTATTATATTGCTTTGGTTCTTTTTTTACAACAGTATAGATGTTTTACTCATGTGGGAGATTTAACTGCCCATATGGGTTGGTATATTCTTCTCCATGTCTTGAAGTTGACTTTGAAAAATGGAGTAAGATAGCCATGAGCAAAAAGAAAATTTCTAAGAAAAAGGCGAGTAAAAAAAATCGCAAGGTGGTTAGTAGAGAAAAATCTACTACTGAATGTATTGAAAATAGAAATATTTCAAAGGTAGTTAGCAGTAATGCTACTAAATGCAAAAAGGGCGAAACTTCTCCAAAAGGTAATGTAATAGACGGTTGGATTGCATATGGTGTTACACTCTTATTAAAGGTACTTGTTATTAACAGAGTGTTTCCATTGTTTTCTGAAAGCATATTTTGTATATGTGCTTTAAAATGTCTTGAATGTGTTTTGTTAGATGAATTTAAAGATGAAGAGGATGTATTATGGAAGGGGAAATACATCATATTCGGACTTATAGAGATAGTCACTAATGTTATTTTTGACATATCTGAGAATTCCCTATTAATAGCGTTATTCTTTATATTCGCTTTTATAGGCAAAAAGATTATACTTGAAGACTATTCAGAAACATTGAAAAAATATCTATATGTCATCAGCCTATTACCGCTAACATCTATTTTTGTTATATTGATTAATATACGTTAGCAGTAAATTAAAGTTCAAGGTAATCCGCCTTGGACTTTTTTCATTAAGTAAATTATATAATAAGAGCAAGTTATTTTCTATGCTTACTAAGGTCTATAGTGTCTAAGTATTTATCTCCACCTTCATCCTATCATACTTATACCTTAATCATAAACTGTATATGATTATAAAGATAGTAGACCTAATTACCTTAATACTAATGAATGGAGGAAAAACAATGTCTTTAGGATTTTTCATAGAAGATTGTATCTCTTTATCAGCAATACTTAGTCTATTTATTGATGTGATTTTGTGGGGCGGTGTTAATAACCCATTCCCAGAAGTGAGCCTTGCCTCTTGCTATATATTCTTAACACAAATAGTTATTATTTATTATTTTGGAGGAAATGTAGAACGAATATTTTGGGGTGTGAAAGATGATGAAAATTTTATTGCTTCCAAGGTGAAAAACCGATACATAATATCAATGTTCACAAACTGTATAACAAGCCTTTTTCTTCTATATCTGCAAATATATGTATTGGGAACTAAAAAGTTCTTTATCCTTGGAGGGTTATTTGTTGGACAGTGGATATGGGCTTGTATGGTGTTCTATCTGTTGATAGACTACCAGAAACGTAAAGATAATGAAACTGAAAAGTGATATTGTTGGGACTAAAGGATAACTTAGTCCTTTTCTATTTTTAAACAAAGAGAAAGAAGTCCAAGAAGTAAGAGCCTTAGCTCATAATCCCTAAACCTATCTTGAAACTTAACCACTCAATTCTTACTCCTAATTTTCCCCACTATATCTTCCTCTGATTTCTTATATAGTTGAGCTAATGTCTTAATACAATCTGTAATTTTTGCGTTATAATCAATATAATCTTCATAGCTTGGGAAAACCATGCCTATATTATATTTCCCTATATGTAAATACAATTAATTTATTCTATAGTTTGTATTAACTCTTCTATTTGGTTAACAAGTATATGCTCTGAAACATCATTGCAAACATATAGAGCTAATAAGTTGTATGCCTCTTTTAATGATAACTCATAAAATATATTATCATCAAAATCTATTAAAAAATAGCTTTCATAGTCCTCTTTGTTGCCATCTAAAAACCTATAGTTATTTATATCAAATAGTTTCCTCGCTCCGTTTTGTGCTTTATCTAAATAAATCTCTTCTGTTATCTTTTTACCCATACATTCACCTCAATAACTTTAACTTATTTTCATTATATCACAACTATTATTTATCAAAAAATAAAAAGAACACGCCCGCTTATTTAAGCAGAGCTAAAATTTTAAGCCTATTAATGCGGAAGTATAACCTCGAACACTATAGAACCTGTTAAATATTTAGAATGTATTTATCTTCCTATATAATTTATTCAATGAACTATATAGAAGGTTTTTCTTTTGAAATTAGCATTTAAGTTCAAACCACACCAAAATGATTTGCAGTTAAAAATTATTAAAGAACTTATCTATCATACCATTAAGTTTTATAAATATTGCTAACTATAAAAACTTAGAAAATGACTTTAAATCCTACTATTATATGAATACAATTTACAATATTAATCTGAATAAGTATTACCTTCACAGTTATAATTATCAGCATTTTTTAAGAGTTCTTTAATAAAACTGAAAGTCTTATTTTAAACAAAAGAAAAGGATGATTACATATGAGAAAAAGAACACATGAAGAATTTGTAAGAGAAGTATATAACCTTGTTGGTGATGAATATGAAGTATTAGGAAAATATGAGGCTTCTAATACAAAAATTGCAATAAAACACACTCCCTGCAAACATGAATATGATGTTACTCCAAGTTCTTTTCTTTGTCAAGGAACTCGTTGCCCTATATGTCATGGTAATACTAAAAAAACTACTGAACAATTTAAGCAGGAAGTATATAACATTGTTAGTAATGAATACGAAGTATTGGGTGAATATATAAATAATTCTACAAAAGTTAAAATGAGGCATACTACCTGTGGACATGTATATGAAGTTATACCAACCAACTTCATATATAAGGGAAGACGTTGCCCCGAATGTTTTGGAAATCAAAAAAAAGATACTGAGCAGTTTAAGAAGGAAGTTCATAATCTTGTTGGTGATGAATATGAAGTATTAGGCGAATATGAAAATACTAATACAAAAATTAAAATGAGACATACTATATGTGGACATGAATATGATGTTACACCAAGTAAATTTATTAATGGAAGACGTTGCCCTGAATGTTTTGGAAATCAAAAGAAAGATACTGAACAGTTCAAACAGGAAGTCTATAACCTTGTTGGTGATGAATATGAAGTATTAGGTGAATATGAAAATACTAATACAAAAATTAAAATGAGACATACTACATGCGGACATGAATATGATGTTATTCCTTTTAGTTTTCTTAAAGGAAATCGTTGCCCAAAGTGTTCAGAGAGTAAAGGAGAAAAGAAAATATCAGAAACTTTAACTTTACTATTAGACATAAACAAATATGACTTTAATAGGCATTATTCCATTTCTGATTGTAGAGATAAAGCACCTCTTCCATTTGACAACTTTATAAAACAGGGTGATAACCTATTAGCACTTATAGAGTATGATGGAATACAGCACTTTAAGCCCGTAAAATGGTCAAGCAGTATAACAGATGAAGAAGCTCGTAAAAACCTTAAAGATGTACAAAGGCGTGACCGAATAAAGACTAACTACTGTAAAAACCATGGCATACCACTTATTCGTATTCGTCATTGGGAGTTTGACAACATAGAAGAAATACTTACAAGAGAACTTAATGAGTTAGAAATAATTCAAATTGATAATGATAAAAAAATTGAAGCCTAAATAAATAAGAGTAGTAAGTTACTGCTACTCTGGCTTGTGTTGTTTTAATATCTAAAATTAGTTGTATATAAAATAAAGTTCAAATACTAAGATAGCAACCTTTAGTATTTGAACCCTACATTCCTAATCCTCTTATTTTATTTTTTTTATAAAACTGTCTATACTATCACATCTTATAGCCTCTTTAAACAAGTTGCTAAGTGTTTCAAAATCAGTTATATTAACCAATTTATTTTTTATGTCATTGATAGTATCTAAAGAAAGATTAAATTTCTCTTGTAACAATTCCAAGGTAGACTCTCGTTTAGTTTCAATCTTACCTTTTGTCTCTCCTATATTAATCAAATCTTTTCCAACCTTTGTCATTCCGAACACCTCCAACACTTTGTTTTTATATTTTTCTTGAACATATTTCAACGTCAAAGCGTAAAATAAAGTCAGAACCTCTCTTTTGTCGTCCTCGTCCTTAATAGATTCTGCTATGTTTATAGCTCTTATATAAGGTTCACTACCTTTATACTTTGTATCCATCAGAGGGCAAAAGACTATATTTATTAAGTCTTCTTTTGTTAGTTTAATTCCATTATTTATTTTTTCTTCAATGACTTCTAATCTTTCGTCTCCATTGATCTTACTTAAATAATATGCACTAACTTTATATTTACTACTACCCAAGTCAATTTCAGTATTACTATTTTTAATTTTTGCAGTGTAAACTACAATAGTATTTACAGGCTTTAAATAATCGTAGCTTAATTTTGCGTCATAATAGTGAAAGCGGTAAATATCTTCCTTCTTAGAAGTAGTTTGAAACTCAAAATGTATTAACGTATCATCGTTTAACAAAAACACATAATCTGGTATAGTTGTTTTTACCGACACTTTCTTTTGTTCTATTTTAGGTGTTCCAATTATCTTCTTATTTATTCCAAAGAAGCTTAAAGCACCTTCTTTAAAGAAATCAAAGGCTTCTTTCATTACTGCGTCTTCTAATTGATTTGCAATATCATTTTTGGTCTTTTTTCCTTTGCTCAATGCTACCCCACCTTTATTATAGTATATCAAATTTTTACCTTGTTATAAATAACGTTTTAAGCAAACCCCTTTCTTAATATTTTCTATCTATATATTATACTTACACTTTATAAAGGATATAAAAAAAGTCCAAGGTTCAAGAGCCTTAACCCTTAAATCCTTGAACCTCATTCCTTAACCTTATTTAATTGGACTGAAATCAATAGCAATACCATAGCTTTGAACTCTAATATTAACTGTTCTACCATCCAACTCTAAAGTTTGAGATTTCAAGCCATTTGTATCTAATACGCTATACAAGTAATCCCCTTGTGTTGGAAGTATCCAATTAAGTATTGTTTTTACTTTTTTATCTGTTTCTGTGTCGCTTTGTAAGATTGTTAGGTTTATATCGTACTTATCAGACAAAACACTGAAATCCATTTTAGTAAAGTTAATAGCACCTTTAGCACCATATTGGTTCAATGTTAATCCTCCATTTAAATCTACAAACCCCAGACCATAAAGCTTCTGCTTTATGTCTGCACCATTGTAAATAGTTGATGGAACATTTGTATTCCAAACACCATCTTTATCTAAGTAATAACCATTTACTTTAGTATTAACAGCCATAGAGCCATCATTCAACATGTAATACCATTTGCCACTACTTTGTATCCATCCTGTAGCCATAGAACCATCAGAATAGAAGTAATACCAATCGTTATTAAGTTGCAACCAACCAGTAGCTTTAGAACCATCTGTTTTCACATACTCCCAAGCACCATTAACTTGTACCCATCCTGTTGAAGAAGCGTTCATATTTATTTTTGTAGCAACAGCTCCCGCAATAATTACTGAACATATAATACCTGCAATAATTTTTTTATTCATTTTCATAATAAATCATCCTCCTTAAATTAAAAGCCCAGGTCAAAGACCTGAGCCTTGTTACCTTAAAATATAATTTTGTTTTGTTAAAATTGAATTATGATATATAAGGAGTAATTCGCTTACTCCTTATATTCTAATTCCTTAAACCTACTTAATTGGTCCGAAATCAATAGCAATACCATAGTTTTGAACTCTGATATTAACAGTTCTACCTTCCAACTCCAATGTTTGAGATTGTAAACCAGATGTATCCAATATACTATACAAATGATTTCCTTGACTTGGAAGTATCCAATTAAGAATTGTCTTAATCTTTTGGTCTGTTTCTGGGTCACTTTGCAAAATGGTTAAATTCATGTCATATTTGTTAGATAAAACACTAAAGTCCATTTTAGTAAAGTTGATAGCACCTTTAGCACCATATTGATTTAACGTCAATCCTCCGTTTAAATCTACAAACCCAAGACCATATAGTTTTTCCTTTACTTCACTACCTGTATAAGTAGCTGAGTGTGTTGGTTGTGTAGCTCCGCTTCCGCCTGAACCACCTGACGTTGAAGTACCACCAGAATTTGAACTTCCACCAGATGAGGGTTTACTTGGATTGTTGCTTATAGGTCTATTACTTTCCACTACACCAGTAGATTTAGATGACCCGTTATTAGAAGAAGACTGAGAACCACTTGTGCTAATTGTAGCAACTGTAGAGGTGCTATTGTTATCTCCTACTGCTTCAAACGCTACTTGATTATCTTTCACGTCTAATTTCAATCCTACCTTAGAAACTAAGAAATCTACGGGTACATAGGTATCCCCATCTTTAGAAACTGGTGTTCTAAATACTGGAATTGTCCAATCCCCAATAGTCTTTGTCTCATACGGAACATACGTTCCGTCAATTACTGAAAAGCTCAATTTTTCATCAATAACAACTTTCTTACCGTTAATAGTATAAGTGGTTGTTTTATCAACATTGTTGGTAATTTCTCCACCCATTTGTTTAACGATTATACTGATCGGTGCATACGAAAGATTGCCACATTTACTTATGACAACTTCCATTCCTTTTTCATTTACCTTATATGGGCAATCAGGGGTAAGGATATTAAGGATATTAAGGTTAAAACTATTACATTTTCTGAATTTGCCATGTTCTATCCGTGCTACCTATTTTACTCCATATGTTTTTCATTCCATCCAATCCATAGGACATTCCCATGGTATATAATAGCAGTTATCTAAATATTACTATGCCTATCATATTTACAACCAAAATCACCGCTATTAGAATTTCTACGCTTTATTTCTTTCCCATACCACCTTTCATACTTTTATCATTTGCTTTTTATGTTATACCACTCAAAATTTGACCATATAAATGATACAACTTATATAAATTATATCAGTTTCCCTTTAAGCATTTTGTCGTATTTTGACAGCAATTGGTTTTCCATACACTTTTGAGGAAATTCTAATATTAAATTGTAATTTTATTTTAAATTATTATAATGCTATTTGCAAACCTTTTGTATGCAGTTAGCTTATTTTTATATCTTAACATTATCTGTAAAGTTTTAATTACAGGGGGTTTTAAGATGAAAGGGACAATAAATTATAACGCTGTTGGATTACGTGTAAAAGTAGAACGAGAGAAGCTCGGCTATACAAGGGAAGTTTTTTCCGAAATGGTTGGTATCGCCCCCGTCTATCTGGGCCAGATAGAACGTGCTGAAAGGAAAATGAGCCTGGATACCTTTGTAAAAGTTGCTTCAAGTTTAAATGTTACACTTGATTATTTGATTTATGGCGATGAATCTTATGATATTAGTAAAAATGAACTTATAGACATTATAAATAATCGCACTAAACGTGAATTAAATGTACTTTCCAAAGTATTAAAGGCATTATTTCAAAATTTAAAGAAATAACATAAAATTAGACCAGTTGTGTAACTGGTCTTAATTCTTATCCTTATATTTAAGGTTTATTTTTCTATTGCCTCCTTTAAGAACTGGTCAAATCCAAACAAATACTTCTTTACTAATCTGCAAAACATATGTATTTGCCTTTCACTATCATTACTACTCCCAAACGGTAAGTATGTACCAATCCTTTGGAACTTACTATCCCATACTGTCATGTAATCAAAGAAATCGTTTATTTCATCTCTATGTTTATACATTTTTGAGTATATCTGCTTTGAATTTACTTGGGAGAATACTAATTCTATACCTAACCTTGATCTTCTATCAAATGATACCCTATAAGATATATCGGAATAAGAACTTCCTATTGTAAAGCAATTCCCCGATACCTCCTTGAATTGGTGAACGTTAGCATGATTATAACTATCAATTCTAAGCCTTTTTAGAATTTTAATTAATACTTTTTCCTTATAACTATACTGCCTCTCTGAGTCAATGACTTCTGCTGAAACAGTTTCCTTGTTATTGTAACACTGCATTCCCTTAATTACTTCAAAATGGTCTTGAATTTTATCTAAATCATTTAACATATCTACTTGTTCTAAGTGATAGCATTCATTTATAGTTTCCAGACTACTTTTTAATTCTGGATTAATTTTTATAGCTATAAACTCAATATTCATGTCTGAGTTAAGTGAAACCATTTCGATTAATTCTTCCAAATATTTTTCCGAGAACGAAGTAGCACACCATACAATCACAGTTTTCTCCATTACACTTGTCAGTGCTATTAAATCCTGTATCTGGATAAAGTGTGTTTTATCTTCACTTTTTAAAGCAAGTTCTATTAGATACCGAGTTCCATCTTGGTCGATTGCTATTATGTCGGCTCTTCTATTTCCATACTTTTTCTCCAACTGGATTGTTTTAAACTTAGTACCTAAAATACTTTCTAACTTTTCTGGATAAAGCTTCGTATATAAACTATAGAGGTACTCTCTTCTGCTATTGTTTTTTGACAATTAAATCACTCCTTTTTAAAAAAGAATCAGCATTAGCTGATTCCTTAACTTATACTTATGAACTTAATCTTTCTCTCAACAATCCAACTATATCCAATATCTTAGCCTCATCTTGTCGGCAAACTGAAACACTGGTGGTATAGTTCTCTAACTCCTGGATTAGATTTCGCAGTATAGTTTTAGATTCCATATCCACCTCTAAGTTGGCAAATAAATACCTTTCATTCAACAATATAAAATCAAGGTTCTGTACTCGTCCATCCTCTAAGCTATTTTGACAATTACAAAATTCTGCCATAGATGAAAAGGGAATATCAAAATATTGAATTAGCCTTCCAATACAGTCCAGAGTTGGGTTGTCTCTGGAAGAATTCTCCAATCTGTTTATATATGAGCGTGAAAGCCCTGTACCTGTTTCCATTTCTTCAAGAGACACTCCCTTCGATTTTCTAAGCTCCTTAATAAAGCTTCCAAGGGAATTTTTACCTATGTTTTGCATATAATATCATCCTCCTGCTAAATTATTGTTGCTTAAAGCAACTCCTTTTGTATTTACACTTATGCTTTCTTATATGCAGTTCTACCTATGTTTATAACTTGCCTATACTTACTTATGCTACAATCCAATTAATAAAATATAAGTTCCTCTAACTTTCTTTCTTAGAAAAAAAAGAGACCAAATACATAGTCTCTTCTACTCTAAATTAATTATTTTTCTTTTGTTTTTTCTTCTAATTCATCAACTAACTTCATAACGTCTTCTTTCTTCACTTTACCTTCACTTAGAAGTTCTAATCCAGAATGGATTTCTTTTAACTTATCTACAATAGATTGTATATCAGCTAACTCCTTATCACTTGCATTTATATTTTTATTCACATTCTCCCACTCTTTCTTGTCAATTTCACTCGGTACAATATCTAAATTTATATATACTCCCATGTTCCTCATCCTTTCACATTAATTTTCACATGAATTTGTTAAATATAAATAATTAATTTTACTCTACCTAATATTCACTTTATTTTCCGCCCTCTCCCTTCAATACAATGATGTTGGGTATATAACTTTATAAAAAAATTAAGCACCCATCTAAGACGAGTGCTTGTTCTAAAAAAATTATATTCATTTGTAATTTATAGTAATAATTTATCATAAAATCACTTCCGCTTATTATTTATACTTATAATTGTAATATGAACATATTATACATCATTATACTCTGAAATTAAATATTAATTATATCTATATCTTTCTAAAGTATCATTACTCTGCGATACATTTAACACTTTTAATTCACCTAATAATTCTAAACATAACATTTTACAATTTATTCCTTAATCCTTAAAAACTTAATGGACATCGTTAGATTTACATTCCTACTATGTTAGTTTCAAAAAAAGTCTTTCCTCCACACGCCCCTCAATCCCGCTTTCCTCCGTAACCAATTCAAATAAAGTTTTTCCTTACTCCCTCTTCCAATCCGTTATTTAAAACCACATAAAAAGAAAAACCTTATTTAATTCAAATAAAGTCTTTCCTTTTCTCTTGCAAATCTCTTGCCTTCTATTCTGTTTTTTCTTATCCATTGACGCTTGTTCGATTGATGATTGAGCCTTGCCTGATCCTTGCTAAAATCCATCTAAACCCTTGCCATTCCTTTATTCTAACATCTTACTTCTTATCCCTCGAAACGCTCTAACGAGCGAGGCGGATAGCCCCCTTTCTGGTTAAGCTTCAAGCGTTCTTTTCTTGCATTATTCTTGCGTGGAAGAACTATTTTTGAAATATGGAAGAGGTTTATTGGAATTGGAAAGGGATTATTGTGTGGTTACAGCTATTTTGTAATTAATTTAGCTACTGCTTCCACATGCTTTGTATTTGGAAACATATCTACAGGCTGTACTTCTACTGTTTTGAATCCCAAACCTTCTAAATGTTTTAAATCTCTTGCTAAAGTGCTAGGGTCACATGATACATACACTACTCTTTTAGGCTTAGCTTCCCCTATAGCATTTAGCAAATTGATATCACATCCCTTTCTTGGGGGATCCACAACTATTATGTCTGGTTTGATTCCATTTTTTATTAGCTCCGGAATCACTTCTTCAGATTTTCCCACATAAAATTCCGAGTTGTCTATTCCATTTATTTTTGCATTATCTATCGCATTATCTATCGCCTGTTCTACTATTTCAACTCCATAGACTTTTCTTGCATTCTGAGATAAAAATAATGTTATTGTACCAGCACCGCAATATGCATCAAAAACAATCTCATTTCCACTTAAATCTGCATATTCTAAAGCTTTATTATAAAGCACTTCTGTTTGAATAGGATTTATTTGAAAGAAAGATAATGGCGAAATATTAAATTTATATTTACCTATATAATCAGAGATATAATCCTGTCCCCACAAAGTTATACACTTGTCACCGAGAACTAAATTATTATTTTTAGTATTTATATTCTGAATTATTCCCTTTAAATTTTCAACCTCTAACCTAATATTCTCTATTAGTTCTTCTTTCTTAGGAATTTCTTTATCGTTGGTAATCAGAACAACCATAATTTCATTGGTTTTAAATCCCTTTCTCACCATTACATTTCTAATTAGTCCTTCACTAAAAAATAAATTATCTTTCCTAGCAGGTAATATAGAATGCTTTTTCATCCAATTTCTTATTATTTTTATGATTTTATCAGTTTCTTCATCTTGAATTAGACACTTATCCATATCAACTACTTCATGTGTTTTTTCACTAAAAAAGCCCATTGAAAGTTCATTGTCTGTCAATGCAATTGAATATATTCCTTTATTTCTATATCTGTATGGAAATTTCATCCCTACAGTATTTTGAACTATATCCCCCGATAATCCACCAATTCTTTCTATGCAATCCTTAACTCTATTGTATTTGAATTTTAATTGCGAATCGTAATTAGAATGCATTAGAGTGCAACCACCGCATTTTTCATAATAATTACATTCAGGTACAGTTCTTTCGTCACATTTTTCTACTATATCTATAAGCTTTCCATAAGAATAATTCTTTTTATTCTTGATTATTTCTATCTTTACAGTTTCCTCTATCAAAGCTCCTGGTATAAATATTGGATATCCATCTATCTTTGCGACACCCTCACCTTCATATCCCAAGGAATCTATTTTTACAATATACTCTTTATTTCTCTCTAACACATGTACACATCCTTCATTGTTAGTATCATTTCTTAACTATAATTTTCAAATCAATATTTAAAAATACTTTCTACATTTTATCATATCTTATTCATTTATTTAAGATATTTATAAATTCTTATATCCAATTAAGAACAAACTCTTAACTATTAAATTTTCACTTAATGGATATTATATTTAGACTTGACATTTCAATAATCTCCTATAAAAATCAAATAATTTACTTATGCTACAATTTATTTTATCGGGTAATAAATAAGTAATGATAATTATGATATCTAGATTTAATCAACATCTTAGTACCATTAAATTATATAATTTTCCTAAAATAAAAAAGAGCACCTTGCGGTGCTAATACAGAATCAGTTGCCATTTAATTCCATAATCATTAAATTATTATTTCTCTTTTAGAGCAATAATATACATTATATATTAAATATCCTATCTTTAAATGTTAATTTTTTGTTAACTTTATATATTTCTTAAAATTTGATTACATATTTATCATCTTAAGTGCATGTATATATTGGATTTTATGCTTAAGGAGCATTTAAAACCTTCCATGTAAAAAAATCGCAGGCGACTGTGGTTAAGTTCCGTATTGTACTTCGCACTCTTTTCATATGTGTAGATTTTTTTCACGCATCTGCCTTTTCGAACGCATGTGAGAAAAATCTGCACATCAGAAATAGCAGCTCTGCTGCATATAAGAACATTTTATGCAGACGAATAAGATTTCTTTTTTTATTCTTTTTAAAATATCAAAACTATTTAATCAACCTTTTTTATGTTATACACAGATTTTACTTGAATATAAATTCCTAAAGAATAAAAAAGGACTTTGGTAAGATTCTTACCAAAGTCCCTTTATATATATTAAAAAATTATGTTTCAAATATTATTTTACTTCGCTAATCTTTAAAAGATTTGTTGCACCAACTTGATCTACAGGAACTCCAGCTGCTAACACAACTATATCTCCTGATTTAACAAATTCATTATTTTTAGCTATTTCAACTGATCTTTCTAACATTTCATCAGTAGATTCCATTTTATCAGCAACTACTGGATATACTCCCCATGAGAATGCTAATTGTCTAGCAACTATTGGATCTGGAGTAACAGCTATAATTGGGCATTCTGGTCTACATTGAGAAATTCTCTTAGCAGTTGCACCAGTTTGAGTTGAAGTAATTACTGCTGCTGCTTCTAATTCATTAGCTGCATTACTAGCTGCTCTTGAAATAACTCCTGCTATAGCTGGAATATGTGTTTTAGCTTGAGAAACTGCTACTTTATATTCTAAAGATTTTTCAGTTTCTTCAGCAATCTTAGCCATTGTAGCTACAGCTTCTACTGGATAATCTCCATTAGCGCTTTCTCCTGATAACATGATTGCATCAGTACCATCTAAGATAGCATTAGCAACGTCTGAAACTTCTGCTCTTGTTGGTCTTGGATTTCTCATCATAGAATCTAACATTTGAGTTGCAGTTACAACTGGTTTACCAGCTGCTTTACATTTTTTGATGATCATCTTTTGAACTGCTGGAACTTGTTCTATTGGAATTTCAACACCAAGATCTCCTCTAGCTACCATTATAAGGTCTGAAGCTTCTAAGATTTCATCTAAGTTATCAACACCTTCTTGGTTTTCTATCTTTGAACAGATAAGGATTCTTTCTCCACCATTTGCATCAAGTATTTCTCTGATAGTCTTTACATCAGATGCTTTTCTTATGAATGAAGCAGCTATCATAGTAACTCCAACTTCACAACCGAAGATTAAATCTGATTTATCTTTTTCAGTAAGAGCTGGTAATTGGATTGATACTCCTGGTACGTTAACTCCTTTATGAGTTCCAACGAATCCAGTGTTTTGAACTTCACACTTAATAGCGTTACCTTCAACAGATTTAACAGTTAATCCTACTAAACCATCATCTATTAAAATTGTATTTCCTGGCTTAACATCATTTGCTAGTCCTGCATATGTAACTGAACATTTAGTAGTATCACCAACTACATCCATATCTCCAGCATATACTGTAAATTCAGAACCCTTAGCTAATTCAACTTTCTTTGGTTCAAATTTACCAGTTCTTATTTCTGGTCCTTTTGTATCAAGAATTATTGCAATTTCTCTATTTAACTTCTTTGATAGTTCTTTAACTTTCTTAATTCTTCCACCGTGTTCTTCATGGTCTCCATGTGAAAAGTTATGTCTTGAAGCATTCATTCCTGAAAGAACAACCTTTTCTAATATTTCCATATCTTCACTTGCAGGGCCAATAGTACAAATCATTTTAGTTTTTCTCATTAAACTAACACTCCTCTTTCTTCGATTAGGCACATAAAATAAAATAATGTTACAAATATGCAAAATAAGCAAGCATGTTGATTCATTATTTTTTGATTGTACCTTATTTATAAAATTTATATAAATAAACTATAAGCTAAATTATTATGATAATACTTGAGCAATATCATAAAGTTCTTTATCAAATTTACTTTCCATATCAAGAGCTTCATCTATATCTTGGTCTATTATTTTATTATCTCTAATTCCTATTACTCTTGAAGTTCCACCTTTTAATAATACTTCTATAGCCTTTGCTCCCATTCTTGAAGCTAAAACTCTATCTGTAGCAGTAGGACTTCCTCCTCTTTGAATATGACCTAAGATTGTTGCTCTTGTTTCAATTCCAGTTACTTCTTCAACGTACTTTGCAAGTTCAAATGCTCCTCCAATTCCTTCTGCAAGCATTATTAGATTATGCATTTTTCCTTTATTTTTACCTTCTAAGATAGTTCTACAAAGTGCATCTTTATCAAATTCCATTTCAGGAATTATAATTGCTTCTGCGCCTCCGCAGATACCTGCATATAAAGATAAATCTCCGCAGTCTCTACCCATAACTTCTACAATTGAAACTCTTTCATGTGAAGTTGAAGTATCTCTAATTTTATTTATAGCATCTACAACGGTATTTAAGGCTGTATCAAACCCTAAAGTAAAGTCTGTGTAAGCTAAATCATTATCAATTGTTCCTGGTAAACCTATTGTTTTAATTCCAAGCTTTGATAATAATTTTGCACCCATAAATGAACCGTCTCCACCTATAACTACTAGAGCTTCAACACCATAAGCTTGTAATATTTTTGCAGCCTTTTTTCTTACTTCTTCATTCTTGAATTCAGGACATCTAGCAGTCCTTAAAATTGTTCCACCTCTTTGGATTATATCAGATACTGAATTTCTATCCATGCTGAATAATTCTCCATTGATAAGTCCACTATAACCTCTTTGTACTCCCATAACTTCAATTCCGTTATGAAGCGCAGTTCTTACTACTGCTCTAATTGCAGCATTCATGCCTGGTGCATCTCCACCACTTGTTAACACAGCTATCTTTTTCATAATATATATTTCCTCCTTAAAATACCGCAAAGGGACCTTAAATGACCCTTGTGTACATAATATAACCATAATTTATTAATCAAGAATTATTGTACATAAATTTGAACCAATTATCAATGATATTTAACCATTTTCTGATATTATTCTAAAATAAATGTCTAAATTTTATGAAAAATTTCACAATACAAATAATTTGAAAATTATTTTACTGAATTTATGACTATACACCGCTAAATATCATATTTTTTCATATAAGCTATCTTCATTTATAACAAGGATAGTAACTGCATTTTTATAATAGTTTTAGTGTTATAAAACAATGAACGTAATTTGTCTTCTCTATTATAACCAATAATCGATAAATTTATATAAAATAATATAATTTTTGTGATATTAATTTTTGTAATATTTTTCATTTGTATATTTACTAAATTTTTAATCGCATCTCGTTTCTAATTATGAATCTAATACCTTAACATTCTCATCTCCTAAAGTTTGTCTCAATAAATTCATAACATCACTATCTAGGGAAATCCATCTATCTCTTGGCACCCTGAACTTTTGTTTTCCTTGGCTCTCAAATATATAAATAGGCGTATCTCCAATATATTCCTTTATCAATAATTCTTTTAATTTTTTACTTAAAACAGTAGCTGCCACCTTATCATCAACTCTTAAATATACCTTTGAAGTATTGACCTTCTCTAAAGGTTCTATACTTTCACAAATAAGTTTTGGTGGTTCATCTTCTTTCAAGCTTAATCTTCCCTTAACTATTACCAGACTATCTGTTACGCATAATTCTTTTACTTTCTCCAAAGTTTTAGGGAACACTATTACTTCAATCGTTCCAGTTAAGTCTTCAAGTTTTAGAAATGCCATTATAGAATTATTTCTTGTTACCTTTTGATTAACACTAGCAAGTATTCCTCCAAGGATTACTCTATCATTATCTTGTAATGCATCCTGCCTGTTAAATATATTAATCTCGCCCATATCGCTCTCTAAAGAATCATCTAAAGTTTCCTGTACTAAAAATATTTTAGAAATCTCATTTGTGGTCTGCATTTTCAGACTTTGAGCATAGTCATCTAGAGGATGCCCAGTGATATAAAGCCCCGTCATTTCCTTTTCCATAGCTAATAAATTACGCTTAGTAAATTCCTTAATATTAGGATAGTTTACTTCTGGATTTTTTAATTCTTCACTTGCAAATAAGCTTATTTGACCATCAATATTTCTTCTCTTATCACTAGATATATTATCAATTAATTTTTCATGAACAGCTAACATCTTAGATCTAAAAACATCAAAATCATCTAGAGCCCCAGCCTTTATTAAACATTCAACTGCACGCTTATTTATTGATGATGGATCCATTTTATTTATAAAATCCACTAACGATTCAAATTTGCCCTTTTCTTCTCTTGCTTTCACTATGCTTTCTACAACATTAGTTCCAACATTCTTTATAGCTGCTAATCCAAATCTAATCTTGTTCTCTTTAACAGTGAATTTAGAAAAGCTTTCGTTTATATTAGGTGGTAAAACTTGTATTCCAAGTTCTTCTGCTATGCCGATATAGTATGCTACCTTTTCACTGATTCCCATGATTGAATTAAGCATTGCTGCAATCATCTCTACTGGATAGTACTTCATAAGATATGCTGTTTGATATCCAACAACTGCATATGCTGCTGCATGAGATTTATTAAATGCATACGAAGCAAAGTCCATCATAGAATCGAAAATTTTATTAGCTATTTCCTCTGAAATTCCATTTCTCACACATCCTGGCACTATTACTTCATCATTTTCAACAATACCATGAATGAAATTTTTTCTTTCTTCCTCCATGACCTTATGTTTTTTCTTTGACATAGCTCTTCTAACCATATCACTACGTCCCATGGAGTATCCAGCTAAATCTCTAACAGCCTGCATTACTTGCTCCTGATATACTAAACATCCATACGTAACACTTAATATAGGCTCTAATTCTTTAGTTAAATACGTAACTTTTTCTGGATTTTTCTTTCCTTCTATGTATCTAGGAATTTCAGCCATAGGTCCTGGTCTATAGAGCGATATTCCCGCAATGATATCTTCCAATGAATCAGGTTTTAATTCCTTCATGAATGAAGTCATTCCTGGCGATTCAAGCTGGAATACTCCAGCAGTCTTGCCTTCCCCTATCATTTTATATACTTCTTTATCTTCAAAATCTATTTTATCTAAATCAATATCTATCCTTCTATTTTCTCTAATCATATTTATAGCATCATTCATAACCGTTAATGTTCTAAGTCCTAAGAAATCCATCTTAAGCAGCCCAAGCTCTTCCAATGTTGTCATTCCAAATTGGGTTACTATCATTTCTTCATTCTTCTGTAGTGGAACATATTCAACTAGTGGCTTTGATGCTATAACAACACCAGCAGCATGAGTAGAAGAATGCCTTGGAAGTCCCTCTAAATCCTTTGAAACATCTATTAACGCCTTTACTCTTTCATCTGTATCATAGGCTAATTTAAGCTCTGGATTTAAGTCTAACGCCTTCTCTATAGTTATTCCAAGCATTGTTGGTATCATCTTAGCTATTCTATCAACCTCTGCATAACTATAATTCATAGCTCTTCCAACATCTCGTATACATAGTCTAGCTGCCATTGTACCAAACGTTATTATCTGCGAAACATTGCTTGCTCCATACTTCTCAACTACATAATCAATGACTTCTTGTCTTCTTTCATAACAAAAATCACTATCGATATCAGGCATGGATACTCTCTCTGGATTTAAGAAACGCTCAAAGATTAAACTATACTTAATCGGATCTATTTTTGTAATTCCTAACGTATATGCAACTATTGAACCTGCTGCAGATCCTCTACCTGGACCTGTAGGTATTCCACTTTCATAAGAAAATCTAACAAAATCCCATACAATCAAAAAGTAATCAATATATCCCATTTGCTTTATTACTTGAAGCTCATATTCTAATCTATCAACATATTCTTTAGCTTCTTCATAATTTGCTACTACTTCTTCAATTTTACTATAGTCCAAACTCTGATTTCTAAGATTTTCAAATACACTATATCTATCTATCAGACCTTTATAGCAAGTATCTCTAAGATAGTCATAAGGATCTTGGCCTTCTTCTAGCGGAAATTTTGGAAGCTTAGATTCGTGAAACTTATATTCATAGCTACACTCATCGGCTATCTTAATGGTGTTCTCCAAAGCCTCAGGAACATAGGAAAACATATCCCACATTTCATCTGCTGATTTTAAATAAAACTGATCTGAAGGATATCTTCTTCTATGAGGATCATCAATGGTTTTAGCTGTTTGTATACACATTAGTACATCATGTGATTTAGAATCTTCCTTACTTATGTAGTGAACATCATTAGTAGCAACTAGTGGTATACCAGTTTCATTAGATAATTTTATATTTTCTTCATTTACTCTCTTTTGTTCTTCCATTCCATGATTTTGTAACTCAATATAAAAGTCACCGTTAAAAATTTCTTTGTATGTTAAGGCTGTCTCTTTTGCTTTTTCATAATTACCTTTAAGATGGTAAGATTGTACTTCACCGCCTAAACAAGCACTCAAAGCAATTAACCCTTCACTATGTTTTCTTAAATATTCATAATCTATTCTTGGCTTATAATAAAATCCTTCAATAGATGCAACTGATACTATTTTCATTAGATTTTCATATCCAATTTGATTCTTTACTAATAAAACCAAATGGTAAGTTGAATTTTCTTTGTCTGGCTGCTTTATATGTCTAGATTTTGGTACAACATAAACTTCACATCCTAAAATAGGTTTTATATCATTTTCTTTTGCTGCCTTATAGAAATCTACAAGCCCATATAAAACTCCATGATCAGTAATAGCAATACTCTTCATGCCCAATTCTTTTGCCTTCTTCATGAGCTTTCCTATTTTCCCTGATCCATCAAGCAAACTATATTCTGTATGCAAATGTAAATGACAAAATTGTTTTTCTTCCATTATCCTCACCTCCTCTTTAAATTACAGTTAATTTAAAGTTTAAAATTTACAGTTTATTTAGAATTTTTCTAACCAAACTATAAATCTTAAACCATATGTTATTTAGAAATCTAAAGTTTTACTGTCTTCCATATATGGCCCTATAACCTTTTTAACTTTTTCAACATGAAATTCATTCACGTCATACGATAAATAATCTTCCTTATTATCAAACCTTGTTATAATTCCAACATCATAACTTCTATCACTTTTTATTACGTCTATCCCTACTTCTAGCTGCTTTAATTCCTTGATCATTCCATTCATAGATAATAAAGTCTTTTCTACAAACTTTAAATTTTCTGTTGTTGCTTCCTTCAATTTAAATAATACAATGTGTGTAAACATAACATCCTCTCCCTTTAATTTTATTATTTGCTTGTTCGTAATTCCTCTGCTATCTTTTCTATTTTTCTTAATCTATGATTTATTCCCGATTTTCCTACTGGAGGATCTAGCATTTCTCCTAATTCCTTCAGAGATTCATCTGGATAATTCAATCTAAGCTCTGCAATTTCTCTTAAATTATCTGGCAATCTTTGCAGCCCAATCTGTGATTGAATAAGTTTTATGCTTTCAACCTGTCTTACTGCTGCATTTACAGTTTTAGAAAGATTTGCTGTCTCACAATTTACAAGTCTATTTACATTATTTCTCATTTCTTTCATTATTCTTATATTTTCAATCTCTAAAAGCGATGAATGAGCTCCTATTACATTAAGCAAATCTACTATTTGTTCCCCTTCTTTGATATATACTATGAAGCTATTTTTTCTTTGTATAACCTTAGAATTTAAACTGAAAGTATTGATTAAATTCGATAAATCTTTTGCATATTCTTCACTGTGCGTTACAAATTCTAGATGATAAGTTTTTTCTGGATTACTTATGCTTCCTCCGCCGATAAACGCTCCTCTTATATATGCTCTTTTTATATCTTCATCTTTAAAAATATACTCCTCTATTCTATAGTCCAAGCTCATTATTCCATCAATTTCTTTGAGTATTCCAGTATCGCTTAATAATCCTCTAACACCCATTTCTTCAGAAATTACTACCATATAGATATTATTCTTCTTTAAAGAGTTACTCTTTTTTACCATTAACTTCGAATGTATATTAAAATGATCCTTTAAAAGTGTAAAAATTAATCTAGCACTAGCTGGGTTTTCTGTGGTCATTTTAAAACTAAGTCCACTTCCACTAAAAGCTAATGTACCACTAACCTTCATAATAGCCGATATTTCTGCTAACGCCTCTTCCTTCGAAATATCTATATATCTGCATATCTCTCCTTTAACTTTAGATGAAAATGACATTCTGTTTCCTTCCTTATCTATAAATTTTCTTATAGTTTAATTAATCAATTACTTTTCCTTTTTCTTCTCTGACTCTTTCTTTAATACGTTGCGATAAATACATATATTCTATTATCTTTTTCTTATCATATAAAAGTTTCTTTTCCATTATTGTATCCACTAATATTTCTGCCAATTTATCTGAATCATGCTTAACTAATCCATTTTTAACTTTTACTAAATCATCACCGACTATTTTTACACCTAGACTATTAATATCTTCTCTATCTAACTTAACAAGATCTGCACCATCTTTTTGATATTTTTCTTTTAGTTCCTCTGTTATTTCTCCTGTATTAGCAATTACATAATCAACAATATCTTTCCCACCATATTTGAATAAAACCTTTAAGTGGTCTGATACTTTAAAACCTGTAGTCTCTCCAGGTTGAGTCATTATATTTGAAATATATATTTTGATAGCACTACTCTTCCTAACTTCTTTTGCAATGTCTTTAACAAGCAAATTAGAAGTTATACTTGTATATAGGCTACCCGGCCCCATAACTATAGCATCTGCTTCCTTTATGGCTTCTAATGCCTCCGGAAGGGCTTTTGCATTCTCAGGAACTATTTTCAATTCTTCTATTCTAGATTTTTGTTCAATAGCCTCTTCGGGAATTTGTGATTCACCTTTTACTATGTTACCATTTTGTAATTTTGCAACCAATTGCATATTATCCAAAGTAACAGGTATAACTTTACCTGTTACAGCTAATACAGAACTCATTTTCTGAACTGCTTCCTCAAAGTTATCAGATATTCCAGCCATAGCTGCTAAGAATAAATTTCCAAAACTTTGATTCTTTAATCTTCCATCAGCAAATCTATACTGAAGTAGATCCTCCATTATTGGCTCTGTATCAGCTAATGCCAAAATACAGTTTCTTATATCTCCCGGAGGTAACATTCCCAAATCTTCTCTTAAATCTCCAGATCCGCCGCCATCATCTCCAACCGTAACTATTGCAGTTATATTTGATGTATAGTACTTCAACCCTCGAAGCATTGTAGATAAACCGGTTCCTCCACCAATTACAACTATCTTAGGCCCTTTTACTAATAATCTTTTTTCATATATTAGGCTTTCAATTTTTCTACTATCTAGGGACACTTTGATATAGCCTCTATTTACTAATGCAATTATTGATTTCATCGTTTCAGTAATTGATATATATAAAACAAATATTCCTGTAATATTTAAGAACACATAAAAAACTTGGTAATATAAATTGTAAACCCTATGGTTAACTAGTTCTGTAAATCCAAACGATATTAATAATATTCCGAAAATACCGAACGCTAGCCATCGTTTCACTTTAATTCCAGCCTTAAGCCAATCTTTTATCCTCATAGCTTCTTTTCTCCTTTATGAAGATCTTCAGCTACATCTCTATGCTCTATTTTAGAATTATAGTTTTCTTTATTTAATCTTTCATAAACTTCATTTGCTATTGCAACTGAACGATGTCTTCCACCTGTACATCCTATAGATATAATTAATTGACTCTTTCCTTCTTTTATATAATTAGGTATTAAGTACTTTAGCATATCTACTAACTTTTCTATAAAATTCACAGTCTCCTCTTGTTTTAAGACATAATCTTTAACTGGTTCATCATTACCAGAATACTGCTTTAATTCAGGTATATAAAATGGATTTGGTATAAATCTAACATCAAAAACCAAATCTGAATCCACTGGTATTCCATATTTAAACCCAAAGCTTAATACAGTAATTGATAATTGCTTTTCGGGATAAGTATGATCTCCATAATTCTTGTTTATTTTTTCTCTCAAATGCCTTATTTCGTATTTAGATGTATCAATGATAATATCAGCTATATTTTTAACTTCTCTTAATTTTTCTCTTTCCTGATTAATCCCAGTCAAAACTCTTCCATCTGGAGATAATGGATGACTTCTCCTTGTCTCCTTAAATCTCTTAATAAGCACTTCATCAGTTGCTTCTAGAAATAATATTTCGTATTTAAATTCATTTTTCTTTAAGTAATTTAGGGCTTCAAAAAAATCATCAAAGAAAATTCCGCCTCTAATATCTATAACTAATGCTACTTTTTCAATATTTCCGCCACTTTGCGTGCATACTTCTGCAAACTTAGAGATTAACTTTGGTGGAAGGTTATCAACACAAAAATATCCCAAATCCTCCAATGTTCTTGTTGCTTGTGTCTTTCCTGCTCCTGATAATCCTGTAACAATAACAAATCTCATACTACACACTCCCTTTTGCCAAAGACGTTTTCTAGGCACAACTATTACTTCTAATTTATCTTAACATCAAAATTATATCATATTATTATAATTAAATCATAAAAAACCCAAAAGTCTCTAAACTCTTGAGTTTTATATAATTTAGTGTTTATTTTATAGATATATTTAACATCTTCAACTTCTATTTTTATTCATAGTTTCAAAACTAATGTAGTCACTAAAATGCTTAATCTTCACCCCAAATTCTAACTTCAGGATATAAATCTACTCCAAATTGTTTTTTCACTTCATCTCTAACATGACATATTACATCTAATACATCCTTAGCTGTTCCGTTCTTATAATTAATAACAAATCCAGCATGCTTCTCTGAAACACACGCTCCACCGATAGCAAATCCCTTTAATCCTGCATCCTCAATTAATTTTCCTGCGAAATAGCCCTCTGGTCTTTTAAATGTACTACCTGCTGAAGGATACTCTAACGGCTGTCTTTCTTCTCTCCTTTTAGTTAATTCATCAACTCTAGCTTGAATTTTTTCTTTATCACCATTAACTAAATTAAAAGTTGCGCGTAATACTATATATCCCTTTTGCATAACTACAGACTGTCTATATCCTAAATTCAACTCTGACTTATGAATTATTCTAATTTCTTGATTGTCATCAAGTACTTCTGCACTTTCAATAACAAATGAAATTTCTCCGTCATAAGCTCCTGCATTCATAAATACAGCTCCACCTACGCTACCCGGAATACCACAAGCAAATTGAAATCCTGCTAGTGATCCTTCTGTAGCTGCCTTCGAAACATCTTTAAGTAATGCTCCACATTCTGCAATAATCTTGTTACCTATACATTCTATTTTATTGAGCTCGCATAACTTTATAACAACACCTCTAATACCACCATCTTTAACTAAGATATTAGACCCATTTCCTATTACATAAAATGGTATATTATTTTCTTTACAAATAGTGATAGTTTCTTTTACCTGTTGTATACTGTTTGGAGTTAGAAGTATGTCTACTGGTCCTCCAACTTTAAAGTATATATGTTCACTCATTTTCGCATCTAATTGAATTTGTGACTCTTCGTATAATTTGCTGAACAAATTCTTATATTCTCCATAGTGCTTCATGCCAAAACTCCTCAAACATTTATATTAATCTGCTTTTTGTTTACATGATATAGAATAATTTAAATATTAATCTAAGACAAGTAAATTTTTATTCCGTACTATTATAGCATAATTTATTTATTTTGTTCATGTTTTTAATATATATTCAAAAAATAACATAATGTATTTTAATTATACAGCATTGGTACAATAATCTAAGGCTAAAAATTAGGTTGAGATACCCCAACCTAATTTCTCTTATTTTGTATTTTTGAAATACTCTAATATACTATTAGCTGCTTTCGTATCAATTGATTCTGCCTCAAGAAGTTCGTCTAATGTAGCTTTTTTAATATTATCGATACTTCCAAACTTCATTAAAAGAGACATTCTTCTCTTCTGTCCAATATTAGGTATATCATCTAATATTGAATGTAGTGTTCTCTTATCCCTTAAGCTTCTGTGGTAAGTTATCGCGAATCTATGAACTTCATCCTGAATTCTTCTTATCATTTGCATCAAATTAGAATTTCTATTTATTATTAATTCATTATTATTATAAATAATCCCTCTAGTTGCGTGATAATCATCTTTAACCAACCCACATACAGGTATATCTATTCCTAATTTATCTAATACTTCAAGAGCTATATTTACCTGACCTTTTCCACCATCCATCATAATCAAATCTGGAAAATTTGAAAACTTTCCACTAGAAAATTTAATTTCTTTATTTTGAATCTCTTTAATCTCTTTTAATCCATGAGTGAATCTTCGTTCTAAGATTTCTCTCATACTATCATAATCATTAGCACTTTTTACAGTTTTTATACGAAATCTTCTATAATCACTATTCTTAGCTTTACCATTCTCAAATACAATCATTGACCCAACAGAATCTACCCCTTGTATGTTGGATATATCGTAAGCTTCAATTCTAAGCGGTATAGTATCAAGTTCTAATAATTCTTGAATTTCCTTTAACGAAATCATATTTATCTCTTTATCTCTCAAAATCTTGTCCTTAAATTGATCTAAAGTGACTTTCGCATTATTTTTAACTAGCTCCAACATCTCTTTTTTCTCGCCTTTTATTGGCACCTTAACGAAGACCCTTGAGCCACGCTTTATGCTTAAAAATTCTTCCAACGCTTCAATTTCATCACTTTCCGGAATGTATATATTCTTTGGAACTTTTGGTGTTCCTCCATAAAATGAAATTATAAATTGCGAAATTATTGTTGTATCTTCCTCATGGGAACTATTTTCAATCATAAAATGTTCTCTTCCAGTTATTTTTCCATCCCTTAAAAAGAATACTTGAATACAGCAATCTTTCTCATCTTTATAGATATTAATAAAGTCTTCATCATTCTCTTGAGATTTAAACACCTTTTGTTTCTCTGCTATATTTTCTATAGCAATTATTTTATCTCTTAAGGATGCAGCTTTCTCAAATTCTAAATTTCCTGATGCACCTTGCATTTCTTCTTTTAACTTATTTAAAAGGCTCCTATCTTTCCCACTTAAAACTTCCATTATTTCATCTATCATTTTTTTGTATTCAATTTTAGAAATACGCCCTTCACATGGTGCATTACATTTTTTTATATGATAATTCAAACATGCTCTTGTCGGCTTTTCGCCTTCTATAATAGATTTTTTACAAGTTCTTAATGGAAAAATTCTTCTAATCAAGTTTATTGTTTCATGTACATCCCCTGCATTTGGATACGGCCCAAAATATTTATTTCCATCCTTGGCATAATTTCTTGTTATAAAAACTCTAGGAAAATCCTCATTAGTAGTCACTTTTATGAATGGATAAAATTTATCATCTTTTAGTGAAATATTATATTTAGGGCTATACTTTTTTATTAGATTGCACTCTAATATTAAAGCTTCCATTTCAGAATCTGTTACTATGTATTCAAACTCAGCAATATTTTTAACCATTGCCTTTACTTTTTCTGAATGATTTTTAGAATTTTGAAAGTATTGGCGCACTCTATTTTTCAATATTTTTGCTTTTCCCACATAGATAATCTCTCCAAGTGAGTTTTTCATTAAATAAACCCCTGGTTCATTTGGTAGAATTTTTAATTGGGCTTTAAAATCAAACATTCCAACACTCCTTCCTATAAATTCAAATATAAAAAAGTGAAGAGTTTAAGGAAAATCCTTTTATTATTTCCAATTCAGTACTTTTAAGAAATTTTAACGGTTCTCCAATAACTATTCACTTTTTATCTACCATATTTAATTTTAATTTCCAATAACTGCTTGCCTAATTAATTTTCCTGCTATCGGTGCCGCTGCACTCGCTCCGTATCCTCCATTTTCAACTATTACAGCAACTGCAATCTTAGGATTACTTGCTGGTGCAAGCCCAATAAACCATGAATGAGGTTTAGCGCTTTCTCCATTAGCAAGATTATAATCAGCTGTCCCAGTCTTACCTGCTGCATCAGTTCCTTGGAAATAACTCCAAGTAGAGTCGATTCTTGAGTCAACTAAATTTTTCATATAGTCTTTTATAATTGCAGCATTGGCTGAACTTATAACTTGTTTATTCACCTTTGGTTCCACTGTCTTAACTACATTACCGTCCTTATCCACCACTTGACTAACGAGTCTTGGCTCCATCATCTTACCATCATCAGCAACTGTACTTGCAACCAAAGCCATCTCCATAGGCGTAGCTAAAATACTACTTTGGCCAATCCCAGATTGAGCTATGCTACCAATTTCAGCTTTAGATAACTTTGGAAATTGACTCTGATCTATTTTAAATCCATCAGATTCTACTGTATTATTAAAACCAAACTTCTCCGCAGTAGCTTTTAACTTATCATTTCCTAGCTCCATTGCCAATGTACCAAATACAAAATTACTTGATAATCTATAGGCATCCTTTAAATCTATTTCACCATTAACTTCTCCATTATCATTACTTAATGATTGTTTATCATTAAATACTATTTTACCAGTATCATTAAAAGTTCTATTTGTAATTCCAGGCATATTTTCTAATGCGCTACTAAGAGTTACTGTTTTAAATGTTGATCCTGGCGGGTATTTTCCTGATACTGCCCTATTTATAAACGGGCTATCTTCATTAGAAGCTTTCATTGAGCCTTCCAAATCATTTGGATTATATGTTGGCTTAGAAACCATAGCTAATACTTCTCCTGTTTTTGGATTTAAGGCTACCACTGCACCCTTATTACTTCCAAGTGCATCGTATGCTATTTTTTGAAGTGTTGGATCTAATGTAGTTATAACACCATTCCCAACTTTAACCTCATCTTCTTTTCTATTCTTAAACATTGATTTTAACTTATCCATACTAAAATCTTTAGTTAGATTTAAAATATTGTTAGTAAGTTTGTTGTATGTGGTTAACTCACTATCATAGTTTGCCTCTAATCCTGTCAATCCATATCTTGGATCTACATATCCTAGAGCGTGAACATATAAATCTCCGTTAACATAAGTTCTTTTTTGTGTTAAAGCATCTACCCTTGCACTTGTTGTAAGCGGATTTTTATTTCTATCATATATGGTTCCCCTCAAAACTTCATTTCTTCTTGCCCAAAGCCTTTGATTACCTTCACTTTCAGCTATAGTAGGCGCCGAAAAAACTTGAAAATATGCAATATACGAGATAAGAGCTACAAAGCAAAACAAAAAAACTACCATTACCTGTTTTATACTATTAGAAACATTTTTCAATTTTTAGCCCTCCTCCGATATCTTTTGAAGTATTGCTAGTGCAAAAAACATAGTTATTATTGAGGAACCTCCAGCACTGATAAGAGGCAATGTAATCCCTGTCAAAGGTATTACCGCAAACACTCCTCCTATTATAACTAGAACCTGACATGCTATCATAGCACTAAGGCCTATGGCATTAAGTTGTGAAAATCTATCTTTGATTCTAAACGAAGCTCTCATTCCCCTATAGAAAAACAAGAAATATATTATCATGATTCCAAGCCCAAATACCATTCCCAATTCCTCACAAATTACTGCAAAAATTAAGTCTGAGGTATTTACTGGCATAAATCCTGGGTAGCCTTGACCAAGTCCACTTCCAAACATTCCTCCAGAAGAAATCGAATATAATCCTTGAACTATCTGATATCCCGTGGTATCTTTATACTTCCACGGATCCCTCCATATTAATACTCTTTGCTGTACGTGCGGAAACAACTTATATGCTAAGATAGATCCCAACGCAAATAATATAAACGTTATTACTACATACTTTTTCTTTCCAGTTGCAACATACAACATTGTTAATGAAATACCAAAAAATATTAATGCAGATCCCAAATCCTTTTGCCCAACCAAGCATCCTAATGAGTATAAAACAACCAGTGCAGGTTGCCAAAGCTGTTTAAAATCTTCTATTATATTATTTTTGTCTTCATAATCATGTAAAGCTGCCGCTAAGTATATAGCAAATGTTATCTTACCAAATTCCGATGGTTGAATGCTAAATCCACCAATTCTAATCCAGTTAGTTGCACCATAAACCTCTTGATGCGCGAACAATGCTAAAGGCATTATAATCAAAGTTGCTATCAGATATACCTTCTTGTACTTAACAAAATCTCTTATATCTGGAATTATCACTACTAGAGCAATAAATATTACTATTCCAGCTGCAAAATACATTAACTGTTTAATAGCAATGTCAGTATCCAATCTATATAGTACAGCTATACCTATTACTGACAATATACATGCAAATGTAATCAAAAACTTATCCCCATGGGGATAAAACTTACGTATTAATATTTGGGTAGCAGTTATTAAGCCACATACTATCAACCCCATATATATAGCGCCTTTATCCATGTCATCTTTCAATATTGCTAAATTTGTAAAAAGCGCTATACATAACAAATAAGTTAACAGTAATAGCTTTATTTCATCTCTTTTTATCTTCAATCCATATCACCCCACCGTGCTATTCCTTTGATATTTAGATTTCTAAAATACTTTTGTAAAGCCCAGCGGAAAATATAGCTTTACAATACTTTCCCGCTGAGCCTAATTTTTTTAATAAAAAATGCTTTTAATATTCTCTTTATTAAAATATCTTAAATTAAAATCTTAAAAATTGCTGTACCAATTCTTATCTCATCTTTATTAGACAATTTTGCTTTGCCACTTATCTTATTCTTGTTTAAGTAGGTACCATTTGTACTATTTAAATCTTCTATAAATAATGCACTATTCCTTATGATAATTCTTGCATGACTTCCAGAAACATGTTGATCACATAATACAATAGAATTATCATCTTTTCTTCCTATTGTCAAATCCGATCTAATAGGAATAATAGATCCATCTTTTAAATCTTTGCTACTTCCAGAATTTATAATTTCTAAGCCATAACTTCCTTTTGCTGCAGTAGGCCTTCTTTTCTTCCCTCCGTTTTTAACATCCCTATACATTATCTTTAGCGCATAGTATATTATTACATACAGTATAATAATAAAAACAATTCCAAAAAAACCAGCAATTATTCTCGAAAAACTCATATTTTCACCTCAATATTCATTCCTGTATCCATTGTATATGTAAAATAACTTTCAGAAGCTTATAAGCTGTAATTTACATTTACCTCATTAATGATTATACAATAAAAAAGTAAGTATGACATGCAAAAGTGCCACTTAATTAATATATATTATTATATCATCTAGATTATTTTAATATCTACTTATCATATTCTGTCCTATAATGCCCCAATTGTCAATTTTCAATATAATTTCTTCATAAAAACTTTATTATTTTTAATTTTATGTTATATATATATTGCCAATTAGGCATTATAACTACCAAATTATAGGTTTTAATATTATATAGTTCTAAATATGAGTACTCATTCCTTAATATTCATAAGTTTTATCTAAGCACATCTTTTAAATATTTACCTGTATAAGATTCTTGAACTTTACATAATTCTTCTGGAGTCCCACATTTTATAATGGTTCCTCCCTTATCTCCACCCTCTGGACCTAAATCAATTAAATGATCTGCACATTTGATCATATCTAAATTATGCTCAATTACAACTACAGTATTTCCTGTTTCAACTAAACTTTGAAGTATTTCTATTAATCTACTAACATCATCTACATGTAATCCTGTTGTTGGCTCATCCAGTATATAGAGAGTTTTTCCTGTACTTCTCTTTGATAATTCATATGCTAACTTAATTCTTTGAGCTTCTCCTCCTGATAATTGAGTTGAAGGCTGACCTAATCTAATATATCCAAGTCCTACATCATTTAATGTCCTCAACTTATTCTCAATTCTAGGTATGTTTTCAAAGAATTTTAATGCTTCTTCAACTGTCATTTTTAATACATCATCTATATTCTTCCCTTTATACTTTACTTCTAAAGTTTCTCTATTATACCTCTTTCCTTTGCACACTTCACACGGAACATAAACATCTGATAGGAATTGCATTTCTATTTTTATTATTCCATCTCCAGAACAAGCTTCACATCTTCCACCTTTTACATTAAAACTAAATCGCCCTTGCTTATATCCCCTCATTTTAGCTTCTGTAGTTTGTGAAAATAATTCTCTAATTATATCAAATGTACCTGTATAAGTTGCTGGATTAGAACGAGGTGTTCTTCCAATCGGACTTTGGTTTATATCTATTATTTTATCTATATTTTCATAACCAACTATTTCTTTATGGTTTCCTACTGGATTTTTACTCTTATTTACTAATCTATTTAAACCTTTATAAAGTATTTCATTTACTAGAGTACTTTTTCCAGAACCAGAAACTCCTGTAACCATAGTTAAAGTACCAAGAGGAATTGAAACATTTATATTTTTTAAATTATTTTCCTTAGCGCCTACAATTTTTATTTTTTGTCCATTACCTTTCCTTCTCACTGCCGGAATTTGAATTGATTTTCTTCCAGTTAAATATTGACCTGTTATTGATTTTTCACATGCCTTAATTTCATCAAGTGTTCCAGCAACAACTACTTCTCCTCCATGCTCTCCTGCACCCGGTCCAATATCAACAATGTAATCTGCTTCCTTCATAGTATCTTCATCGTGTTCTACAACTACTACTGTATTTCCAACATCCCTTAGATTTTTTAAAGTATGTATTAGCCTGTCATTATCCCTTTGATGCAATCCAATACTTGGTTCATCTAATATATATAGAACTCCCATAAGTGCTGAACCAATTTGTGTTGCAAGTCTTATTCTTTGTGATTCCCCACCTGATAAGGTTCCAGAATTTCTTGATAAACTTAAGTAATCTAAACCAACATCTAACAAAAACTGCAATCTATTTTTAATCTCTTTTATAATCTGCTCACTTATAAGTTTATTTTTTTCTGAAAATTCCACTCCATTTATAAACTCAAGTTCTTCTTTTATTGACATACTTGTAAATTCATATATATTTTTTCCACCAACAGTAACTGCTAGCACTTCTTTTTTCAATCTAGCGCCTTTACATTTTGGGCATGAATCATTGCTCATGTATTGCTCTATTTCGCCCTTTATAAGATCTGAATTACTCTCTCTATACCTTCTGCTTAATGCATTAATTTCCCCTTCAAATGCATAACTATAAATAGCTTTAACTCCATCTTTCACATATTCAATTTTAAGTTTTTTTCCACCTGTTCCATACAACAATAAATCAACATGTTCTTTATCCAAATCTTTTATAGGCTTGCTTAAATCTAATCCATACTCTTTAGTTAGAGCCTGAAGTATTGCATATGTCCAAGAATCTTCTTTTAGTCTTCCACTTCCCCAGCTTGCTATAGCTCCTTCCATAACACTTAGCTCTCTATTAGGTATAACAAGCTTTTCGTCTATCTCCATAAGACTTCCAAGCCCATCACAATGATCGCACTTTCCATATGGAGCATTAAATGAAAATAATCTAGGCGATAGCTCATCAATACTTATTCCACAATCTGGACAAGCAAAATTTTCGCTAAATAAAGTTTCTTCTCCTCCAATAACGCTAATTATAACTAATCCTTCGCCCATCTTTAAAGACGCTTCTACAGATTCTGTAAGTCTACCTTCAATCCCTTCCTTTATAACAATTCTATCAATAACAGCTTCAATATTATGCTTTTTATTTTTATCTAACTTTACTTCCTCTTCAGTTAAGTCATAAATTTCCCCATCAATCCTTGCTCTAACAAAGCCGCTCTTCTTTATATGTTCTAATATTTTTTCATGAGTTCCTTTTCTCCCTTTAACTACAGGTGATAATACTTGAAGTTTAGATCTATCTCCATAACCCATAATTTTATCAACAATCTGATCAACAGATTGTTTAGTAATTTCTTTACCGCACTTTGGACAGTGAGGAATTCCTACTCTTGCATATAATAATCTCAAATAATCATATATTTCAGTTATTGTTCCAACTGTTGATCTTGGATTTTTACTTGTAGTCTTTTGATCTATTGATATTGCCGGTGATAATCCTTCTATATATTCTACATTCGGTTTATCCATTTGTCCTAAAAATTGCCGTGCATAAGAAGATAAAGATTCCACATATCTTCTTTGCCCTTCAGCATATAATGTATCAAAGGCCAAAGATGATTTACCAGAGCCTGATAATCCTGTAAGTACAACTAATTTATCTCTCGGTATTTCTAAACTTACATTCTTTAAATTATTAACTTTCGCACCTTTTATTACTATCTTATCGTTCATTAAACTAACCTCCTACTTAATGGACAATACATAATTCATAGTTTTATGCAATATATCATATATTGATTATTACCCATTACTTTCCATCTTTAATTTCATTAATAATATCTCTAAGCTCAGCTGCTCTTTCGAATTGAAGATTTTTTGCCGCTAAAAGCATTTCTTCTGTAAGATCCTTAATTAACTTATCTTTTTCTTTCTTAGTAAGTTTTTTCTTATCCGCAGCTTTATATTCTTCGACTTCTTCTGCAACCTTTGTTGCTTCTATAATATCTCTTACATCTTTAATTATTGTTGTTGGTACTATTCCATGTCTTTCATTATAATCTTTTTGTATAGCTCTTCTTCTTTCCGTTTCCTTCATTGCTTTATCCATAGACTTTGTTATATTGTCAGCATACATTATAACCTTGCTTTCCGAATTTCTAGCCGCTCTTCCTATTGTTTGTATTAATGATGTTTCTGATCTTAAAAAGCCTTCTTTATCGGCGTCTAAAATTGCAACTAAGGCTACCTCTGGTATATCTAATCCTTCTCTTAAAAGATTTATTCCTACAAGTACATCGTACTCACCAAGCCTCAAATCTCTTATTATTTTCATTCTTTCTATCGTATCAATATCTGAATGCATATAAGTTGTTTTAACACCAAGTTCTATTAAATATTTAGTTAAATCTTCTGCCATACGCTTGGTTAATGTAGTTATTAATATTCTAAATCCACACTCTATCGTTTTATTAATCTCTCCATATAAATCATCAATTTGTCCTTTAATAGGTCTTATAATGATTTCTGGATCTAACAATCCTGTAGGCCTTATGATTTGTTCAGCGATTTCTTCAGAATTATCTATTTCATAAGCCGATGGAGTAGCACTTACAAACACTACTTGATTGATTTTCTTTTCAAATTCCTCAAATTTTAGCGGTCTATTATCATATGCGCAAGGTAATCTAAACCCATAGTCTACCAATGTATTTTTTCTTGATCTATCTCCTGCATACATTGCTCTAACCTGAGGTAATGTTACGTGGCTCTCATCTATAAACATAAGAAAATCTTCCGGAAAATAATCTATTAATGTTTTAGGTGGTGTTCCTGAAGCTCTACCATCTAATATTCTAGAGTAATTCTCAATTCCGCTACAATATCCCATTTCTTTTATCATCTCAATATCAAAGTTAGTTCTTTGCCTTAATCTCTGAGCTTCTAAAAGTTTATCCTGAGCATTAAGTTCTCTAAGCCTCTCCTCTAATTCTCCTTCAATTATGCCAATTGCTTTATCAACAGTCTCTCTAGATGTTGCAAAGTGGGATGCTGGAGTTATGGCTACATGATTTCTTTCTCCTAGTATACTTCCTGTTAATACATCAAATTCTCTTATTCTATCAATTTCATCTCCAAAAAATTCAATTCTAATCCCTTTATTTGAATACGAAGCAGGAATTATATCTAAAGAATCTCCTCTAACTCTAAAAGTTCCTCTTGAAAAATCAATATCATTTCTTTCATATTGAATTTCTATGAGTTTCTTTATAACCTCATCTCTCTCTTTTTCCATTCCAGTTCTAAGACTTATAGTCAACTTTTTATATTCATCTGGATTACCTAGCCCGTATATGCAGGAAACAGATGCGACAATTATTACATCCCTTCTTTCAAAAAGAGCTGAAGTAGCTGAATGCCTTAATTTATCTATTTCATCATTAATTGATGCATCTTTTTCTATAAATGTATCTGTTTGAGGCACATATGCTTCTGGTTGATAATAGTCATAATAAGATACAAAGTATTCTACTATATTATCAGGAAAGAACTCCTTAAATTCCGAACATAATTGCGCTGCTAAAGTTTTATTATGAGCTAATATTATAGTAGGTCTTTGTAATTTTTCTATAACATTTGCCATAGTAAATGTTTTTCCTGAACCTGTTACTCCAAGCAAAGTTTGACCTCTATTATTGCTTTTTATGGAATTGACTAATTTATCGATTGCTTGTGGTTGATCCCCTGTAGGTTTAAATCTCGATTGTATTTTAAATTCTCCCATTATATTACCTCCAATCCGAACAGACATTCGTATCATATGTCTATTTTACTTTTCCTTAAGTATTAAGTCAATAAATTATCTTATTTATTTTAAATGCTTGCTCATGCCTTTAATACTTTCCATATATCTAAAATATTATAATTATTAGATGTTTACTTTATTTAAATCAGTTGTAATTAAAATTATTTATTAAAAAAGATAAAATTTATCTTAAATATCTCTCAAATAAAAATATTATTATTAGCTAAAGAAAAAAGTGGCCAAGCCACCTTCTAATTACATTTTATTATCTTTATTCTTAACATCCTTATCATGTTTTCCATCATTCTCTTTTTCTATTTTATATTCAACTTTATTTTCAGAACCCTTTTCGGAACCCTTTAATGAATTCAAAACATTTTTAAAATTTCCTCCATCGACTGGCACAATATCTTCCTTGCTTACATTTCTAGGTACTACTAAAATTCCAAGCCTAGTATTTTTATTATGCCTAAATTGAATATCTTTTACCATTCCATGAGAATCCTTTATCTTTAAAACTGCATTATATAAGTTTTCCTTTAAAATAGAATAAACTTCCGCTTCGGAATTAATTTTTTTACCATTCACTGATAAAATTTTACTTTGAATATCAACTCCAAATTCCCGCATCCTAGAATCCGCTGACATTTCTAAAACTACCAGCCCTTCTTCATCACTAACAAATTTAGCCACTTGCTTTTTCTCTCGATCTGCCTGAAGCTTAAGCATTAATTCGTGCGCTGTTGGCATGAAAATCACAACAAATATTTCACCAATAATTCCAAACCTAGAAATTTGAGCTGAAGCTATTAGAATAATTCCATAAGCTAGTATGTGTACTCCTGAAGATATAGCTTTTTCTCTTTTACTTTTTGTAAATGTAATTGATGAATAACCTAATACCATATAAAAAGGAACTATAGAAATAATACTTCCAGCTATTAAGGCGAGTCCATATGGTAATTTAATTAATGGCCACCAATCTGGATTAGATATAGATTCTGTCATATAACTCAACATCGAATTATTCCCATTCATAGCAATAATTATTGCTATTGGCAATGCCCAATATCTTTTTAATGCATATCCACCTAAAATTTTATTATCTCTATTTGTAAATACAGGTACAGCTCCTCTATCTCCATCGACAATTACTAATATCCCTTCAATAACATGGAATACTCCTATAAGAATTGCTAAATAAAATATATTTAGATCAAAAACTCCTAAACTATAAGGAATGAATATATTAATCAATTTAATTATAATTACTATACCACCTAGAATTGCTCCCGAATAAGAAAAGCATATTAACCTTGGTCTTATAAGCATTAATAATATTGATATAACAAACAAATACGATATTCCAGAATTTTCACTAAAAACTACACCTAAACTTGTAAGTATTATGCTTCCTATAATTCCACCTATAATTCCTAAAACAAGTTGAGATAGTGTAAGTTCAATAGATGAATTTACACTACCTCCTAAAATTATTTTTTGCATAGTTACTACTTTTTTGTTCTTTGAATGTAGTACCATTATTAAGAGTATTAATAAGAATACTAATGGAGGGGTTACTATAGCACCTGATACGCTCCGTAGCGTATATATAAATAAACCCATTTAATCCCTCCCTATTTAATCTTTTCTCCTATTTTTTCAACCGCTGTCTTTAGCTGCTCATCAGCATTTTTATCATAACTCTTTTCATCAATACCAACAGGTGTTGTAACATCGAAATCTGGGGCTATCCCTTTTTTATGAATATTCTCTCCATTTGGAGTATAATATTTAGAAATAGTTACTTTAAGTCCACCAATATTATCATCAAATTTAACTGTTTGCTGAACTATACCTTTCCCAAAAGTAGTTTTTCCAACAATTGTTGCTGCGCCATAATCTCTTAAAGCACCTGTAACAACTTCTGATGCACTAGCGCTATTTTCATTAACTAGTAATACCAATGGCATGCCTTCAGCATCTCCACCAATTGATAATGAATCATTTCTGTTTTCATATTTATCAATTGTGTAAGTTATTATCTTTCCTTTCGGAATAAACTGTGATGCAACACCTACTGCTTCTGTTAATAGCCCACCAGGATTTTCTCTCAAATCTACTATCAAGCCTTTCATCCCCTGAGATTTCAATTCATCAATAGTGTTTTTGAAATCTTCTGCCGTATTTTCATTCATGAAAGTTTTTATACGAATATACCCTATTGAAGAGTCTAGCATATTTCCGCTTACTGATTCAATCTTTACTTTTTCAGGTGTTACATTAACATCAAATTCATCAGTATCTGCTCTCTTAATAGTCAGTTTTAACTCTGAATTATTTGCCTCTGCAATCATAGACGTTGCTTTTTTTAAATCGTCACCAGACACATCGATATCATTTATCTTTTCTATTATATCATTTTCCTGTAGTCCAGCCCTATCAGCAGGTGCTCCTTTAACAGTATCTAAAATTGTTACCTGTTTATCTTTTAACGTTACAGTAACACCTATTCCTGTCATACTTCCACTACTTTGTTTCATTAAATCATCAAATTCGCTTTGATTCATAAATACGGTATATTGATCATTTAAGGCATTAGTCATTCCCTTAATCGCTCCTTCTAAAAGAGCATTATCATCAATTTCACCATCAAACTTTTCAATTAATTTATCTCTCACTGTAAAAAGTGCTGAATATTTACTCTTATCATTTATCTGCGAAGCTGTACTCTTAACTTCTGGCGATGTTCTTACTAGAAATATCCCTTTAGTAGCAATATAGTTTCCTCCTAAAAAGGATACACATATAAGAAATATTATAAAGATTACTGTTGGTACTAAAAGTATTTTTCTATTTTGCCTTCTATTTGCAAATATGTATTTTCTTGATTCCTTCACCTATAAAGACTCCCTTTCATATGCATCATACATATAATCCCAATATATATCTTTATAGATTAAAGTGGATTATATTGTAAAGTTTTTCTCAAGATTTCATAGTATAAAATACTATTTTTCTTTATTCCTATTTTTATTATATTTACACTTATTTGCAAAAATTATACCACTAAAAATTTCCTTAATGAAATTATACTAGCAATTCCACCAACTACAATACCACCAAGCATAAATTGCCATAATAGAGTTGAGAATATAAATGTTGCTGGTACAAGGCTTACAAATACCAATTGTGAAGCAATCCACCTAACTAGTCCATTATATGCTGCAAATAAAGCTCCACATGCTAATGTTGCTCCAATAAACCCTATTACCATTCCCTCTATTACAAATGGCCATCTAATGAACCAATCAGTAGCCCCTACAAATTTCATAATTCCAACTTCTCTTCTTCTTGAATATACAGTTAGTTTTGTAGTATTCATTATTAAGAATATTGAAACACCTACTAATATTATAAACAATCCAAAACCAACTATTTTTACACCATTTACTATTCCTACAATCTTGTCTACTAATTCTTGTTGATCACCTATAGTCTCAACACCTTCGAAATCTTTTATTCCTTCGCTTACAGCTGATGCATATTCTGGTGATTCCAATTTAACTGTAAATGATGCTGAAAAAGGATTATTTTGCAATGTATATCCTTTTAGTAATCCTTCATTTTCATTCGTAGTACTTTGAAAATTCTTGTACTCTTCTTCTTTTGATTGGTAAATTACATCTTTAACGCCTTCAATTTCTCGTAATTTTATTTCTATTTCTCTTTGATCAATAAGTTTTATATCATCCTTAAGAAATATTTTTAGTTCTACTTTATTCTGAACAGTATTTATTCCTTTGTTTATATTATTAGCAACTAATACGAATATTCCCAAAACAAAGAAAGTTATAAGAACAGTAATTACTGAAGCAATACTAATAGTCTTATTTCTCTTTAAGCTTGTAAATGCATCCTTAATAAAATGTGCAATAGTATTAATTTTCATCTTCGTACTTACCTCTTTTCTCGTCTCTAACGATTTCTCCCTTTTCAATAGCTATAACTCTTTTTTTCATATAGTCAACAATTTCCTTTGCGTGTGTAGCCATAAGAACTGTAGTTCCAGACTTGTTTATATCCTCAAGTAATGACATTATTTCTCTCGCTGTATCTGGATCTAAGTTACCAGTAGGTTCATCAGCAATCAAAACAGATGGATTATTAACTAGTGCCCTTGCTAAAGAAACTCTCTGTTGTTCTCCTCCTGATAATTCATTAGGAAACATCTTATATTTATGAGATAATCCAACTAACGACAATACCATTGGAACTCTTCTTCTTATATCTTTTTGAGATGCTTCTACTACTCTCATAGCAAATGCAACATTTTCATATACGTTAAGAGTTGGTATCAATCTGAAATCTTGGAATACCATTCCTATCTTTCTTCTGTAATAAGGTATTTGCTGCCTAGTAATAGTTGATAAATCTTTATCTCCTATTAATATTTTTCCGTTGGTTGGTTCAATTTCCTTTAAAAGCATTTTTATAAAAGTAGATTTCCCAGATCCACTTGGTCCTACTAAAAATACAAATTCTCCTGCTTCTATCTCAACATTAATATCTGACAAGGCTTTTACATTATTATTGTAAATTTTAGATACTCCTCTAAACTCGATCATACTCAAACACTCCTTCTTTATTGTATATTCCGCAAATTAATTGCAAAACCTACAAAATTAATTATAACATAAGAATACTTTCTAATGTTATACAATTTTATTAAATTTGGAGCCATTTGTTGGTAATTAATGTTGTTTTATATCATTAAATCCTTCACCTAATACTTCATGAACTTCCCCAACTGTTATAAATGCATCAGGATCTACATCTTTTATAAACTTCTTCAATTTTATGAATTGATTCCTACTTAAAACGGCATAAAGTATATTAGTTTCTTTCTCTGTAAATGCCCCAACTCCATTTATAAATGTACATCCTCTATCTAATGTATCTATTATATATCTACTTATCTCATAATTACTTTTACTAATAATAAATATACTTTTACAAGCATTAAATCCTTCTATAACTCTATCAACTATTAAACCAAGTAGTATTATACTTAGCATAGAATACAACGCAACATCCACTCCAAATACAAACGCACTTGCCAAGGTTATTACAAAATCTACTACTAATAAAGATTTTCCTATATCTAAATGAAAAAATATATTTAGCATTTTTGCTAATATATCAGTGCCCCCTGTTGATGCATTTTCATTAAATATAATAGCCATTCCGAATGCTGAAATTAATGTTCCGAAAATAGTTGCCATCATTAAGTCATTTGTGATTGCAACTGGCTTAATGAACCTCTCAATTGCCCATATTATAACTGATAATCCTAAACTAGCATAAATCGTCTTCACACCAAATTTTCCATCAATAAATATAAGTGCGACTATAAATAACAATCCATTTAAAACAAAACTCACTACACCTATTGAAAAAGATGGTATAACTGCATTAATAATTATTGCTATTCCCGTTACTCCACCTGCTGCAATATTATTTGGAGCGTAAAAGTACTCAATAGAAAGCGCAACTAGAATTATCCCAAATGTTATTATTAAATATTCTCTAAACTTTGATTTTTTCATTGTCATCTTCCCCTTTTAATTTTTATTTATATTAGAATTTCTCTCATAGTTTCCCTTGTTTATTTTTGATTATTCAAAAATAGAAAATGCAAGATCCTCAGCTATTTCATAAGCTTTGTATCTTGCATTTTCGGTATGTTATATTCTATTATTCTAGGTTGATTATTTCTTTAATGAAATAGCTTTCTTACTATGCTCTACTATGGCTTCTACTGTTAATCCATACGCTTTTAATAATTCGTTTGGCTTACCACTTTCACCAAAAGTATCTTTTATCCCAACTTTTAATACTGGTACTGGACATTCTTCTGTTAAAACTTCAGCGACTGCTGAACCTAAACCACCAATTATACTATGTTCTTCTGCTGTAACTATTGCTCCTGTTTCTCTCGCTGCATTAGCTAATAGCTCTTTATCAATTGGTTTTATTGTATGTATATTTATTATTCTAGCATCAATTCCATCTTTAGCCAACTCTTTTTTAGCTTCTAACGCTAATTCAACCATTAGTCCTGTTGCAACTATAGTAACATCGTTACCTTCGGCTAATGTCACACCTTTTCCAATTTCAAACTTATAATTCTCTATGTTATTTACAGTACTAACAGCTAATCTTCCTAATCTAACATAACAAGGTCCATTGTATTCTGCTATAGCTAATATTGCTGACTCAGTTTCTATATCATCTGCCGGATTAATTACAGTCATATTTGGAATACTTCTCATTAGTGATATATCTTCGATAGATTGATGAGTCGCTCCATCTTCTCCAACTGTTAATCCTGCATGGGTTGCACAAATTTTAACATTCAAATTTGGATAACATATAGAATTTCTTATTTGCTCAAAAGCTCTTCCTGCTGCAAACATTGCGAAAGTACTAGCAAACGGAATTTTCCCACAAGTTGAAAGCCCCGCTGCAACTCCCATCATGTTTGATTCTGCTATTCCCATATTTATAAATCTTTCTGGTGAAACAGCTTTAAAATCAGCTGTTTTAGTTGATTTCGATAAATCAGCATCTAGTACTACAACATCTTTATTTAAATTTGAAAGTTTTACTAACGCTTTACCATAAGCTTCTCTAGTTGCTACTTTATTTCCCATTAGTTTTCCCCTCCAATTTCCTTTAATGCTTGCTCACATTGTTCTTTATTTGGAGCAGTTCCATGCCATCCTGCTTGGTTTTCCATAAATGAAACGCCTTTACCTTTTACTGTGTTGCATATAATTGCAGTTGGTTTTCCTTTAACTTCCTTTGCTTTTGCAATAGCATTTATAATTTCATCATAATCATGACCATTTATAGTCAAAACGTTCCATCCAAAAGCTTCAAATTTTTTATCTATAGGACCAGGATTCATAACATCTTCTATGTTCCCATCTATTTGTAGTCCATTATTATCTATAAATGCAGTTAAATTATCTAATTTGTAGTGAGCCGCAGACATTGATGCTTCCCAAACTTGGCCTTCTTCAAGCTCTCCGTCTCCTAAAATAGCGTATACTCTATAATCCTTCTTATCAAGTTTTCCTGCTAATGCCATTCCAACAGCAGCAGAAATTCCTTGTCCTAGCGAACCTGTAGACATATCAATTCCTGGTAAATCATTCATATTAGGATGTCCTTGTAATCTTGAGCCTGTTTTTCTTAGGCTCTTTAACTCTTCTACTTCAAAATATCCCTTTCTAGCTAAAGCACTATATAATGCTGGTGCCGCATGACCTTTTGATAAAACAAATCTGTCTCTATTTGGATCTTTTGCGTTAGATACATCTATGTTCATTTCTTTAAAGAATAGTACAGACATAATATCAGCTATTGACAAAGAACCTCCTGGATGACCTGATGATGATTCTGTAAGCATAGAAACTATATCTTTTCTCATTAACTTTGAGATTTCTTCAAGTTTGTATTCATTATTCATTATACAACCCCCTATTATTAATTTACTCATTTATATTATGTTTTATTTTAACATATTTATTCTAGCATACAAAATATATTTTGTATACCTCATTTGTTAATGTGATATACTTTTAAGTATATTCATATAATATAGAGTATTCTCACGCATAAAAAGAGTAGTACAAATAAAAAAATTATCTATACCACTCCTAATATTAATAGATATAAAACCATTTTATTTTCTCTTTAGCTTAAATTCAAACTAACCGCTAATGCTTTATCAACCTTTTTCATGTCTGCTTCAGTCATATGTCCAATTTTTTCTTTAAGTCTTCTCTTATCTAATGTTCTTATCTGTTCTAATAAGACAACAGAATCTCTATTTAATCCATACTCTTCTGATGAAATTTCAACATGAATAGGAAGCTTAGCCTTATTTATTTGAGATGTTATTGCAGCTACAATAACAGTAGGACTATATCTATTTCCAATATCATTTTGTATTATAATAACAGGTCTTATCCCGCCCTGTTCGGATCCTATAACTGGACTTAAATCCGCATAGAAAATTTCCCCTCTTTTTACCACAATGTTTGCCATTCTAAATAATCACACTCCGCAAATCCATGCCTCATACTCATTAACATCATCTAACATATATTCAAAACCTAATTTAGAATATTCCAAGTTTATTTCAGCCATTTCTTGATAACCATTTTTCATTAGCTTTTCAAAATCAGCTGAAAATCCCTCGTTAATATATTGTATTAACGATTTCTCCATAATTCCACTATTTTTTTTAATTTTATTATTCCCTGAGTTAACTATTTTTTTATTTTTCATGTTATTTAGATTAATTATTGACATCTTTTCGCCTCCATAGCAGTAAAAAGTTCTTATAACTATGATTATATTGCAAATTATGTCAATTTGTCAAAGGATTTGTATTACTTCTTTACCATTCTCTAGATAATTCTTATTAAATGTTTTCTCTACAAAATTTCTAATATGTACTTTAATTTATATTTAGATTTAGTATATCGTTTTTTAATATTAATGTTGGCTTGATTTCTAATTAATAAATTTATTCAAATCAAAATAAATCATCACTTAATGTTTTTTCTTTTTTAAAATCACTATACTTTACTATTACTCTCTCTTTATTATCATCATCTAAAATCTTTAATAATACTGGAACCTTCTTATCCTTATCTACATAGAATTCAGCTTTATTTAAATGCTTATTCTTGCTGTTAAATTCTATATCTATTTGTAAATATACTCCTGGTCCCCAATCTGCTTTAACCTCTTTTATTTCATCGGCTTGCTTATTAGATAGTATATTTTCTATGAATGCCAAAGGATAAATTACGTCTATATCCTTATCAAGTGTATATCCCTCTTTATCTTCGTCACCCTCAACTTTTATCTCCGAACCGTTATAAACCTTAACTCTGTTATAGTCATTTCCGAATTCTATTCTTGACCCCTTATCAAAACTATAGTATTGCATTGTATTTTCCTCGAATTCCGACTTAGAATTCTTAAACAGATAATCAACTTTACTACTGTAATACTTTGTGTCTTTCAGTTCACTAATTATATCTTCATTTGAAGGGGTAATTACGTCTCTACATAAAATAACTAACAAAATCATAAGTACTGGAATAAGCACCAAAATACCTATAATTATTTTTTTATTGAACAATACTTTTCTAAAATCCATAAGGCCTCCTAAGATTTATTACTACATATTACTATTTATGAAAATCTTAGTGACTTTATTCTTAATTAATCAATAATACTGTTAATTTCTTTAGGTAATTCGGCTATAATATCTCTTGCATTTACTATGTAAACTTGTTTGCTTAATTTATCAGCTATATTCCCATGAATATATGCACTTAAAAGAGCAGCCTGATTTATGCTAGCTCCTTGTGACAGAAATGCATTTATTATTCCGGTCAATGCATCTCCCATGCCTCCTGATGCCATCTTACTGTTGCCAGTAGGATTTATATAAACTTCTTTTCCGTTCGAAATTACGGTATTATACCCTTTTAATAAAACAATTATTCCATACTGCATAGCAACTGATTTTGCTATGCTGACTCTATTAGCCTCCACGTCTTCAACACTCATTCCTAGAAACCGTGCCATTTCACCTGGATGTGGAGTAATAATTGCCCTACCCTTTAAATTATTTAGCAAATACTTATTTTCCCCTATAATAGATATCCCGTCCGCATCAATCACAATAGGACATTTACTGTTACTTATTATCTTTTCCAATAAGCTTTTTTCTCTTTCTCCAACCCCAATTCCAGGACCAAAAGCAATAGAACTTGCTCTTTTTATAAGTTCTATAAAGTTATCATTATCTTCATAGTCTAATGTCATAGCTTCTGTTAATCTGCTTGATAGTATCTTTTGCACCTCACTGCTGCATACTAGTGTAGTCAATCCCGCACCCGCTCTAACCGTACATTCCGTAGTTATAAAGGCAGCTCCAGTAAATCCGATTCTTCCAGCTACAACTACTGCTCTACCGTAATCTCCTTTATGACCATAAACCTGCCTTTTTAAAAGCATCTTATTATATTCCTTTTTTTCTAGTATATAAAAATTATTAGAGTTTTTCTTTTTTATATACTCTGGAATACCTATTTTTAATATTTTAATTTTTCCGACACAATCAATAGCTTTATAATCTAGAAAGCCCTGTTTGATGACCTCAAATGTATAAGTTATATTAGCCTGAACCGCGATTCCTCTCTCAATACCTAAGTCACAGTCTAAACCCGATGGCGTATCAATCGCCACTACAAATTTTGCATACAAATTTATACATTCTATAATACTTTTAAACATTCCCACTAAATCTTTGTTAAGACCAACCCCAAAAATTCCATCTATTAATAGATCATAGTCTTTAATATCACGTATTACGTTTTCATCTATATCGTTCTCTGACTTTATAAATAATATGTCACTCTTTTCAATTATTTTTTCTAATATCCCAAAGTTGATCTTAAAATCTTGACTGTAATTTTCGTCTTTACTTACAATATAAACCCTTACCTTTTTCCCATCTAATATCAAATGCCTAGCTAATGCAAGGGCGTCCCCCCCATTATTTCCTTTTCCACATAATATTAAAAATGATTCACCTTTATCTGAAAGCTCCCCAAATAAACTTATCGCAGCATTTTCCATCAATACTATACTAGGAATTCCAATATAATCAATGCATTCTCTATCAATTTCTCTACATTGTTTAGCCGAAAAAATTTCTAACATTATATTGCCTCCATAACTGCATAAGCTATCGCATTTTCATTACTATGTGAAATACTAACATGCATATTAAATTCTTTTCTCTCCAATAGGTTATATATTTTATCACTTAAATTCACTATTGGCTTTCCCAACTCATTTCTCAATATTTCAATATCTTTTAATCCAAATCCTCTAAATCCAGTTCCTATTGCTTTACTAATCGCTTCCTTAGCAGCAAAATTTCCTGCTACTACATTCCCCTTAAATCCTTTTAATTTGAAATATGCAATCTCATTACAAGTAAATGATCTTTCAATAAAAGTATTTGTTCTTTGTATCGCACGTTCTATTCTACTTATCTCTATTATATCTGTTCCAATTCCAATAATCATGATTTATCGCCTTTCTTAGTAATCTCTTACCATATATTAGCGTAAATATTTAATTATTTCTATACCTTAATATTAATTTATAACTTTCTCTCCTATGCCAATATCAAACTCATAAGCATGCTCATCCACATAAGTCCCTATAATATCAATTAAGTGAAGTGGTGATACCTGATTATTAAACAATTTCATAAGTAATTGTTTTACTTTGTACCTATGAATTGATATTATATCTATCTTTTCTCTCTCTAAATTCACATTTTTTAGACCAATATAATCTTTTCTTTCAATTTCAATTCCATATGCAGTTATCCCCTTATAATTCTTCTTTATAAGCCTATATGCATATCTATACTCTACATCAGCATCACTATTAATTGATGTATATTCCTCAACCAAATTCATAACCCTTTCAACTCCCTCAAGATAGTAATTCCTTGTTTACAAACCTATAGTATCACATAATGTATCAATAAATTGTCAAAGCATGTCCTCTTTTTCAAGATTTATATTTTTTTTATTGACAATAAAACTTCTTCCTTTATTTTTTACAACATATACATTCTTTAAATTTTCACATAAAAAAAGTCTTTTGTCGAAATTAGACGAATAATATACTGTATATATTTTTTAAAAACTCAATATGGTTTTTATTTACAATTAAAATATTATTTATTATTATAAAGAAATAAAAAAAGAGCCAATAGCTCTTTTTTCACCTCATAATCTCTTTTTTTGTTTCACCATAATTGAAAAATATATAATAGATATCGTTTACAACATTATTATAACACATATTCACATAAATACAACACTTTTTCTACAAATATTTTTCATTTATTTTTCAATATAAGAAAAACATTTTTTGCATTTCCATATAAATACTGCTTGTCTTACTTTAATGACTTTAGTATTCATTTTTAGTTTTATTAAATTAAACTAATATTATCAGCATTTTTTGCAACCAAGCATTTTATTAAAAGAATATTTATTTTAAGTCTACTTTTATTTATAAGTAAAAATACACTTTTTATGTTATTACAAAGGTTATCTAAACGCATTAATAATACCCAACAATTAGATAACCTCTTCTATAATAAGTATACTTATAGTTATATACTTATCTATCCATATGGCTTATATTATTAAAATCAACTAGACCAATATTTTTACAACGCCTCAGTTTGACTTTTCTTATTCTCAAGAAATTTGAAATCTTCTGCTATAACCTCTGCTATATACTTTCTATTTCCCTCCTTATCCTCATAACTACCAGTCCTTAATCTACCACTTAAAGTAATAAGGCTTCCCTTTTTCATATATTTTACTATAACTTCAGCTTTTTTTCCCCAAACTTTTATAGGTATAAAATCCGCTTCTCTAATTCCATCAGGTAATCTAAAATTTCGTTGCACAGCAATTGTAAACTTGGTATAAATTTTATCTCCATTTTCAGTGTGCCTAAGTTCAGGGTCTTTAACTAATCTTCCTAATAATATTATTTTATTCATCTTTTACCTCCTGAATATTTTTCTTCTAAAGTTATACCCACTTCGGTAATTTCTATTCAATAAAAAATCAAACTTTATAATAAAATAGAAAAAGAAACTTATACAAAATTTTCAATATTATTATCTACTTGTTTCTAATCATTCCATTTCTACCCCTTAACTCAGATGTAACAAAATTTATCTCCACTCCTAAGATGAATATTATTGATATTAAAAATAACCATGTCATAAGTATAAATACTGCGCCAAGACTTCCATAAAACCTAGAATAATTGTTAAAATTATCGATATAAAATGAAAAAACAAAAGACACTAGTACCCAGCCCACCGTGCTAAATATGGACCCTGCGATTACCTCTTTCCATACCAACTTTTTAGCAGGAGCAAATTTATAAACGCCAATAAATATAGATATCATTATAGCTAGTATAAAAGTATATCTGAATATATTCCAAATAATCAATACTATTTCATAAAACGGATTGATACTTTTAATATAATCGCCTATTACATTTCCAAATACTAGCGCTGTTAAAGCTAGAATTATAGTTACAGCTAATGCTAATATTCCTAACATAGAAATAATTGAGAGTTTAATAAATGACCTTTCTTCTTTAAAGTTGTACGCCTTATTTATGCTTTTTATTATAGCCTTAAATGCAGATGATGCTGTCCATAGCGTTAACAATATAGATATTCCTAACAATCCAGTATATTGATTGTCAAATATCTCTACAACAGTCGATTGAGTTAATTCCAACACACTCCTAGGAAGCATAACATTTAATTGTCCCAGTATTTGTTTAGAACTTATGCTGCTAAATCCAGCTAAAGTCATCAAAAATAACATAAACGGGAAAAAGGATAATATTAAATAATATGCTAACTGAGACGCTAGTGCAAACACATCGTCCCTCTTAATTTTTACTATAAGATGTATAATTAAATTAACTTTGCTACTTAACTTTATATATTTCATTTAATCACCAATTTCTATCTATATTAATTAAAAATCTATTTATTTTATGTAGTACTTATTTTATTCGCTTTTCACAAATTATATGTACCCTTAATAAATGTAATAAAAGAGCACATCCATAAAATTATGGATGTGCTCTTCTTATAAACAGTATATTCCATCTAATTGTAACTCATTGGAATTAATGTACTATTCTCACATAGAATCAGCTTATCTACACCTTGCAAAACTTATAATTTATAAATCTTCTCTCTATTATTAACAACATTTTTAGTTGCATTTCTAGTATCATAAACAACTTTAGCTCTAGACACAATTGATTCGTAATCATAACAGCTATGATTTGTAGTTATAATTACTATATCAGACTCGTCTATAACCTCTTTCCAATCAACAGAATTATAAACCTTACCTTTATATTTAGAAATTGGACAATAAGGGTCATTTACCATTAAATCAGCACCATTCTTTTCTAATAGCTCTATTACCTTGAATGCTGGAGATTCTCTATAATCATCTATATCATTCTTATATGCAACTCCTAATAAAAGAACTTTAGCACCATTTAATGCCTTTTTATTCTTATTCAAAATCTTCATTACATTATCTAATACAAATTCAGGCATAGAATCATTTATTTCTCCTGAAGTTTCTATTAATCTTGTGTGATAATCATATTCTTTTGCTTTCCACTCTAAGTAAAATGGATCAAGAGGAATACAATGTCCACCTAAGCCTGGGCCTGGATAAAATGGCATAAATCCGTATGGCTTGGTCTTAGCTGCATCTATAACTTCCCATACATCTATTCCCATTCTATTACATAAAATAGCCATTTCGTTAGCTAATCCAATATTTATATTTCTAAATGTATTTTCCAATATCTTTTCCATTTCAGCTACGGCTGGAGATGATACAGTATGGATATCTCCCTCTAATATATTTCTATATAATGCTGCTGCAACTTCTGTGCAATCAGGTGTGCAACCTCCAACAACTTTAGGAGTATTTTTAGTATTAAAGTCCTTATTACCTGGATCAACTCTTTCTGGTGAAAAAGCTAAGAAAAAGTCTTCTCCGCACTTAAGTCCACTTTCTTCTAGTATTGGCTTAAGAACTTCTTCTGTTGTTCCTGGATATGTAGTGCTTTCAAGAATAACAAGCATACCTTTATGTAGATATTGTGCAACGCTTTTTGTTGAATCTACAACATATGATAAATCTGGTTGCTTATATAAATCTAATGGAGTAGGCACGCAAATACAAATAGTATCTACATCTTTAACAAAACTAAAGTCTGTAGTAGCTCTTAAAGTATTTTCTTCTACTATCTTCTTTAAATTTTCATCTACTACATCTCCAATGTAGTTTTTCCCTTCATTAACCATGTTTACTTTTTGATCTTGAACATCAAATCCAATAGTTTGATAACCAGCATTAGCTTTTTCCACAGCTAATGGTAATCCAACATAACCAAGACCAACCACACCAACTTTTGCAGTTTTATTATTTATTTTGTCTAATAATTGTTGTTTTAATAATGACATCTTATACCTCCTGTAATGTACGGTCTAAAATTTTATCCACAGAACATAATTTACTAAAAAGTTTTATTAACAAATTACATAATGAAATGTTAATAAATAAAAACCTATTTTTCTAATCTATACATTCTACTTTTTCTCTATCTTTACTATACTTTTTCCCACAAGCTTCACAAGTTGCATGCTCATCTTTAAAGTTCAACTTTTCTCCACATTCACATACATATCCCATTATACTTGCCGGATTACCTACCACTAAGGCATAATCAGGTATGTGTTTAGTAACCACTGCTCCAGCACCTACTAATGCATATTTTCCTATATTATGGCCGCACACAATTGTTACATTAGCACCTATAGAAGCCCCTTTTCCAATTATAGTTTCCTTATACTCGCTTTTTCTTTCAATAAAGCTTCTCGGATTTACTACATTGGTAAACACACAAGATGGTCCCAAGAATACATAATCTTCACAAATAACCCCTGTATATACAGACACATTATTTTGTATCTTTACTCCATCTCCAATTTTTACACCAGGCGATATTACAACGTTTTGACCTATATTACACTTTTCTCCAATTACAGAATTACTCATAATATGAGAGAAGTGCCAAATCTTCGTTCCGTCACCTATCACTACGTCGTTATCAATGTAACTTGATTCATGTACAAAATAATTCTTATCCATAATTAACCCTCGCACTTATCAATATTTTCCTTAAGTAAACCTCAAGTTCAAAATATATAGGAATTTGCATATTACAATATTAATATTATGCCTTTATATTTTCAACTATATAATTTATTTCATTTTCTGTTAATTCTGGATAAACTGGTATTGCAAATGTTCTATGTGATAAATATTCTGCAACCGGCATATCCCCTTCTTTATATCCTAGATCTTTATATACTTTTTGCAAATGTAATGGGACTGGATAATAAACTCCAGTTGCTATACCATTTTCTTTAAGTTTATTTATCATATCTTCTCTATTTTCGCATTGTAACACATATTGATGATATATAGTTTCATTTTCTTCATCAACAGTAGGTACAACTACATTAGAATCCTTTAATTTTTCATTATATATTTTTGCTACTTCTCTTCTTCTACTATTCCAATCATCTAAATGTGGCAATTTTACTCTTAGAATTGCTGCTTGAATAGCATCTAGCCTAGAGTTGAACCCTATTAAATAATTATAATATTTTAAAGCATTGTATACAGTATCGTCACCATCTTTAGATGTCTCTATCTCATCATTTATATTATTTAGCAAATTATAAGCTTTTTGTCCTGTTTCTCCACTTCCATGTGTTCTTAAAGCTTTTGCTATTGTTGCTATATTATCATCATTTGTCACTATCATACCACCATCGCCAGCACATGAAAGATTCTTAGTTGGGAAGAATGAGAAGCATGCTGCATCACCTAAAGTTCCCGCCATCTTTCCTTTATATTTAGAACCTGACGCTTGAGCAGCATCTTCTACGATCTTTAAATTATGCTTCTTAGCTATTTCATTTATTTCATCCATCTTAGCACATTGTCCAAAGATATGAACCGGTATAATAGCTTTTGTTTTATTTGTAATTTTTTCTTCTATTTTATTTGGATCTATATTAAATGTTTCTTTTTCAACATCAACAAAAACGGGTGTTGCACCTACTGCTGAAATAGCTTCAGCTGAAGCAAAATAAGTAAATGTCGAAGTTATTACTTCATCTCCATTCCCTATTCCTAAAGATTTTAATGCAATAACCAATGCATCAGTTCCATTCGCTACTGATATCGCATGTTTAACTCCTATATATTCTGCAAATTCTCTCTCAAATTCAATTACATTCTTGCCCATAATATAATTCGCAGAAGAAAGCACTTCTTTAGTTACTCTATCTAAATCTTCAGCAATAGACTTATATTGAGCTTTTAAATCAATTAATGGAATATTCATTATCCTCGCTCCTTAATTCTACTTTAATATGTTATTAATCATCACCAATATATCTCCGACTCAAACTTCTGACTGACGATATCAATAACTAAATATTTTTTAAATTGTAGTGTAAATACTAAAATTATATGTAGATATACTATTTCATAAAACTACCATGAATATTTTAACATACTTATTTTTAATTCACAATGCACAATACAATCTAGTAGCTTATTTCATACAAATATAGGTAATTTAATATTTATTTATAGGATACCACTCATTTGGTAAAAGAACACTATATTTATTGTTTATATACCTATCATCAATAAGCAGAACTCTTCCTTTGTCCGTCTCAGTTCTTATAACTCTTCCTACAGCCTGCTGAATTTTATTTATTCCTGGAAATACATACGCATAGTCATAACCATCTTCTTTATAAAAATCCTTTATAACTTCATTTATCATATCTACCATAGGATATCCTACTCCAATTATTATGCTTCCAATTAACTGATCACCAGGCAAATCTATTCCTTCTGAAAACATCCCTCCAAGCACACAAAACATTAATAAATTATTGCTATTCTTAAATCTTCTTAAAAATTCACTTTTTTCTTCCTCCGTCATATTAGGTTTCTGTTTCATAAGATTAAATTCTTCTAGCTTCGACTCCTCCATATGGCTATATAACTCTTCCATATATGCATATGATGGTGAAAAAATCATGTAGTTTCCAATTTGCTGCTTTATAAAGCCACAAATTTTATCTTTCACTGATGATAATGTCCTTTTTCTATATGAATATCTAATATTAATAGGACTAATATGAAATTTTAAGTTTTCTTTATTGAAAGGAGATGGAAGCTTTAACCTATATGTATTATCATCTCCGCCCAGCATATTTACATAGTATTTTATTGGTGATATAGTTGCAGAAAAAAATATTACCGAGTAGCATTTCCCTAAGTATTCTCTTAAATTCTTAGCTGGATTTACACAATATAAAGTCAACTTGATTTCTTGAGAATCCTTTTCTATACAAGTCCTATAATTTTCATCATAGAGCTGTGTCGTAGAAGTAAAAGCATTTATATCAAAATATAATTTCAATATATCTTCATAACCATCAAATCTATTTCCTCTTACTAGCACTTCTTCACTTTCTTTTAAGTATAACTGCAAATACTTACTCAATTCCTTAGGATGTTCCTCTTCATAAAATGATTTCACTTCTCTATGGTCGCATTCATTTCTTAAATCAATGAAATAATCATTAATCTTTCCCAATAAGGAATGTAGTTTATTTAGTTTACCCTTAGTTATCTTTTTGCAATTTAGAATTTGACTCTTATATAATGATGCAGAATACATATTTCTTGACCTATCAATTAAATTATGTGCTTCATCCACCAAAACTATATTTCCTTTGCTTTCTAGAACTCTACTCAAAGATACTCTTGGATCAAAGATGTAATTATAATCACCTATAATTCCATCACAATAAGTACTTATATCTAAAGATAGCTCAAATGGGCATACTTGATATTTTTCGGCATATTCCTTCAATATTTCCGTGGAAATTTTTTCTTCCTTTTCGATAATATTTGTAATTACTTTTTTTACTTTACCATAATAGTCTTTCGCATATATGCACTTCTCTGGATTGCAATCAAAATCATCATTAATACATGTTTTCTCTTTTGCAGTAATTGTGATAGTCCTAAATTTCAATCCTTCTTGACGCAATCTTTCAAAAGTTTCTTCAGCAACTTCCCTATTTATCGTCTTTGCTGTCAAATATATAATTTTTTCTCCAATTCCTTCGCTTATAGCCTTTACAGCTGGGAATATGGTTGATATAGTTTTTCCTATGCCTGTCGGTGCCTGAACAAATAATATTTCCCCCTCTTTTATAGTTTGATATGAAACATTAATAAGTTTCCTTTGACCTTCTCTGTATTTTTCAAAAGGAAAATTTAATACTTTTATAGTTTCATCTCTAATGTTTTTCCATTTAAATATTAAAACACTAAATCTCTCATATTCTCTTAATAAATCAGATATAAATTCTTCTAATTCTCCTATAGTAAATCTTTTTTCAAAACTCTTAACCTCATTCGTTTCTAACTGCATGTAGGATAATCGTACATAAATTTCTTCAAGATTATTTTGATTTCCATAAATAAAAGCATACACCTTTGCCTGAGCCCAATGGACCTCATTCAAATCATCAATGTATGCAAAATTCTTATAAGTAGATTTTATTTCTTCAATTATAACTTTATCTCTTTCCGTTATAATTCCATCTGCTCTTCCTTCAATATAAATCAAGCTTTTATTCGTCTCGAACTCATGAGTTAAATATACTTCCTTTTCATAGTTCTCATAAATCCTTCCGTTATCTTCCTGAAGCTTTTGATGTGCTCTTACTCCCTCTACTGCCCTAGCACTTCCAGAAAACCTATTATCTATATCACCTTTTTTCAAGCAAAATTCCACTAAATTTCTCACAGACTCTCGTATAAGAATTTTATCCATAAATTAATTCCTCACTATAGTTAAAATCACATTTTCCATATTAAATCATAAACATAGTCATAAAACACTTACTTAATTAGCCTAACAAAAATTCAAGTTCTAATTAAGTAAGTGTTTTTTAGTTTATTGCTATTGTAAATATTTTATCTCATATAATTTATTCTTCTTCATACTCTTTAACTATTTTTTGAACTAACTTTTTAATAACACTTGCTTCTGCTATTAAAGAAAGAACTAATAGGAAAATTTTAATTCTTTCCTTATCATTATCTTTCAAGTCAAAATTCTTTATTATATCTTCTAATTTATCATCATTTGATATAAACGTATCTAAATAGTTATCCAAACTTTCCTTTTGTATTTGTGTGAAAGTTTTATATGTCTCTTCCCATGACAGTATATCATCGCTTCTGTCATTGATTTCATTAAATGCAAGCCGAAAAACTTTCTTTATTTCTTCCGTCGTTAATAAGGGCCTCATATGACTAAGCAGTACTAATTGTACTAAATGCATTTTTGTATATCCTCTTTTTTTGCCATCTTCCGGCTTAGTTATAACTTCACTTTTAGTATAATTTTGAACTATATTGTTAGTAAACTTCTCATCAACAAACTTATCGTTCAAATAATCGATTACTTGGGACAAAAACAAATCATATTTAGGAATATCTTCATATGAAACGGAAGTACTTTTAGACATTTCTTTAGCCAATTCTTTTATATAATCTGAATCAAATTTTCCTGCCATTATCATGCACCTATTCTTTCTCAATCTATATTATATATTATATAGTAATCATCAACTTGTTACAAGTTATTATAAACATTGTAATGCAAAAATTTTTCTACTAGTTTATACTCTTAGTATAATAATAGTATTATACGACATATCTAATTTTTTTTAAATATAGTATTGATAAAAAATATCTAATTTATGTAATCAATCGACATTATTATTTATAGTATTTGCATTTCTACAAAAAAAGTGGACATATGCCTTATATTACTTTATTTGTAAATTTACTATTATACAATCATGAATATAATTCATATACATTTCTCTAACCATTGGTACATCTAGATTCCTCAAAATTATTAATTTGGATTAATATGATAATTTTACAAATAAACCCTCTTGACTTTTCTAAAATATGGTAGTATATTTTATATAAGATGTTTATTAAAGTTGAAATTTGTAATTTCTTATAAATATTTAAAAATATACATTGACTTTATATTACATACTTGGTAATATATCATAGTAGAATGTCGAATCATGGAATTAGGAGGAATTTTTTATGAAATCAACAGGTGTAGTTAGAAGAGTAGATGAATTAGGAAGAATAGTTATTCCTATAGAACTTAGAAGAACATTAGATATTGCTGAAAAAGATGCATTAGAAATTTATGTAGACGGAGAGCAAATAATCTTAAAGAAATACGAACCAGCTTGTATTTTCTGTGGAGATGCAAGAGACGTAATTAACTATAAAGGTAAGAATATCTGTACTAAATGTTTAGACGAAATTAAAACAAATAAATAGTATTTGATATATTTTAATTTCCTATTATATAATTAGTTATATAATCACTAAATAATAGACTATCTCAAGAGTTAATTTGAGATAGTCTATTTTCTTAACTTAATTATATATTAGTTGAGAATTTATACACTTCATTTTTAGGTAATTCTCTTTCCTTGGCTACAAGCTTTATTGCCTCTTTCTTACTCGCACCACCATTAATATATTTAACTATATGCTCTTCAATAGATAAATGAATCCACTCTTCCCTTTGCTCTTCTTTTATCTCTTCAAGTCTTTTTCCTTCTAGAACAAGAACAAATTCTCCTCTTGGTTTATTCTCTAGAAAATATTTAACAGCCTCTTTTAACGTCCCCCTATATATTTCTTGATAAATCTTAGTTAATTCTCTACATACGGCAATTTTTCTATCTCCGAACGTATCTAATAAGTATTCAAGCGTATCTATCAGCCTATGCGGCGCTTCATAAAATATAATAGTTTCCTGACTTTGCAGTAATTGATTTGTGACTATCTTACGTTCTTTATTTTCTCTTGGTAAGAAACCCCTGAATAAAAATTTAGTTGTGTCTAATCCAGAATAGACTAACGCTGTAGTTATAGCCGTTGCTCCTGGAAGTACTTCAAAATTTATCTTTTTTTCTATGCAACGTCCGACAATAACACTTCCTGGATCTGATATTCCGGGTGTTCCAGCATCTGAAACTAAAGCAACATTATTGCCTTCAATTAGCAAATCTATAATTTTATCACTTTTTATTTGCTCATTAAACTTGTGATAACTTATTAATGGCTTTTTTATCTCAAAATGATTTAGTAACTTCAAAGTTTGTCTTGTATCTTCAGCCGCTATAATATCAACATCTTTTAAAGTTTCTAGAGCCCTCAATGTTATATCTTTTAAGTTTCCAATAGGAGTTGGCACTAAATACAACTTTCCATTTTCCATATCATGACCTCCAATATATTGAATCTATTTCTTTAGTATATTTTCCATCTTCATCATAGACATATAATGGTGCTTCCCACTTCAAATAGGCTCCCCCATCTCTTTGACCTTCAACCAATACAATATTAGGCGCTTTTCCTACTTTAGGATGAATCATTTTTACTCTTTTCGGTTCTATTTTATATTTTCTCATTAAGATAAAAATATCTGCTAATCTTTCAGGTCTATGTATCATAAATAGTCTTCCATTATCCTTTAATAAAATTCTTGCTGCTGAAATCACATCCTCTAAATTACATAATATTTCATGCCTAGCTATAGCAAGCTTATCATTTGGATTTATAATTCCTGAATTGTTTAGTTTATAAGGTGGATTTACCGTTACTACATCAAACTTATCAAGCGTCTTTAGATAATCTATATTTTTTAAATCTTCATTTATAAAACATACATTTCCTTCAAGCTCATTTAATTTTACGCTTCTTTTAGCCATATCTACCATATCTTCTTGAATTTCTAATCCATATACACACTCAGGCTTATATTTACCATATATCAAAAATGGAATTATCCCAGTTCCTGTGCATAAATCCATCACCTTATGTTTATTTTTTATATAAGCAAAATCAGATAATAAAACAGCATCTATACCAAATTTAAATCCCTCCTTCTTTTGAATTAGATTTAATCCCTTAAGTTGCAAATCATCTACCGTCTCATCATCTCTCACATATTGCAATTTATTATTCATATTATTCTTCCTTTACTTAACTTTACAATATTCTACTTTAAAATATCTAATATCAATGTTTGTATATACCTAATCTCTAAAGCATATATTCCACATTATATCATACAAGTAAAATAAAAAAAGTCCTTCTGATATTTTACAGAAGGACAATAATTTGAAATCAGATATTAACAACTAATTTCTTATGTTAACTAATTAAGAACTCTTCTTGCCGCATAAAAGCTATAAACTGGCGCAACTTTAACCACATCACCTGTTTGAGGTGCGTTAATCATTTGGCCATTACCAACATATATCCCAACGTGACCTGGATGAGTAAACACCAAATCTCCAGGTTGAAGCTGATCTTGGCTAACTGGTTGTCCAACTCCAATTTGAGAATAAGTTGTTCTTGTTATATCTACTCCTGCAGCATGCTCATAAACATATTGAGTAAATCCTGAACAGTCAAAACTTGCATCTCCAGTTGCACCCCACACATAAGGCTTTCCTAGCTGTGCATATGCCTCATTTAGAATAGATTGAGCATTTCCTGCTGATGGTACAGCTACTTTTCCGCCTCCGCCTCTACTTGGCGTTGCCACTTTTACTTCAGCTGCTTTTTTATCAGCTACCATTGTTTTAGCCTTTTCAATTTTATCATTTATCTCTGAAGTAACAATCTCACTCTTAATTTGATTATCTCTAATATTTCTTAATTGATTAATTGCTCCTTGAAGATCAGCAGCTGAACTATTAGAGTTACCTATAACATCAAATTGAGATTTTACAAGTTCTCTTTCTAATTGTGATAAGTATTGTGAGTCAAATTTACTTTTTTCATCCTTAGCTTGACTTGATAAAGTTTCTGCTTCTTTTTTCTTTCCATCGAGTTCACTTAAGCTAACTTGTATTTCTTTATTAAGTTTATCTATTTCATCTTTCTTATCTTCTAAGGATTTTATTTTGTTATTTAATTCTTCCTTTTTACTTGTAACATCTTCTATGGCAGATTTGTCTTTCCCTATAATTTTACTAACTGCCTCTGCTCTAGAAAAGAAATCACTTGTTGATTCTGATTCAAGTATAAAATTCAAGTAACCAAATTCTAAATCACCTGACATATACATAGCTTTGACTCTTTGTCCTAAAGCTAAATCTAATGTATTAATCTCTTTCTTATATTGTTCAATGTCTTTTGTACTACTATCAATAACTTTATTGATATTTGTTATTTCTTTTTTATTCTTATCTACTGTTAATTGTAGCGGCTCTATCTGCATATTTAAATCATCAATTTTATTCTGAATATCTGTTATCTTACTTTCAATTTCTGCATATTTCTGTCTTGAATCACTCAACTGTTGATTATCTGGCGTCGCAAACGCTGGTATTGAGCTACCTACAACGATTACGGTTGCTAACATAATAGCTAGAATTCTACTCCTCATTAAATATCGGTTTTAAACCTTCCCTCCTCCATTAATCTATATTACTACATAATTATAACACCTTGGATAAGAATGAACAATTCATATATATAGCGAGAATTTAGTTTATCCTACTATTATCTAAATATCGTCCGTATTCCCCACTTTTTCTAGCTTATTCTTTGTGATTCTTATTATAGCTTATATATAAAAATTTTCATCAATAAACTTAACTTAACAATTCTAGCTTCCCTCATTACAAAATTATTTATTCTAATGACTATAATTAACTTTTTTCTGTATTAATTACATCTTCTAAAGTCCTTGACATAAGATTTACTTGAATATATAATTAATGTATAACCGGGGTGTGGCGCAGATGGGAGCGCGCGTGGTTTGGGACCATGAGGTCGCAGGTTCAATCCCTGTCACCCCGACCAAATATATTATTAGACTATTATAACTTAAGGATTGATCCTTAAGTTTTTTTATTTAGTAATTTATTAATCTATCAGATATATCGTATTACTAATTCCTACTCGTGTCTAATGCTTCAATTATAATATTTATTGACACTAAGGTGCACCTATAAAAGATTAAGTTTGGCACTAAGCTGTATCAATATTTATTCGTTTATATAAATAACAATTATTTGGAGGTGTAAAATGCTAAATAATATAAAAGGTGTAATTTTTGATTTAGATGGAACTATTGTAGATTCCATGTGGGTATGGTCTCAGATCGACATAGATTATCTCAAAAAGAAAGGACATGCTGTACCTAATGACTTAAAAAACGATATTGAACACTTAAGTTTTTATCAGACAGCAGTATATTTTAAAAATAGATTTAAAATTAAAGATTCAGTGGATGAAATACTTAGTGATTGGCATCATGCAGCATTTCATCATTACGCTAATAATGTAAAACTCAAATCAGGTGTAAAAACTTTTTTAAGATATTTAAAAGATAATAAAATAAAAATTGCATTAGCGACTAGCAATTCTATCCCACTGCTTGAGGCTTGTTTAAAAAGCAATGGGGTTTATGACTATTTTGATTCAATCACTATTACTGATGAAGTGGCAAAAGGAAAAGATTGTCCTGACATATATTTATTAGCAGCAAAAAAGTTAAATATAAAACCTGAAAACTGTTTAGTATTTGAGGATATACTCCCTGCTATGAAAAGTGCAAGAAAAGCAAATATGAGGGTAATCGGAATAAAAGATAACTTATGTTTAGAACCTATATCTGAAATTCTTAAGTATTGTGATAAATATATTTCTTCCTTTACTGAGCTTTTATAGATATCGGGTATTATAAATATTTGTTTTATCGCTCACATACAAATAATTAGATTACTAAAAATAATTCAGCATTCTACAATACAAATTTAAGACAAGCTTTTTCTCATGCTGTTAATGTATAGATCTGTAATATAGGGACAGCTGAATACATTTTTATAACATGAAATCATATTTTAATATTGCATTATATTTTAAAATAATAACATATGAACTTTAAAATATAAAAATAAAGGTAATGGATCCATCATTACCTTTATTTTTGAAACTATACTACTATTAAATAGAAATTCCTATTTTCTTTCAACTCCGTATTTAGCTTCTAATTCCTTCAATATTTGATCATATTTTTTATGTTGATTTTCTTTAATTAAATTATCTAATACACTGTCTTTAACTTCTTCAAAACTTTTGATTGAGGCTTCATTTTTTGCATCTACTAACACTAAATGATACCCAAATTGAGTTTTAACCGGTTCAGTAACCTTTCCTATTTCTGATGTAAAAGCAGCTTCTTCAAATTCTGGAACCATCATACCTTTAGAGAATTCACCTAAATTTCCACCTTGTTGATTAGATGGGCATGTTGAATATTTCATTGCAGCATCTCCGAATGAAATCTTACCGCTTAAGATTTCTTCTCTTGCCTTATTTGCTTCCTCTTCAGTTTCTACTAGAATATGTCTAGCTGAAACTGTTGCAGGCTGACCAAAAGCTTCTTTATTATCTTCATAGTATTTCTTTACTTCTTCATCTGTTATTGTTACATCACTCAATACTTTATTTATTGCCATTGAAGTTATAACTTCCTTTGATATATTTTCCATGGCGTCTTTGTATTCTTGAGTTTTATCTAATTGTATTTCTTTTCCAAACTTATTCATTAATTCAAATGAAATCAACTGTTCTACCAATTGTTTCTTCTTTTCTTCGCTTTGCAAAGCTCCTCTTTGCTCTTGTGGATATCTACTAATTATTGCATTTAAATCTTTTTCTGTTATCTCATATCCTGCTGCAACAGCTAACACTTTATTTTCCATGTGAATTCTCCTTTATAATCATTTTATATTATTTTTAACAGTTTGTTATATACACTTCATTTTAACAGTATCTACTACTTCTAACAATAATATAACTAAATAAATTTTAGATTTTTAATCAAAAATACATAGTATACATAAAACCACCATAAAATGTTATACTAATTTAGGGGTGATTTAATGTCCGATATATTAAAAAATGATTGGAAAAATTATTTGGAGTCAGAATTCCAAAAAGACTATTATATTAATCTAAGAAAATTTTTGATAAATGAATATAATTCTAAGACCATTTATCCTAATATGTATGATCTCTTTAACGCCTTACATTTTACACCTTATAATAAAGTTAAAGTTGTTATATTAGGTCAAGATCCTTATCATGGACCTGGCCAAGCGCATGGATTGAGTTTTTCTGTTAATCCAGGTGTAAAAACTCCACCATCTTTAATTAATATCTATAAGGAACTACATACTGATTTAGGTTGCTATATTCCAAACAATGGCTATTTAAGAAAGTGGGCTGATCAGGGAGTCTTATTGCTAAATACAGTGCTTACAGTTAGATCTGGAGAAGCTAATTCTCACAAAAATAAAGGATGGGAAGAATTCACAAATGAGGTTATTAAGGTGCTGAATAAAAAGGAAACACCTATAGTATTCATACTTTGGGGTAATAATGCTATTTCAAAGACTGACTTTATTACTAATCCTAAGCATCTTATAATAAAATCCGTTCATCCTAGTCCATTATCTGCATCAAGAGGCTTCTTCGGAAGTAAACCTTTTTCAAAAACAAACAATTTTCTGATTTCTACAAATCAAGAACCAATTGACTGGCAAATCGAAAATATATAATTATTTAATTTACTTTTCCAATGCTTACATTCAAATTAAGCCTTTATATTATAAAGTAAATTAAATGTTTAAATATAGTTTTGCTAAACATTGTGCATATGCTGGTGTATAATTGATTATACACTAATTTTGAGGAGGTTGTTTTGTGGATTATAAATTTGTTTATGAGAATAAAGAATACGTACTAACAGATAATAATTGCGATGGGATATTTTTTGAAGGTGAAAATGAGATGACAGGTCTTTCCTTAGATATAATATTGAATGCTCTAAATGAAGGAGAAGAAGTAAGTTTTTCAACAGAATATTATGGTGATAAATGTGCATGTAATACTCAAGAGCAAATAAATAAATCTTATCGTTACTTAGAGTACCACTTTTACATATATACAAAGGATAATGAATATGTAATAAATACTTTATGTAATGAATATAGGAATACATCTTTTAATAAACTTTTTGGTTTAGGAAAAATTGATGATAGCTATATAGTTAGTGTTACTGTATGCCCTAACTGCGGTATCTACTCAATATATATAGATCAATGTACAGTCTAATGAATAATCTGATATTTGATACTTAGACTTAAATATAAGTATCAAATATTAGAATTCAAAACTCTATATCTATTTAATAAACATCTACTCTTCTTTGCAAATTTTTACACTATAACGACAAGTCATTTTAAGGTAAAACCATAAAATAGATATAATTTTTGTAAGATTACCTGTAATCATTAAAACTCTTAAACCACTTCTTTATTATTATAATTTATGATTTTCACAAAAAAAGTTACTCTAAAACACCTAATAAATCGTGGGAATAATAAATTTCATATAGTACAAAATTTATTTTGCGAAGTCATCAGCAATATCAATAAAAAAATAAATTCCCTAACTATTAATATGAACAATTATAGAATCATAAGGTAATACGCTGGTCTTCTGTCTATAATGTCACAAGAAATAAATTTATTCTGAGTTTAATCTTAATGCATTAAAATTTCCAAATTGCTTGCGCTAGATTTAAAGTTTGAAATTATATGACTCTCATTTTGCTTAAAAGAAGCAATAGTAAGAGTCCACTCTTCATAGAAATTATTAAAATTATATTTAGATTCATAGTTGAGATTGCATTACTTCAACTACATTTACAAATAAACATACAAAGGGCTTTAGCTAAATCTATGTCTTGATTCATGAAATGGATTAATAATAAAATTTCAACCGATAAATTTTGTTACCTTATCAATAAAACTCCAACTCCTAAGCCGAATATATTAAAAAACAAATATTTAGCATTAGGTTAAGCTTTCTAAAACTTCTGCTTTAGGATCTAAAGAATACTATATACGTATTCTTTAATATAAATTCTATCAATTAAAAAAAGCTATCCTTTAGCACAATAAGTTAATAATTAAATGAAAATAAACTCATTTAATGCTAAAACCACAGGTGACAACATCACATCAGAATATGTGTGAATCTGAATAATATCATAAATTGGTGTTAATTGTAATTCGTTAATTGCTGCTTTAAAATAAGTATTAAAACGTTCAGATGAAAATAAATCACCAATAATTATAATTTTTTTTATGTCAATTATTGAAAATGTATTAATAATACTTAGTGCAAGGAATTTAGCATTTCTCTTAAATATTTGATTGAAAGGAATCGATCCATGTTCAGCAGATTTTATAATGTTACTAATATTAATATTTTTACTTAAGCCTTCACATAAATTCCAAAAAACAGGACAAAAATCAAGCCTAAAATTTGATTTAGCATAATTAAGCATTTGTTCAATAGATATTATACTTTCTAAACATCCTCTTCTTTTACAAACTGGACAATAACTTCCATCCGGATTAATAATTAAATGTCCAAAATCTACAATGGAATGTGTTTCACCTCTCTCAATCTTCCCATTTCGTACAAGAGCACCACCTATTCCAGGTTCCATATATTTTAAAAAAATAAAATTTTTTTCGTTAGAATGAAGTTGCTCTAGCAGAGCACTACAACGTACACCATTGTCAACTGCAACTGGAATATTAAATGCTTGCTGGATTGGAGATTTCATATCGACAACTGTATCCCAAATACCATGATAAGCATATTTCCCATCTGTCACCCCTTTAATACTTATACCTATTCCCATAAAATATTTACTTTCTAATAAATTATCAGCAATTAATTCTCTCAATGAACTAATTACTCGACTTATATGTTCCTGTGGATCCAATATAGTCGAAAAAGACGTCTCTTTTATAATATTCAGTGCTAAGTCTGTTAATAATATCGTAGTTTTTTTATGATTTATTGTAATCCCGAAGCAATATTTGTAAGTTGGATTTATTTTAATTTCTATTTCATTTCTTCCAACTTTTTGCGTCTTTATTTGATTAGATTCTATAATTATACCATCCGCAATTAATTCAGCACATATCTTAGTTATAACTGATTGTGACAATCCAAGTTCACTTGCAATGCGCTTTTTAGATAGGTTTTGTTTAGTGTATAACAGACGAAGGATATCTTTTTTATTTTTATCTTTAATCTCATGAATATGCTTCATAAATGTGTCACCTCTTGTTGAAATTTTAACATAAAATAAATTTAAATACAATTTTCCATTAATACTTGACGCTGGAAATTATATATGTTAAAAATAGTATATAATGATTCACATAGTAAATTAATAAAAAAAATTAAAGGAGGATGTATATGCGTTGGTGGTCTATGTTATCGTTTGCTTTTTTTACTGGATTGGTTGCATTTATTTCATGGCGATTAACTAGAAAAGATGATTTATCCACAAATACTGGTTATTTTCTAGGAGGACGAAGCTTAAGTGGAATTGTTATAGCAGCTTCATTGATTTTAACAAACTTGTCAGCTGAACAGCTTGTAGGTACTAATGGTACAGCTTTTGCAAGCGGACTAACAAGTATGTCCTGGGAAGCCACATCAGGACTCACACTTGTATTTATGGCCCTGATATTTTTACCAAGATATTTAAAAGGAGGATTCACTACTGTACCAGAATTTTTAGAAGAGCGTTTTGATACAGGAACTCGTAATTTAGTTACAGGTTTATTTTTGATCAGCTTATCATTTGTTACAATTCCAATTGTATTGTATGCTGGTGGAATTGCAATTAATTCGCTTTTTAACATTCCTGAATTACTTAATATTTCAGAATCTCAGTCGTTATTTATTGTTATTGCAACTATAGGTGTAATTGGAGGCATTTATGCTATCTTTGGCGGATTAAAAGCAATAGCCGTTTCAGACACTATCAATGGAATTGGATTATTTATCGGTGGATTGATGATTCCAATTCTTGGATTAAGAGTTTTAGGAAATGGAAACGTATTAACTGGAATGGACTCTTTAATTGTCAACATTCCTGATAGGATGGATGCAATTGGAATAGGAAATAAATTTAGTTCTGTTCCGTTTAGTACTTTATTTACAGGAATGATATTAGTTAATACTTTTTACTGGTGTACTAATCAACAGATTGTTCAAAGAGCATTTGGTGCTAAAAATCTAAAAGAAGGTCAAAAAGGTGTACTTTATGCTGGGTTTATAAAAATGTTTACCCCTATTATTCTTGTACTTCCTGGAATAATAGCATTTCGATTATATGGTTCTGAAATAAGCAAGATGGATTCAGCATATTCTGTTTTGGTAAGTCACGTGCTTCCAAAACCATTGGTTGGCTTCTTTGGCGCTGTAATATTTGGTGCTGTTTTAAGTGCTTTTGATTCAGCCTTAAATTCAGCATCAACAATGTTTTGTCTAAATATTTATAAGCCAATCTTTAATAAAAATGTTGATGATAAAAAATTAGTTAAGATGGGTAAAATATTCGGCACTATTATTGGAATTTTTTCCATTTTCGTTGCACCTAATATAGCAAGAGCTCCAGAAGGTTTATATATATTTATGAAAAGTGTTATGGGGTTCTTTAATATACCTATATTAGTAGTAGTATTGATGGGCTTTGTAACCAAAAAGGTTCCAGCAATTGGAGCAAAAATCTCCATTTTCTTCTTTATTATATGTTATGCATTGTATAAATTTGTTTTCCATATAAATATTCATTACTTACACATATATGGAATATTATTTGTATGCTGTGTATTAATCATGTTGATCTCAGGATTAATTGCACCAAGAAAAGTACCTTATGTTCAAAAGGATATAGGCGAAGTTGACTTAAATTCTTGGAAACATGCTAAGCCCATTTCATTCGTGGCTATTACTACTTTGATATATATATATATTATTTTTTCTCCAATTGGAATTATCTATCATGGTAGTAATTACGGTATGCGTTTATTAATAATTACATTTATATACGCAATAATATCCATTACAGGTTTTATTGTAGTTAAGAAAAAGTTTAATAAATCATTTATAAATAATGGAGAGGTGAAAATAATTGAAAAAACAAATAATATTAATTATGACAGACACAACTAGAAAAGACATGCTTGGATGCTATGGCAATCCCCAAATGGTAACTCCCAATTTAGACAAGCTAGCTGAGGAAGGAATAAAATACGAGAATACCTATACTTGTCAGCCAGTTTGTGGTCCAGCAAGATCTGCCATCTTCACAGGAACTTTCCCACACACAAATGGCGTTGTCACAAATTGTATTGCTATGGGTGATAATGTAAAAACCATTGGTCAAAGACTTACAGATAATAAAATCCATTGTGGTTATGTAGGAAAATGGCATTTAGATGGTGGTGATTATTTTGGATTGGGAAAATGTCCTGAAGGATGGGATGAAGAATATTGGTATGATATGAAATGTTATTTAAATGAACTGACAGATGAAGAAAAGGTAAAATCTAGGCAATCATCAACTTCATATGAACCAGGTTTAACAGAAGATTTTACCTATGCTCATCGTTGTTCTAATCGTGCCATTGATTTTTTAAATCGTTATAAAGATGAAGATTTCTTCCTAACAGTATCTTATGATGAACCTCATGGTCCATGTATATGCCCAGCTCCATACAATACCATGTATGAAGGATTTAAATTTGATGATAATCCAAACTTTCAAGATGACCTTAGCAAAAAACCTTTCATGCAACAATTATGGTCAGGAGATGATATTAACAAACCTATAGAAATGTTGAACAAGCCTTCAAAGCAATTAGCATTATTTCTAGGCTGCAATACCTTTGTTGATCATGAAATAGGACGTATTATAAATGTAATCAATGAACAAATTCCAAACGCCCTTGTTATCTTCACTTCAGATCATGGAGATATGTTAGGTGCTCATCGTCTGCAAATGAAGAATGCCGTAGCTTATAAAGAGATTGCCAATATTCCTTTAATTATAAGAGGAGGAGAAAAAGGAAAAACCATCAATTATCCTGCTTCTCATATTGATATTGCACCAACTATTCTTGAATATATAGGTGTCCCTGTACCTAAAATACTAGAAGGTAAAAGTATGCTTGCACAAATAAAAGATACTTCTGTAAAAATTAATGATGTTGTATTTACAGAATTTACAAGGTACGAAGTCGACCATGATGGATTCGGTGGACTTCAAATTATGAGAGCTGCTATCACTGAACAATATAAATTAGTCATTAATTTATTAGACAGTGATGAGTTCTACAATATGGAAAAGGATCCATATGAAGTGTGCAATCTAATTAATAGTGATGAATACGCTGATATTCGTAATGAATTACATGATAAACTACTGCAAAACATGAACAATACAAGAGATTTATATAGAGGGTATCAATGGGCTTGCAGAACATGGAGAAAAGATAAGAAGCCGACATGGGAAAATGATGGATACACTCGTCAAAGAGAAAATGAAGAATATGAACCAAGACAATTGGATTACGATACTGGATTTCCAATGAAAAATGCAGTTAGACTAAAAACAACTAATGATAAGAAAAATTAAAACCCATAAAACGAGATATTTATTTTATCTCGTTTTTTACAAGTTTTAGTAGAGTTCTTTATACCTTTAAATTCAATTAAGCTTTATTATATAGGATTTCATACTGATAACAAAATATATTACATTAGTTATAATTGTAGAAATATCGATTATCTCTCAATTACATAAGTTTGAATCTCAGTAGCAACCCTATATTTAGGACTTATTTATAACGAAAATATGTACCAATAAGAACCTTTTGTGGTCCCTCATGCACAAAACGAATTAATTAGGCATGCACTATAAGAAATCTCACAATATTATAAATTATAGAAAGATAGGTGTGATACAAATGCCAGCAATAACTGTACTTATAAAACCTGTATCAAGTATTTGTAATTTACATTGCAAATATTGTTTTTATTATGATATTACTGAACACAGAAATGAAAAAAACTATGGATTAATGTCATATAATACATTAGAAATATTAGTAAAAAAAGTTTTTGAATATGGAGATAATATAGTTGGTTTTACGTTTCAAGGAGGTGAGCCCACTTTAGCTGGCCTTAACTTTTATAAAAATCTAATAGATATGCAAAAAAAATATAATACTAAAAATTTAATAGTAAATAATGCCATTCAAACAAATGGAATTATTATTAATGATAACTGGGGAGAATTTTTAGCAAAAAACAATTTTCTAGCAGGGCTTTCATTAGATGGTCCTAAAGATATTCATGATCAAAACCGCATAGATGTTAATGGAACAGGAAGCTATAAAAGGATCGAAAAAACTATTAAAATATTCAATAAATATAAAGTTCAATATAATATTTTATCAGTAGTTACCAAATCCGTAGCTAGGCATGTGCAAAAAATATACAAGTATTATAGTAAAAATGAATTTAATTATCTACAGTTTATACCATGTTTAGATCCATTGGATTCTGAAGCTGGAAAAAATACATACTCATTAACACCAGAAGATTATGAGGAATTTTTGAAAAACTTATTTGATTTATGGTATAAAGACTTTAAGGAAGGAAAAAAAATTAGTATTAGAATGTTTGATAATATAATTCAAATACTATTGGGTTTACGTCCAGAGTCTTGTGATATGAATGGACGTTGTTCCTCTAATCTAGTTGTTGAATCAGATGGTTCATGCTATCCTTGTGATTTCTATGTTATTGATGAATGGAATATTGGAAATATAAAAGAAAATAACATAGATAATTTATTACATGGAGAAAAAGCTAAAGAATTTATAGATAAATCAAAAAGCATTCCAGATAATTGCCTTAAATGCAAATTTATATCTATCTGCAGAGGCGGATGCAGAAGGCATTATGAACCAATTAATGAAAAGGCCTTGGGCAAAAATTATTTTTGTTCGTCTTATAAAGCCTTTTATAAATATGCAATTTTACGACTTCAAGAAATCTCAAACATAATTGGTAAATTTTAAAAAGAATTATTAAAAATATAAAAATTTTTAAACGCAGAATAGAGGTAAGCCATGATAGAAAAAGAAAAAACAGAAAAAATATATAACTTTAACAAAGATAAAATGATATTACGAGATTTTTTAGCTGCCGACAGGACACACTTAGCAAATGAGAGGACACTTCTAGCATATATGAGAACTGGGCTAGGCACATTTGCTCTAGCTATTTCATTAATAAAATTATTTGATACTAATTTTACATATGTTTTAGGAATAATTTTTATTGCACTTAGTGTCATATCTATAATATTAGGTATATATAGATATAAAAAAATAAATAAAAAAATAGAAAATGTACTTTATAAATAAACCTAATTTAGTATAATAAGTTAGAATTTTTTCTTTTAAATAAAATGAACTGCTGTACAATCAGTTACTAATTACACAACAGTTCATTTATTATGGTGGCTCGAACTGGAATCGAACCAGTGACACGAGGATTTTCAGTCCTCTGCTCTACCGACTGAGCTATCGAGCCATATTACCTGGCAACGTCTTACTCTTCCACACAGTCTCCCATGCAGTACCATCAGCGCTGTAGACCTTAACTTTCCTGTTCGGAATGGGAAGGAGTGTTACCTCTACGCCGTCATCACCAGATACAAGTAGTATTATATCGAGTTATTTATATTATGTCAACACATTTTTTATTTTTTTATTATAAATATTTTAAAATGTTTAATTTATCAGGGCTTATATTTTATTTTTCTAATCAATTGTGCAATAATTAAATATACATGATAATGTGTTTTTAATACTTAAAATAAATTCTAATTTGGAGGTTTTTCTATGAGCATTGAAAAGTTATCAGAAATATTAAAGAATAGTAGTAATATAGTCTTTTTCGGCGGAGCTGGTATCAGTACGGAATCTAATATACCTGACTTTAGAAGTTCAAATGGCCTGTTTAGCGAGAAATTAAATGCTACATTAACTCCTGAACAGTTAGTATCACATACTTTTTATATTAGATATCCTGAAGAATTTTTTAAATTTTATAAAGCAAAACTTATATACCCAGATGCTAAACCAAATGCTGGACACTTAGCATTAGCCAAACTTGAAGAAATGGGAAAATTAAAAGCTATCGTTACACAAAATATAGACGGACTCCATCAAATGGCTGGAAGCAAAAATGTATTCGAACTTCACGGATCTATTCATCGAAATTATTGTGTTAAATGTCACGAATCTTATGATGTGAATTTTATCCTACAATCTAAGGGAGTTCCTATTTGCACTAAATGTGGTGGGGCTGTTAAACCCGATGTAGTTCTTTATGAAGAGGGTCTAGACGATAAAGTAATTAGAGACTCTATAACTGCAATTTCTAATGCAGATACTCTTATTATAGGTGGCACTTCACTTGTTGTTTATCCTGCTGCCGGACTTATCAATTATTTTAAAGGAAAGAATCTTGTATTAATAAATAAAAGCTCTACCTCTGCTGATTCCAAGGCTAATTTGGTTATTAACGATTCCTTCGGGAAAACATTGAGCGAGGCTATAAAAGAATTATAAATTTTTTATCTAAATTATGTATAAATAAATTTAATTTGGCAATAAATAATAATGAAGTATTTAACTTCAATATTTAATCGCCTCTCCCCCATTTTTATTTATATACAATTTGTAAAGCCATAATATATTACTTCGTTTGAAATATATTATGGCATTTTTATTTTGCATAATTTATTTAATAAGAATTCTTCTTAGCATGTCTAATCCTGTAATTGTAGACTGAAGCCTTACTTTGTTTCTGTCTCCCTTAAACAAACATTTTTTTATCGTTACCTTTCCTTGAACATACACACCTATAAAAACCAATCCAACAGGTTTTTCTAAAGTACCGCCTTCTGGTCCTGCAATTCCTGTTGTTACAATACTAACATCAGTATTAGCTGTCTTTGCAATACCAATTGCCATTTCTCTTGCGGTTTCTTCACTTACAGCTCCATACTGGTTTAAAATATCATTATTAACGCCTAGTCTATTATGCTTAGCCTCATTAGAATATGTTACAGCGCCTTCTAAAAAAACTTCCGATATACCTGGATAATTAATAAGATAGCTTGCTATCATGCCACCAGTACAAGATTCTGCTGTAGATATTGTTAGTTTCTTCTCTATCAAAAGCCTAGCTACAACTTCTTCTATGTTAATATCCTCAGTTGCATAAACATTATCCCCAAGTCTGTTCTTAATTTCTTCCTCAATTGGTTCTATCAATTTTAGTGCTTCATCTTTAGTTGCAGCCTTTGCAGTTATACGAAGCATTACTCCTACATCTTTTGCATAAGGCGCAATTGTAGGATTGGTTTGAGCGTCTATTAGATCCTTAATCTCTTCTGCAACAGCACTTTCCCCTATCCCAAGTATCTTAACAACTCTTGAAACCAATATTGAATCTGATTTCTCTTGAAGATATGGTTTAACCGATTCTTCAAACATTGGTTTCATTTCCTTTGGTGGCCCAGGTAAAATGATCATTATCTTATTATTATCTTCCATTATAACTCCTGGTGCTGTTCCATTATTATTATTTATAACAGTTGCTCCTTCTGGAATTAACCCTTGCTTTAAATTATTTTGAGTCATTGCTCTTTCTCTAAATTTAAAATAATCTCTTATTTTTTTAGTGGAATTTTCATCCTCAATCAATTCTTTATTAAAATATTTAGCCGCAACTTCTTTTGTAATATCATCATCAGTTGGTCCAAGTCCTCCTGTAGTTATTATGATATCACTTCTGCTATATGCCTCATCAAATGCATGCATAATTCTTATTTCATTATCTCCTACTACTTGCTGATAATACATATCTATTCCAAGAGCTGCTAACTCCTGAGCTAAATATTGGGCATTTGAATTAATTATATCGCCTAATAAAATTTCTGTTCCTATGGCTATAATCTCTGCTTTCATCTTATTACCTTCTTCTTATTTAATTTGCAAGTCCACAATAATATTATTAATTAGAAATTATACTACTAAACTGTTACTCATTACAATAATCTCTTTTTATATCATAATTAAAGATTGAAACCTATCCAACAATCTATTGAATAGGTTTCATATAAAATATACTCTTTTATAATACGCTATCTCTAAGTATATCTAGAGATAGCTTATATAAAAAATTTTTTCATCCCAATCTATTATAGGTAAATACTTTAAATATCAAAATAAAAGTCTCCCTAATTAAGTAATTAACCTAGAATAAACTTAGTAATATGTATGAGAAGAAAAAATTTATTGCAAAGAGAGCTTTTTGTTCTAATTTTATGTGAAATTTTTAATATTTATTCACATCTATCTGTAATTCTATTATAAAAGCCTATTCTAAATGCTTTAAAGTTCTAGGATTAAGCTAAAAATCCACACTACTTTACTTGATTCATTCTTTGCATTACTTATCTTCTGTTTCAAGCAATGCTAATGCTACCGCACCAATTACTCCTGCATCTGTACCTAATCCTGCTGGAACAATCTTAACTGATTCTGCCATAGATTTAAAACATCTCTTATCAACAACTTTTCTTACTGTATCAAAAACAATATCTCCAGCTTTTGATACACCACCGCCTATTATTATAATTTCTGGATCAAATATAGATACTGCATTAGCTACAGCTATTCCTAAATAATTCAGTGCATTATTAATTATATCCACGCAAACTGGATCTCCTGCAGCCGCCTCTGTAAACACCTCATATGAAGTAATAGTATCATACTTTCTTAATGAAGTTTCAACTTTGCTAGCTAATGCTTCCTGCCCTCTTTTTGCAATTGCAGTTCCTGATGATGTTGCTTCTACACATCCTATATTTCCACAATTGCATCTTGGTCCATCTGGTGCTACTGTCATATGTCCAATTTCTAATGCATTTGAAGTGTGCCCTCTATATACCTTTCCATTTAAGACAGCACCGCCACCCACTCCAGTGCTTACTGTGAAGAATACTACATCTTTAGCGCCTTTTCCTGCGCCAAACATATATTCCCCAATAGCTGCAACGTTTGCATCATTATCTAAAAATACAGGAACTTCAAACTTTTTATTCAAAGGTTCCACTAAATTAAAATTCTTAAATGGAAGGTTTGGTGTATAGATTATAGTTCCTTTTTCAGCATCTAAAGGTCCAGGGGAACCGATACCAATTCCTTTTATATCTTTATAAGTTACTGATCCATCTTTAATTACTTTTTCAACAGATTCTATAATTCTATTTAATACTGGAATTTCTCCCTCGCTTGCATTTGTAGGAACTGTTGTTTGACATAACACTTCTCCATTTAAATTGGATAATGCAGTACTTATCTTAGTTCCCCCTAAATCTACTCCTATAACATATTTTTGCATAATATAACTCTCCTTTATTTTATTTAATATACCAATAAAAAACAATTTGCTAATACATATTATACTATATTATGCTATTCCAATAAAACCTGTATTTTAAATAATATTTTTTCAAGACCCTTTATTGGCGCTTATGTAGTAGTTCCCAAAATCGTCATATTGTGTATAATTGATATTAAATTTGTTATCTTGAAGCATAGAATTAATTAATTCTATATCATCCTTATTATTTCTATCTATCCTTATTACAAAATTATCATCTTTGTCTATTATATTTAAATAGTCAAATATATTACTATAATCACTCAATTCTATATTTCCATTAATATCCATGCTATAATCTGACATTGTACAGGCCCCCTTGTTCAAATTGTATAAAATATACTATTACTAAAATATTATGTCTTTCTGCACATGATTTTATCCTATATATATTAATGTAAAATTTACCTTATTCCTTAATTATAGTAATTTTTATTTTATTTCTCTTTATTAAGCCCATAAATAAAAAGTACCCTTTATGTAATACCTACACTAGAGTACTCTTTATTCCTATTTCATGAATTTTATCTATAACTTTCCATAATATTATTTTCTTAATTCATTAATGCTCTCTATTGCTTTTGCTACCTCTATCTCTGGAACTTCTTCATATCTTGCAAATTCTTTTGTAAATACTCCTCTTCCTTGAGTTAAAGATCTCAATTCAGTAGCATATTTTCTAATTTCGGCAAGCGGAATTTCTGATATAACCTTTTGCTTGTCCCCTTCTGGCTCCATTCCGATTACTCTTCCCCTCTTTTTATTTATATCAGCTATCACATCTCCCATATATTCATTTGGTAATATAACTTCTACTTTCATTATAGGTTCCAATAGAATAGGTTTAGCTTGCTCTAATCCCTTTTTATAAGCTATAGAAGCTGCAACCTTAAAAGCCATTTCAGAAGAATCTACAGAGTGGTATGATCCATCATGAAGAGTCGCTTTAAGACCTATAACTGGGCATCCTGCTAAAACACCATGAGTTATACACTCTCTTAATCCTTTTTCTACTGCTGGAATAAAATTTCTTGGGACTGCGCCACCAACAACGTTATCAATAAATTCTAATTCTTCCTCCCCATCTGTTCTACGTTCAAATTTAATTACCACATCTCCATACTGTCCATGTCCACCAGACTGCTTTTTATGTTTTCCTTGTACATCTGAAAATCCCTTTATAGTTTCTTTATAAGGTACCTTTGGTAAACTTAATACTGCTTCTACACCAAATTTACTTTTTATTTTACTTGCGATTACATTAATATGTGTTTCTCCTAGTCCTGAGATTACAATTTCTGCGTTTTCTACATCTCTATCAATTTGAAAAACAGGATCTTCATCTTTTAACTTGGCCAAGGCTTGAGATATCTTTTCCTCATCCCCTTTAGCTTGAGGGATTACAGCCATTGAGAAAACTGTTTTAGGAAAATTCATTTTGTCATATATTACTTTAAAATCAGAACTAGCTAAAGTATCGCCTGTATTTGTATACTGTAACTTAGAAATAGCACCTATATCACCAGCTATTATTCTTTTAGCTGGTATTTGTGTCTTACCTCTAATAAAACATATATGGGATAACTTTTCATTCTTATCTTTATTAACATTTAATACTGTCATATCATCTTTCGCTTCACCTGTAATAACTCTAAAAAATGATATCCTACCTACAAATGGATCTGCAATGGTTTTAAATACTAATGCAGAAAAAGGCTTATCTTGATTGAGATTAACAAAAACCTCTTCATCTTTTAAAACGTCTACAGCTTTTTGTGGAATAGCATATTCTGGCGATGGAAAACATTCTACAATATCATCAATTAAAGAATCCATTCCAATAACTTTTGTAGCACTTCCACACATAACAGGGGCAATATCTCCACTAGCACATCCACTTATAAGGCCCTTATATATTTCCTCATCACTCAATTCGCCTTCACTAAAATATTTATCAAGCAATACTTCATCAGTCTCAGCTACAGCTTCCATAATCATCTTCTTACAATTTTCAACTTCATCCTGGAGATCTTCAGGTATATCCAATATTTTTATTTCCTTAGTCTTTACATCGTATACTCTTGCTTGTTTGGATATTATATTTATTACTCCTTTAAAATTGTCTTCTTCTCCTATAGGATACTGAATAGGCACCACGCTGATGCCAAATTTTTCTTTAAGAGATGCTAGTACTTTATTAAAATCCGAGTTCTCTCTATCTAATTTATTTATAAAAAATGTTCTAGGCAATTTAATTTTGTTACAATATTCCCAGGCTCTTTCAGTTCCCGCCTTGACTCCTGAAACTCCGCTTACAACTATCATACCTACATCCACGGCTCTCATTCCTTCGATACATTCACCTTGAAAGTCTGCATATCCAGGAATATCTATAAGATTTATTTTAACATTATCTAATTCAATTGGTGCTACTGAAAGAGCAATAGAAAATTGTCTCTTCTTTTCTTCAGTATCAAAATCTAAAACCGTAGTTCCATCTTCAATATTCCCTAATCTATCTGTAATTTTTGAATAATACAGAAGGCTTTCCGCTAAGGAAGTCTTTCCAGTTCCATTATGCCCCATTAATCCTACATTTCTTAAATTTTTAATACTATAATCTTTCATAATGCTGCCAAACCCTTAATCTACCCAAGAGATTGGCTCCCACCTGCCTTTCACTTAATAATGCTATATGTTATATTTCTATTTCTATTCGTTAAATCCTCCTTATTTTCTTAATTTTCTGAAAACTTATATTTATCCTATTTTTGAAGTAGTCATTTAAATTAATTTGATGTTTTCTTGTAGTATTAACCAAAAAACATTATAATTTTATCTGTTAATATCTTTATAATCATGTTTATTACTTTAAATCTATCTTTGTGGAGGAAAATTTAATGAAAGCAAAAAAGAATTTAAGAAACTTCTATATGTTTTGGTTTGCTTTACTTGCAATTTCTATAACTATCGGAGTCCTATTTATAAAACCCCAAGTGGGTGTTGCTGACCAAGGTGATTTCTATAGAATTATGAATATATCTGGTCTGTCATTATTAGACTCAGATACGAACAATCCTAACTCTGTAGGATATTACAACTTTATTGTGACTGATTATAAGATTACCCCTTTAAACAATACTGATTCTAAAAGCATCTGGAATTGTAGTTTGAGCTATATAATAATACTTGTTAATTATATATGCAAATCACTTGATCATAATATATTTAAAACTCAATATTTAGCTGTCATCTATAGTATTATATATATTCTTTCATTTATCATAATATTAAAATCTTTGAATATAAAAAATAATATTAAATCTATGATTGTTGTACTAATAACCGCATTCATTTTCTTTGATGGCAATTATTTAATTTGGTTTAATAGCCTATATGGAGAACCAATGATGATAACTACACTATCATTGCTTGTTGCATCCATTCTTAACTATATTCAATACAAATACGTAGTAAAGGGAACGGAAAAATTAATGTCGAAAATACTTTATATATTATTTTCAGCATTTTTATTTTTAGGTTCTAAATTACAAGTTATTACTTCTTTACCTATTATTATAATCCTTGTATGTAAAATATTATTGGATAATAGATATAATCTAAATAAAATCAGTTTAGCTATTTTATATGTTATTACATGCTTATTGATAATCTACCCTATTCGCATCAATATGAATAGCAACAACTTAAGTAAAGACACCCAGTATAACTCAGTCTTTTATGGAGTATTAAACGAATCTACTACTCCAGAGCAAGACTTGGTAGATTTAGGCTTAGATCCTGATTTATCAGCTGAGGCTGGGAAACATGCTTATTTGGATTCCGATGAATATGTCAAATATATTCCTGGTTCAGAAATAACTGATGAAAAATTCTACAGTAAAATAAATAACTTTAAACTTGCAAAATTCTATTTAACTCACCCTACTCGTTTATTAAATGGCATGAAATATACCGCAAGTAAGACATTTTATACTAGTACTGGACTAGGTAAGTACTCAAAAGCTGATAGTTCAACCCCAGTTAGGGATTTCCATCGTTTCACTCTTTGGTCATCTATAAGGGAAAAAATATTACCTAGAAATTTATATTTTATAGGATTAATTTATATTATTGTTCTGTTATGCTCACTGTATAAATATATTCGAAATAGTTCTAATCCTGAAATAAAGAACAAAATTTTCTTGCTTTGGACTGTTATATTTATAGGTATGCTTCAATTTCCAATGCCTTTTGTAGGCAATGGAAAGGCTGATACCGCGAAACAATTATTTTTGTTCAACTTCACTTTTGATGGATTATTAATACTTATTCTTATTTATATTCTATTTAAAGTAAATGATCTATTTAAAATAAAATTTAATTCATCTCATAAATAGGTTTAATAAGTAATTTTAGAGTAATTGTAATTTTGTTTACTCTAATTAAACCAATGTCTATATTTGTTTCTCACTAACTTATATTTATGTTTGCATCACATATTTAATTTCTGTTATAGAAAATGAAGGCTAAGTACACAATGCCTAATTTGCATTATATACTTAGCCTTCACAATTTTTATTCCTTATTTTCATACCTTAATATAATTAACTCATTTATATTATTTTAAAATTTGAATAATTAATTTGGTTTTAATCTTAAATTACTATATCTCAATTATTCAAATTATCTTTTATTTATCTTCATTAAACTTGGCAACTATATGCATTCTAAATAGATTAATCAATATTAGTGTAATCCCCCCAACCGTATCTATTATAACATCTCTAAAAGCACCTTCTCTTCCTAAAACAAATAATTGATGTATTTCATCAGAACAAGCGTAAAAAAATACAAAAACTACTGTCAAAAAAATAACTCTTCTGATGTTAAAATACAATCTAAACACATTAAATGCTAGTAATGATAATACCATATATTCAAGAAAATGTGCACATTTTCTAACTATAAAATTAGTAAACTGCCCAAAGATTCCATTCATATTGATACCTATAGCAGAAAGAATATTTATTACGCCTTCACTTTGAGAATCAGATATTTGGGCAGGTTGATTAGACATAATAAATATCCCTATCATCCAAACTATTAATAAAAACCAGTAAATAATTTTCCTTTTGTTCTTCATACGCCATCCTCTTTAAGTACAATTTTAAAATTCACAGATATTATATTACTCAGACATATATCTATTTATATAAGCGAGTGACTCTTCTAATAATTCTTGCCCTTTTTCCAAACCATCGATTTTCATCTCTAAACTACAAATTCTTTGGTCAATTTGATACATAAACTGCTTTATATCTTGTAGCAACTTTGCTTCATAAGTAACTTGTACACCTTCATCATCAATGTATATTTTTTCTGGTGGAGCACCACACTTAGAACACTTAGCATATATTCCTTGTTTATCTAAATTATTAAACACCTTAAATGTATCGTTATTACACTCTGCACAATTTGATAACATTATAAATTCATAATAACTCACATCATAATAATAAGTACTTCCACAGTCTTTACAGACTAATTTAAGTTTATTATCTTCTGTTGATATATGAAATTCATTACCGCTACATCCATCTTTTTTGCAGACAATAGTTCTTACCATAATCCTACCCCTCGCAATATAATTTTTATACAATAAATAAAAATACCAAATTACATTTTTACATATATTTTACATATAAATTATATATTATAATTCATTCATTGTATACTTTAACAATTAGTATTTTTAGCCTATTTTATACTGTTGTTCTACTATTTTCTGCATCATATAACTCATGCTAGTAATAAATATTGTTGTTAAATAATATTTATAATAAAAAAATAAAAAAACTATGAATAAAATTCATAGTTTTCAATGGTGGAGATAAAGAGATTCGAACTCTTGACCCCCTGCGTGCAAGGCAGGTGCTCTCCCAACTGAGCTATACCCCCATGGTGGACCTTCAGGGACTCGAACCCTAGACCTACCGGTTATGAGCCGGTTGCTCTAACCAACTGAGCTAAAGATCCATAAGTTAAATTTCTTTAACTTAACTCTTGTAATCTACAAGATTACCTCGCAACGTCCTACTCTGCCACACAGTCTCCCATGCAGTACCATCGGCGCTATAGACCTTAACTTTCCTGTT